>NZ_JBAPLU010000011.1:0-138842 GCF_037083825.1 Klenkia sesuvii
GGTGGTGGGGACGGCACGCACCACCAAGGCGAGCGGACAAGACAGTGACGGGTGCTTGCTGGCACAAGCTCCTATGAGGTCACGAACCCTCGGCGGTGGGTGCACGAGCACCGCAGCAGGTCGAACCGACAGATCCCGTTGAAGACCCGAAGTCAGTCAGTCGGTGGGTCAGGAACGACCCGCTGCGGTGCTCTCCACCATCCTCACTGTCAGTCGGGTGCCGGGTCCTCGTGGTGGCAGCGGCGTTGGTGCGCCAGCACGTCGGAGAGCTTGAGCCGGCGGTGGCTGCCGGGCTGGTCGTAGGGGATCGCCCCCTGGTCGAGCAGCCGCACCACGGTCGGCCTGCTCACCCCCAGCAGGTCGGCCGCCTCCTGCGTGGTCAGCGTGCGCTCGTGCGGCACCAGGGTCACCGCGGCGCCGTGGTCGAAGGCCTCCAGCGCCCGGCCCAGCACCTCCCACGCCTCGGCGGGCAGGTGGACCGCCGTCCCGTCGGCCCCGCACAGCACCCACGGAGCCGGGGGCAGTGCCGGCAGGTCGGCCGGCGGGTGCACCGTCGACTCGCGCATCCGGGAATCCACCGGCAGACTGTAAATCGAACGAAACGAACACGCGCGCCGTCCGGCGTCCCCCGACCGTGATGGAGACCCGTGGGCCTGCTCCTCCTCGCACACCTGGCGGCCGCCGTCCTGGCGCCGGTCCTGGTGCGCTGGTGGGGCCGGTCGGCCTTCTACCCGCTGGCGCTGGTGCCCGCGGCCGGGTTCGCCTGGCTCGGTGCGCAGCTGGCCACGGTGCTGGACGGCGGCACGGTCGACGAGCGCACCACCTGGATCCCCGCCCTCGACCTCGCCGTCACGCTGCGGCTGGATGCCCTGGCACTGACCATCGCCGCGCTGGTCACCGGGGTCGGGGCACTGGTCTTCGTCTACTGCGCCCGCTACTTCGAGCCCGACGACGAGGGTCTGGGCCGCTTCGCCGGCGTGCTCATGGCCTTCGCCGGCTCGATGCTCGGCCTCGTCGTCGCCGACGACATGCTCCTGCTCTACGTGTTCTGGGAGCTGACCACCGTCTTCTCCTTCCTGCTGATCGGCGGCAGCGGCGCGAAGGTCGCCGGCCGTCGCGCCGCCCAGCAGGCCCTGGTCGTCACCACCGCCGGCGGGCTGGCGATGCTGGTCGGGCTGGTCATGGTCGGCCAGGCCAGCGGCAGCTACCTGCTCAGCGAGGTGGTCGCGAACCCTGGTAGCGGACCGCAGGTGACCGTGGGCATCCTGCTCGTGCTGGCCGGCGCGGTCACCAAGTCCGCCATGGTGCCCTTCCACTTCTGGTTGCCCGCCGCGATGGAGGCCCCCACCCCCACCAGCGCGTACCTGCACGCCGCGGCCATGGTCAAGGCCGGCATCTACCTGGTCGCCCGCCTGGCCCCCGGCTTCGCCGACACCCCGGGCTGGCGGCCGGTGGTCATCGGGCTCGGGCTGGCCACCATGCTGCTGGGTGGCTACCGGTCGCTGCGCCAGTACGACCTGAAGCTGCTGCTGGCCTTCGGCACCGTCAGCCAGCTGGGCTTCCTCATGGTGCTGGTCGGCACCGGCAGCCGGGAGGCCGCCGCGGCCGGCATCGCGATGCTGCTGGCCCATGGGCTGTTCAAGTCCACCCTGTTCCTCGTGGCCGGCGTCGTCGACCACACCTGCGGCACCCGTGACCTGCGCGACATCAACGGGCTGGGCCGGCGGGTGCCGGTGCTCGCCGTCGCCGCCGTCCTGGCCGGCGCCTCCATGGCCGGGCTGCCGCCGCTGCTGGGCTTCGTGGGCAAGGAGGCCGCCTTCACCGCCTACCTCGACGGCGGTCTGGCCGACCCCACCTGGGCCTGGGTCACCCTGCTCGGCCTGGTGCTGGGCTCGGTGCTGACCGTCGCCTACACCGCGCGGTTCCTGTGGGGGGCGTTCGGCAGCGGGGGCGCAGTGCGGCGGGTGGACCCCGTCCGCCCCGCGCCCGAGCACCTGCACCGGCCGGGGCCGGCCTTCCTGGCCGCCCCCGTCGTCCTGGCCCTGCTCGGCCTGCTCGCCGGGCCGTTCTCCGCGCTCCTCGAGCCGCTGGCCGCGCGGTACGCCGACACGCTGCCGCTGGTCGCGGAGGAGGCCGAGGAGCTCAAGCTCTGGCACGGGTGGCAGCCGGCCCTGCTGCTGTCGGTGGTCACCCTCGGCGGCGGCCTGGCCCTGTTCGCCGCCCGCGACCTGGTCGCGCGGCTGCAGCGGCGGGTGGCCCTGGACCCCTCGGCCGACGAGGGCTACTGGCATGCCATGCGCGGGCTGGACCGGGTCGCCCAGACCGCCACCCGCGCCAC
This sequence comes from Klenkia sesuvii, assembly GCF_037083825.1. Taxonomy (NCBI): domain Bacteria; kingdom Bacillati; phylum Actinomycetota; class Actinomycetes; order Geodermatophilales; family Geodermatophilaceae; genus Klenkia; species Klenkia sesuvii. The sequence goes on from NZ_JBAPLU010000011.1 coordinate 2,339, forward strand.
GCAGCGGGGGTCGCTGCCCACCTACCTGGGCATCATCCTGCTCGTCGTCGTCGCACTGCCCGGCTCGGTGCTGCTGTTCCGCGCCCCGTGGCCCGATGAGCTGCGGCTCTGGGACACCCCGGTGCAGGCGCTGGTCGGCGTCGTCGTCCTCGGTGCAGCCGCGCTCGCCGTCCGCATCCGGCAACGTCTGTCGGCCGTCCTCGTGGTCGGGGTCACCGGGTACGGCGTCGGGTTGCTGTTCGCGCTGCACGGCGCCCCCGACCTCGCGCTGACCCAGTTCCTGGTCGAGACCCTGACCCTGGTGACCTTCGTCCTGGTGCTGCGCAAGCTGCCCAAGGACATCTCCGACCGCCACCGCCGGGCCGAGCGGTCCGCCCGCGGGCTGCTGGCCGTCGCCGTCGGGCTGGTGATGGGCGGGGTCGGCGTCGTCGCCCTCGGCGCCCGCACGGCGACCCCGGTCTCGGTCGACTTCCCCGAGCAGGCCTACGAGTTCGGCGGTGGCGAGAACATCGTCAACGTCACCCTCGTGGACATCCGTGCCTGGGACACCCTGCTGGAGGTCTCGCTGCTGGTCGTGGTGGCCACCGGCGTCGCCAGCCTGGTCTTCCTCCGCGAGCGCACCGGCTCCGTGGCCCGGGCCAGCGGGGCGCCGACCCCGTCGGTGGCCGCCCGTCGCGCGCCGCGCGACCGGTGGTTGGTCGCCAGCGCCACGCTGTCGCCGCAGCGGCGGTCGGTGATCCTCGAGGTGGTCACCCGGGTGCTGTTCCACACCATCGTCCTGCTGAGCCTCTACCTGCTGTTCAGCGGGCACAACGCGCCCGGTGGCGGGTTCGCCGGCGGGCTCGTCGCCGGTCTGGCCCTCGTGCTGCGCTACCTTGCCGGTGGGCGGTACGAGCTCGGCGAGGCAGCGCCCGTCGACCCCGGCAAGCTGCTCGGCGGTGGCCTGCTGCTGGCCGGGGGCACCGGCATCGCCGGCCTCGTGCTCGGCGTCGACGCCCTGCAGACCACCATCCTCGAGTGGACCGTGCCGGTGCTCGGCGACGTCAAGCTGGTCACCTCCCTGTTCTTCGACACCGGGGTCTACCTCATCGTCGTGGGGCTGGTGCTCGACGTGCTGCGCAGCCTCGGCGCGCAGATCGACGCCGACGACGAGGACGGCGACCAGGACAGCGACCAGGACAGCGACGTCAGCAGCGGCGCGGTGGCCCGGGACGGTGCCCGGTGATCCCCACGATCGTGCTGCCGGTGGTCATCGCCGGGCTCTACGCGGCCGGGGTCTACCTGCTGCTGGACCGCAGCCTGACCCGGGTGCTGCTGGGTTTCCTCATGCTGGGCAACGCCACCAACGTGCTGCTGCTGTCGGCCGGCGGGGCGGCCGGCATCGCCCCGATCCTGCCGGTCGACGACGAGTCGGCGATCAGCGACCCGCTGCCGCAGGCGCTCGCGCTGACCGCCATCGTGATCACGTTCGGCATCTCGGCGTTCGTGCTGGCGATGATCTACCGCTCGTGGCGGCTGGTGCGCGAGGAGGTCGTGCAGGACGACGCCGAGGATCTGCGGGTGGCCACCCGCGAGGAGATCGACGCCGACGAACGCGACCCCGAGGAGCTCGACCCCGCCGACCGCGGGCCCGGTGACGGGCTCAGCGTCGAGGCGGCCACCCCCTCCGACGACGTGGGGCTCGGCCTGGCCGGTGCGATCGAGGCCGAGAACGAGTCCGCGGAGGCCCGGGCGGTGGGCGAGGTCGGCCGCACCCGCGCCGGCGGCGGACCCGACGAGGAGGGGGCGCGCTGATGCAGGACCTCATCCGGGTGCTGACCCCGCTGCCGGTGCTGCTGCCGCTGCTGGGCGCTGCCGGCGCGCTGCTGGTCGGCCGGCATCCCCACCTGCAGCGCGCGGTGAGCATCACGGTGCTGTCCGGGGTGCTGGGCGTCTCGGTGGCGCTGCTGTTCCTGGCCGACGCGCAGGGCGCCACCTCCGTCTCGATCGGCGGCTGGCCGGTCCCGCTGGGCATCGTGCTGGTGGTCGACCGGCTGTCGGCGCTCATGCTGGTCGTCGCCAACACCGTCACCCTCGGTGTGCTGGTGTTCGCCGTCGGGCAGGGCGTCGCCGACGGCGACGAGACCGACACGCCGCTGTCGATCTTCCACCCGACCTACCTGGTGCTGGTCGCCGGCGTCAGCAACGCCTTCCTCGCCGGGGACCTGTTCAACCTCTACGTCGGGTTCGAGGTGCTGCTGGCGGCCAGCTACGTGCTGCTGACCCTGGGCGGCACGGCCGGGCGGATCCGGGCCGGCGTCACCTACGTGGTGGTCAGCCTGCTCAGCTCGCTGCTGTTCCTGGCCGCGGTGGGGCTGGTGTACGCCGCCACGGGAACGGTGAACATGGCCCAGCTCGCCGTGCGGCTGGGCGAGCTCCCGGCCGGCACGCAGCTGCTGCTGCAGTCGATGCTGCTGGTCGCCTTCGGCATCAAGGCCGCGGTCTTCCCGCTCTCGGCCTGGCTGCCCGACAGCTACCCGACCGCGCCGGCGCCGGTGACCGCGGTGTTCGCCGGGTTGCTCACCAAGGTCGGCGTCTACGCGATCATCCGCACGAACACCCTGCTGTTCCCCACGGGCGCCCTCGACGACGTCCTGCTCTGGGCAGCGCTGGCGACGATGGTGGTCGGCATCCTGGGGGCGATCGCGCAGACCGACGTCAAGCGGATGCTGTCGTTCACCCTGGTCAGCCACATCGGCTACATGGTGTTCGGCGTCGCGCTGGGCACCACGGCCGGCACCGCCGGGGCGATCTTCTACGTGGTCCACCACATCGCCATCCAGACCACGCTGTTCCTGGCCACCGGCCTGGTCGAGCGGCACGGCGGGACGACGAACACCGAGAAGCTGGGCGGCCTGGCCAAGGCCAGCCCGCTGCTGGCGGTCCTGTTCTTCGTGCCGGCCATGAACCTGGCCGGCATCCCACCCCTGTCGGGCTTCATCGGCAAGCTGGGCCTGATCGAGGCCGGGGTCGCCGAGGGCGGGGTCGGGCCCTACGTCCTGGTCGGCGGCGCCGTCGTCACGAGCCTGCTGACCCTGGTGGCCGTGGCCCGGGTGTGGGGACGGGCGTTCTGGCGGCCGCGCGCGGTCGACACCGCCGAGGACGACGTGCCCGCCGTGCGCCCGGCGGCCGGGACGGCGACCACCACGGAGCAGCTGCAGCGGACGCGGCTGCCGCGGACCATGGTGGCCGCCACCGCCGGGTTCGTGACCGTCACCGTCGCGATCACGGTCTTCGCCGGGGCGCTCTACGGCGTGGCCGACCGGTCGGCCACCGACCTGCGGGACCGCACGCCCTACGTGGAGGCCGTCTTCGGTTCCGGGGAGGTCCCGTGAGCGCGCGGGTGACCCGGCTGCGCCAGCAGGTGCCCCTGCTGGTCTGGCTGGTCGTGGTCTGGGTCCTGCTGTGGGGCACGTTCTCCTGGGCGAACCTGCTGTCGGGGTTGCTGCTGGCCCTGCTGGTGACCTCGGTGCTGCCGCTGCCGAGCGTGGCGACGTCCGGCCGGTTCCGGCCGTGGGCCGCCCTGCGGTTCCTCGGCGGGTTCCTGGTCGACCTGGTGGTCTCCAGCGTCGAGGTCACCTGGTTGGCCTTCCGGCCGGGGCGGCACCGCTCGGCGATCATCACGGCGCAGCTGCGCACCGACTCGGACCTGCTGCTGACCGTCATCGCCGAGGCGCTGTCGCTGGTGCCGGGCACCCTGGTGCTCGACGTCGACCGGGAGCACCAGGTGCTGGCCATCCACCTGGTGCGGGTGCGCGACGAGGCGCACATCGAGCGGCAGCGGGCCAGCGTGCTGGGCATGGAGGAGCGCGTGGTGCGGGCCTTCGGCTCGGCGGAGGACGTCGCCCGGCTCGACAGCCCGGGGACCGACACCCGGGACACCGACACCCCGGGGACCGAGGGGACCGAGAGGATGAGCCAGCGGTGACCGTCGTCGCGATCGTGTGCTTCGCCCTGCTCGGCGCCGGAGCCGTGCTCATCCTGGCGCGGCTGGCGCTGGGGCCCTCCCTGCTGGACCGCGTGGTGTCCACCGATGCCCTGCTCGTCACGATCGCCTGCGGCATCGCCGTCTACTGCGCGGTCTACCGGGACGTCTCGCTGGAGCCGGTGCTGCTGGTCGTGGCCCTGCTCGCGTTCGTCGGGTCGGTGTCGGTGGCCCGCTACATCGGCGGCATGCTGGTGGCCGCCGAGACATCTGCCGAGGCACCCGCGGACGACGCCGCGGCCGACGCCGACCTCGCCGGACGCCGCGGGGACCCCTCGTGACCGCCGCCGACGTCGTCGCCTCGGTCTGCTTGGTGGCCGGTTCCTTCCTGTGCCTGGCGGCGGGGCTGGGGCTCGTCCGCTTCCCCGACGTGCTCAACCGCATGCACGCCGCGACCAAACCCCAGGTGCTCGGGGTGCTGCTGGTGATGACCGGCGCGGTCATCCGGCTGGTCGGCGAGCCCATCGTCTGGATGCTCGTGCTGGTCGCGGTCTTCCAGCTCATCACCGCCCCGGTCAGCGCGCACATGGTCAGCCGGATCGCCTACCGCCGCCGGCACGTGCGCCGTGACCTGCTGCTGGTCGACGAGCTGGGTGGGGCCGACGACCCCCTGCCGAGCCGGCCGCACCCGGTGCACCCCGAGGGCGACCCGGACGTCGACGAGCCCGCCGACGGCCCGGAGCGCCCCGCCGACCGCTGACGCTCACCGGAAGTCGCGGGACGTCGTCCGGGCGGTGATGGCCAGCTGCTCGAGGTTCTCGGCGACCAGGTTGACCACGCCGGCCTCGCGCTCGACCCGGCCACGCACCACCAGCGCCGACGCCTCGCGGGCCACCCGGCGGTACCGCGCCCACACCCCGGCCGACACGATGACGTTCACCAGGCCGGTCTCGTCCTCCAGGTTGAGGAAGGTGGTGCCCCCCGCCGTCGCCGGGCGCTGCCGGTGGGTGACCACCCCGCCCACCTGCACCCGGCTGCCCGGCTCGGCGCGGCCCAGCGCGGTGGCCGACAGCGCCCCGGCGGCGTCGAGCTCGGCCCGCACGTGCTGCACCGGGTGGCTGTCGGTGGAGATGGCGGTGGCCCACAGGTCGGCCATGGTCAGCTCGGGGTCGGTCATGCCCGGCAGCATCGGCGGCGGCTCCTCCCCGGCGGTGCCCGCGAGGAGGTCGGCGCTCTCCCGAGCGGCCCGGCCGGCCTCCCACAACGCCTGCCGGCGGGAGATGCCCAGCGGGTCGAACGCACCGGCGGTGGCCAGCGCCTCGAGCTGCGCGGTGCTGAGCCCGGTGCGCAGCACGAGGTCGGCCATGGAGGTGAACGGCCCGCCGTCGTCGCGGGCGGCGACGACGCGCTCGGCGACGTCCGGACCGATCGTGCGCACCCCCGCCAGCCCCAGCCGGACGGCGAACCCCTCGTCGAGCCGGTGGTCGGCGGTGTCGAAGGGCGCCTTGGGGTCGAACTCGCCGCTGGGTGGTTGCTCGAGGCTGCGGCAGGCCGGGTCGCCGGTCGGCCGGGGACCGGTACCGGAGCGCTCGGCGTCGACGGGTTCCAGGTCGGCGTGCACCCCGGACCGCAGGATGTCGGGGGTGCGCACCTCGACCCCGTGCCGGCGGGCGTCGGCGACCAGCGTCTGCGGGGACCAGAAGCCCATCGGCTGCGCGCGCAGCAGGGCGGCCAGGAACGCGGCCGGGTAGTGCAGCTTCAGCCAGCTGGAGCTGTAGACCAGCAACCCGAAGCTGATCGAGTGGCTCTCGGCGAACCCGAAGTTCGCGAACGCCTCGATCTTGGCGTAGATGTCCTGGGCCAGCCCGCCGGTGATGCCGTGGGCGGCCATGCCGGTGAACAGGGTCTCCTTGAGCCGTCCGATCTTCTCCAGGCCGCGCTTGGAGCCCATCGCCCGGCGCAGCAGGTCGGCGTCGTCGCCGCTGCACCCGCCGACGGCCTGGGCGATCTGCATGAGCTGCTCCTGGAACAGCGGGACGCCGAGGGTGCGCTCGAGCACCGGCTCCAGCAGCGGGTGCGGGTAGGTGACCGGTTCCTGGCCCAGCTTGCGGCGGATGTAGGGGTGCACCGCCCCGCCCTGGATGGGACCGGGCCGGATGAGCGCGATCTCGATGACCAGGTGGTAGAACTGCCGCGGCCGCAGCCGGGGCAGGGTGCCCATCTGCGCGCGGCTCTCGACCTGGAAGACCCCGATCGAGTCGGCCCGGCAGAGCATGTCGTAGACGCCGGGCTCCTCCTTGGGCATCGAGTCCAGCGTCCAGCGCTCGCCGGTGTGCTCGGCCACGATGTCGAAGCAGTGCTGCAGGGCGGCCAGCATGCCCAGCCCCAGCAGGTCGAACTTGACCAGGCCCATCGCGGCGCAGTCGTCCTTGTCCCACTGCAGCACGGTGCGCTGCTCCTTGCGGGCGTGCTCGATCGGGCAGACCTCGCCCACCGGCCGGTCGGTGAGCACCATGCCGCCGGAGTGGATGCCCAGGTGCCGCGGGAACCCCAGCAGCTCCCCGGCCAGGTCGACGACGGCCTCGGGGATGTCGTGGTCGGCCGCGGTGGCCACCGACCCCCACGCCTCGACCTGCTTGGACCAGGCGTCCTGCTGCCCGGTGCTGTGCCCCAGCGCCTTGGCGACGTCGCGCACCGCCAGCTTCGGCCGGTAGGTGATGACGTTGGCGACCTGCGCGGCGTTGGTGCGCCCGTAGCGGTCGTAGACGTACTGGATGACCTCCTCGCGGCGGTCGGCGTCGAAGTCGACGTCGATGTCGGGTTCCTCCTCGCGGGTGCTGGCCAGGAACCGCTCGAAGGGCAGCCCGAAGCGGACCGGGTCGACCGCGGTGATGTCGAGCAGGTAGCAGACCAGCGAGTTCGCCGCCGAGCCCCGGCCCTGGCAGAGGATGCCGCGGCCCCGGGCGAAGGCGACCAGGTCGTGCACGATGAGGAAGTAGCCGGGGAAGTCCTTCTCGCCGATGACCGCCAGCTCGCGGTGGACCCGGTCGGTGTACTCGCGCTCGTCGACCCGCCAGCCGCCCGAGGGCCCGAACCGCCGCTCGGCGCCCTGCATCACCAGCTCGCGCAGCCAGCTGATCGGGGTGTGCCCGGCGGGGATGACGGTGCGCGGCAACCGGGGACGGGCCAGCTCGAGCGGGAACGCCAGCTCGTCGGCCAGCTGCACCGACCGGGCGACGGCCCCGGGGTAGCGGGCGAACCGGGCTGCCATCTCGGCCCCCGACCGCAGGTGCGCCGCCCCCGTCGCCGGCAGCCAGCCGTCGATGCCCGTGAGGTCGCGGCGGGCCCGGACGGCGGCGAGCGCGGTGGCCAGCCGGCGCCCGGCCGGCGTGGCCACGTGCACGTTGCCGGTGGCCACCACCGGCAACCCCGCCGCCGCGGCCAGCCCGGCGACGGCGTCGTTGGCCCGGCTGTCGGTGGGGTGCCCGTGGTCGAACAGCTCGGCCACCACGTGGTCGCGGCCGAACAGCGCGGTGAGCCGGTCGAGCTCGGCGGCCGCCGCGTCGGGCCCGCCGGTGGCCAGCGCCGCCCGCACGGTGCCCTTGCGGCAGCCGGTGAGCACCAACCAGTCGCCGCCGGACGCCGCCGCGAGCTCCTCGACGTCGTAGACCGGCCGGCCCTTCTCCGCCCCGCGCAGCTGCGCCCGGGTGATCTCGGCGGCCAACCGGTGGTAGCCCGCGGTGCCGCGGGCCAGCACGAGCAGGTGGGTGCCCACGGGGTCGGGGACGCCGTTCTGCGGACCGGGGAGCCCCAGCGACAGCTCGGCACCGACCACGGTGGGCAGGTCGTGGGCCTTGGCGGCCTCGGCGGCGCGGACCACCCCGTAGAACCCGTCGTGGTCGGTGACCGCCAGGGCGTGCAGACCCAGCCGCACCGCCTCGGTGACCAGCTCCTCGGGGTGACTGGCGCCGTCGAGGAAGCTGAAGTTGGTGTGGCAGTGCAGCTCGGCGTAGGGCACCCCGGGCAGCACCGGCTGCGGGGGTCCGGCCTCGACCGGCGGCGGCGTGTAGGGCTGCCGCTTGCGCGACCAGGCCGGGCTGTCGCCGCCGTCGCCCTGGGTGGGCGCGCCGGGACGGTGCCGGTCGGAGAGCCGGCGTTCGAGCTCCGACCACGGGATCGGGGGGTTCTGCCAGCCCACGTCAGCGCTCCTGCTCAGTCATAGCTGGCCTCGACCCACCAGCGGCCACCGCCGACCAGCAGCAGCCAGGCGCTGCCGTCGACGCCGACCACCTGGAAGCGGGCCAGCTGGCCGGGGGCGTCGTCGGTCCACCAGCGCTCGTCGACCGGCCAGGGCCCGGCCCACGCCTGCACCGGCTGCCAGCCCACCGGCCAGCCGGGGACCGGCCGGGTGTCGTCGTCCACCCGGAACCGCACCGGGGGACCCGACAGCACCCCGCGGTCGGACAGGACGGCGGGTGACCCACCCGGCCCCAGCACGCCGGCGGGGCCGGGGCGGGGGAGCACGGTGGCCGGCAGCGGCGGGGGCAGCTGCCCGGGCCACGGCGGCTCGCCGGGACGGGCGGGCACCGGGCGGTCGCCCCAGGGCACGAAGGTCATGCGGTCGGCGGGCCCGCGGCCGCCCCCGATCACCGTGGTGCCGACGGCGCGGTGGCCCAGCCGGCTCTGCACCCGGGTGAGCGCCTGGTGCACCTGCTCGTGCGGCGCCCCGCCCCACAGGCCCTCGGCGTGCGCGCCCTGCGGCTCGACGTCCTCGGGCACCAGGTCGACCCGGGCCACCGGACCGGCCAGCCCGCCGGCGGCCAGCTGCCAGCGGATGCGGTCGAGCACGTCGTCGGCGGCGAAGAAGCGGGGGTGCAGCCAGCGGCGGACGACGAGGCCGTCGCGGTCGTCCTCGATCTCCACCCGCAGCCCGGTGCAGACCAGCACCTGCCCGGCCAGGCCCGCGACGAACTCCTCGGCGGTGGACCGCAGCGTGGCCACGACCTGCTCGGCCCGGTCGAGCGGGGGGTCGAGGTCGACGGTGCGGCTCAGCTCGGGCAGCGGTGCGCGACCGGTGGCCGAGCGCTCGTCGGCACCGCTGGCCAACCGGTGCGCGCGGCCGCCGGAGGAGCCGAACCGGGCCAGCACGTCGGTGAGCTCGAGGGCGGCGAAGGAACCCACGGTGCGCAACCCGAGCCGGCGGAGCAGGTCGGGGGTGCCGGGGTCAAGCACGGGGGCCAGCACCTCGACGGGCAGACCGGCCAGGAACGCCCGGTCGCCGCCCTCGGCCACCACCCGGGTGCCGGGTACCGCGGGGGCGGTGCGGGCGGCCTGCTCGGCGCTGAACGGGCCGTCGGCGATGCCCACCCGGGCGCCCTCGACGCCCAGCCCCTCGACGACGTCGAGCAGCACCGCGGCGGCCGCGGCCTCCCCGCCGAGGTAGCTGCTGGACCCGCGGGCCGGGACCGCGCAGGTGCCCGGCCGCAGCACCTGCACGCCGGGGGCCACCGCCTCGACCGCGCGCAGCACCGGCTCGAACGCGCGGGCGTCGCGCCGCGGGTCGGCCGGGACGACGACGAGCCCGGGACAGCGCGCCTGCGCCTCGCGGACCCGCAGCTCGAGCTGCACCCCGGCGTCGCGGGCGGCGGGGGACAGCGCCACCACCCGGCCGCGGTCGACGACGGCGGCGGGTGGCCCGGCGGGGCAGTCGGCGGCCCGGACGGCGGCGGTGACCGGCCAGTCGGGGCACCACAGCACGATCGTCCGGTTCGGTGCCCGGCTCATCCGGCGGCCCTGACCAGAGGTGCCGCCAGCGATCCTGCCTGCGGTGCCGCCTGCGGGGCCTGGGTGGCCCGGGGCCCCTGGGCTGCCTGGGCCGTTTCGAGCACCGGGCGGACCCGGCCCTCGGCGTCGGGCAGCCACAGCCGGGTGCGCTGCGCCCGACCCGAGCGCCGGCCCTGCACGGCCACCTCGGCGATGCGTCCGGCGAGGTGACCGTGCCCCTCGCCCAGGCCCCGCCACTCGCCACCGGTGACGGTCAGCTGCGCCTCGGTCTGCGGCCAGGCCGCCGACGCGCTGTGCGGGGCGTGCACCACCAGCGCCGCCCCGCGCTGGCGGAGCCGGGCGGTGAGCCGGTTCGCCTCGCCGGGGGCGACCCGGCCGGGGAGCCCGACCAGCACGACGGTGAGCGCACCCACCAGCGCGTCGACCACGCCCACCGGGTCGGGGCCGGGGTCGGGGACCAGCACGGTGCGGGACAGGTCGACGCCCATGCCGGCGGCGGCCTCGGCGCCGAACCCGGGCACCCCGACCACGCCGCACCACTCACCGGCGGCCGAGGGGCCGGCCAGCAGCGCCGTGGCCAGGGTGACCGAACCGAGCACCGAGTAGACCGCCCCGGTGTGCAGCGCCCCGGCGGGCAGCAGCCCACCCAGGCCGGGCAGCGTCTCCAGGGGCCGGCGGGGGGTGGAGGTGCCGAACCGGCTGTCGGCCGCGGCGACCGCCGACCGGGCGGCGGCCAGCCGCTCGGCGAGGTCGGGCGGGAGCACGGTCACCGACCAAGCATCGAACACGTGTTCGATCGCTGTCAAACCGGCAGGCCGCGCCGGCGAGCCGGTTCACCCGGTCGGGCGATGGCCCCGCGGACGGGTCCCCACCGCACCCGGACCCGCCCCCTGGCGCACCGCGTACCGGGCTGCGCGTCCTCGCTCAGGGCCGGGGTGCCGCTCAGGGCCGGGTCTCGCTCAGGGCCGGGGTGCCGCTCAGGGCGCACCGTCGACGCCGGTGCGCTCCCGAGCAGGTATCCCGACCCCGGAGGGCGCCCTGGCGCGCACCGGCGAGGTGGTGCGCTCCCAGGTGGGTCCCCCGGCTCCGTGGGCCGCACACGGGCGCATTCCGCGCGGGGGTGCGCCCAGGGCCGCCCCGGGCCCGCGGCGGCCCGGGGGCGGCCCGGGGGCGGCCCGGGGGCGGCCCGGGCGCACCGCGTACCGGGGTGCGCTCCCAGGCGGGCCTCCTGCCCCCGGAGAGCGCGCCGGCGCGCACTGGTGGGACGGTGCGCTCCCAAGTGGGTCCCCCGGCTCCGTGGGCCGCACACGGGCGCAGTCCGCGCGGGGGTGCGCCCAGGGCCGCCCCGGGCCCGGGACGGCCCGCGACGGCCCGGGGCGGGCGACGTCAGCGCAGGGCGCGGTTCACGGCGCTGACCACCGCGCGCAGGGACGCGCTCACGATGTTGGGGTCGACGCCCACGCCCCACAGCACCCGCTCGCCCACGGCGCACTCCACGTAGGCCGCGGCCCGGGCATCGCCGCCGGAGGACAGCGCGTGCTCGGCGTAGTCCAGCACCCGCACGTCGACGTCCAGGGCGCGCAGCGCGTCCACGAACGCCGCGATCGGGCCGTTGCCGCGACCAGTCAGGGTCACCGGGACGCCGTCGTCGACCAGCTCGACGGTCATCGTGTCGGTGCCCGAGCCGTCGGCTGCGTGCTGGTGCCCGGTCAGCGACAGCCGGCCCCAGGGCGCGTGCGGGTCGGGCAGGTACTCGGAGGAGAACGCGGCCCACATCTGCTCGGCGGTCACCTCGCCGCCCTCGTCCTCGGTGTGCCGCTGGACGACGGCGGAGAACTCGATCTGCAGCCGCCGCGGCAGGTCCAGGTGGTTCTCGGTCTTCATGATGTAGGCGACGCCGCCCTTGCCGGACTGGCTGTTCACCCGGATCACGGCCTCGTAGCTGCGGCCGACGTCCTTGGGGTCGATCGGCAGGTAGGGCACCGCCCACGGGATGTCGTCGACGCCGACCCCGGCGGCCGCGGCGTCGGCCCCCATCACCGCGAAGCCCTTGTTGATCGCGTCCTGGTGGGAGCCGGAGAAGGCCGTGTAAACCAGGTCGCCGCCGTAGGGGTGCCGCTCGTGCACGCCGATCTGGTTGCAGTACTCGACGGTGCGCCGGACCTCGTCGATGTCGGAGAAGTCGATCTGCGGGTCGACGCCCTGGCTGAACAGGTTCAGCCCCAGGGTGACCAGGTCGACGTTGCCGGTGCGCTCGCCGTTGCCGAACAGGCAGCCCTCGATGCGGTCGGCGCCGGCCCGGTAGCCCAGCTCGGCGGCCGCCACCGCCGTCCCGCGGTCGTTGTGCGGGTGCAGCGACAGGACGACGGAGTCGCGGCGACCCACGTTGCGGTGCATCCACTCGATCTGGTCGGCGTAGACGGTCGGCTCGGCCATCTCCACCGTCGCCGGCAGGTTCAGGATGGTCGGGTTCTCGGGCGTGGGCTCCCAGACGTCGGTGACCGCGTTGCAGATCTCGACCGCGAACTCGAGCTCGGTGCCGGTGAACGACTCGGGGGAGTACTCGTAGCGGATCTCGGTCCCCTCCATCGCCTCGGCCAGCTTGCGCACCAGCCGCGCCCCGTGGACGGCGATGTCGACGATGCCGGCCTTGTCGCTGCCGAACACGACGCGGCGCTGCAGGGTGGAGGTCGAGTTGTACAGGTGCACGATCGCCTGCTTCGCGCCCACCAGGGACTCGAAGGTGCGCTCGATCAGCTCGTCGCGGGCCTGGGTCAGCACCTGGATGGTGACGTCGCCGGGGATCAGGTCCTCGTCGATCAGCTGGCGCACGAAGTCGTAGTCGGTCTGGCTGGCCGCCGGGAAGCCGACCTCGATCTCCTTGTAGCCCATCCGCACCAGCAGCTCGAACATGCGCCGCTTGCGGTCGGGGGTCATCGGGTCGATCAGCGCCTGGTTGCCGTCGCGCAGGTCGACCGCGCACCAGCGCGGGGCCACGGTGGTGGTGCGGGCGGGCCAGGTGCGGTCGGGCAGGTCGACCGCGGCGAACGGCGCGTACTTGCCGATCGGCATCGCCGAGGGCTGCTGGGCGTTGCGGGCGTGCGGGTGGGTGCTCATGGCTGGTGGCTCTCCTGGGGTGCCGTGGTGTGGCGGTCAGCGGCGGGGGCTCCGGGGAGCACGCGCGGACACCGCGGCGAGGGGGCCGACCTAGGAGAGGGCCTCGCCGCGGCGGAGAAGGAGGAGGCTGCCGCGCACGTCGACACCGTAGCAGCGGACCCCCCGGTCGGTGCGACCATCCGTTGGTGACGGTGCTGCTGCTGGTGGCGGGCCTGGTGCTGCTGGTCGTCGGCGGCGAGCTGCTGGTCCGCGGCGCGAGCGGGCTGGGGCGGGCGGTGGGTCTGTCGCCGCTGGTGGTCGGGGCGACGGTGGTGGCCACCGCGACCAGCGCCCCGGAGCTCGCCGTCTCGGTCGACGCGACGCTGTCGGGGTCACCGGGCCTGGCGGTGGGCAACGCGGTGGGCAGCAACACCGTGAACATCCTCCTGGTGCTCGCCGTCGCCGCGCTCGTGCGCCCGCAGCGCGGGGACCGGTCGCTGCTGCGCTTCGACCTGCCGGTCGCGCTCGGCTTCGCCGCCGCGGTCGTCGTCCTCGGTCTGGACGGCGACCTGGGCCGCGGGGACGGCGCCCTGCTGGCCGTGGGGCTGGTCGGCTACCTGGCCGCCGCGGTGGTGCGCGGCCGCCGGGCCGGTGCCGGCGGCGCCGGCGCCGCCGGGGACGGCGCCGACGAGGAGGCCGGGTCGACCGACCCGAGGCCCGGGCGGGACGTCGTCGTGCTGCTGGCCGGGGTGGGCCTGCTGGTGCTGGGGGCCACCTGGCTGGTCGAGTCGGCCAGCACGATCGCGGCCGCGCTGGGGCTGTCCGAGCTGGTCATCGGGCTGACGGTGGTCTCGGTCGGCACGGCGCTGCCGGAGATCGTCACGGCCGTCCTCGCGGCCCGCAAGGGCGACACCGAGCTGGCGGTGGGCAACGTCATCGGCAGCAACGTGGCCAACATCGGGCTGGTGCTGGGGGTCCCGGCGCTGGTGGTGCCGGGGGGTGTCGGGGTCGACCCCGCGGTGGTCCGCTTCGACGCCCCGGTGATGATCGCCGCGACCGTCGCGCTCGGGATCGTGCTCTACACCGGGGCGCGGGTCAGCCGCCCCGAAGGTGCGGTGCTGCTGGCCTGGTTCGTGGCCTACACGGCCTACCTGGTGCTCGACGGCACCGACCACGACGCGCTGGGGCCCTTCAGCGCCGTCCTGCTGTGGTTCTGCCTACCGGTCAGCCTCGTCGCCGCGGTCGGCTTCGCCGTGCGGGAGGTCCGCGCCGGGCGACGTGCGGGTGCCCGGGGCCAGCGGAGCCCTTGAGATCCGGGCGGCCTGGCCGATCTCGAAGCCGGCGATGGGCACGGTGAACAGCTGCAGCACCACGGCCAGCAGCAGGACGACGACCGCCGTCGGCCCGGGGTCGAGCACGACGACGCCGAGCAGCACCAGCACCAACCCCAGCCCGCCGGCCTTCGCAACGGCGTTGGTGCGGTTGTAGACGTCGGGCATGCGCACCAGCCCGACCGCGGCCACCGCCATGAGCAGCACGCCCAGCAGCAGCAGGACGTCGCCGACCACCGTCTGCAGGGTCACCGCGACCTCCTCGCCACGAGCCGCGCCAGGGCCACCGTGGCCAGGAAGCCCACCAGGGTGCCCACGAGCACGAGGTCCAGCAGCGCCGGGGTCCGCAGGCGGACGGCGAGCAGCGCCACCGCGCACAGGGTGACCAGGAAACCGAAGTCGACGGCCAGCACCCGGTCGGCGTCGGTGGGGCCCACCACCGCCCGGACGGCGGCGACGACCAGGCTGAGGGCCAGCAGGACGAGGGCGGCCTCGAGCACGACGTCCTGGGTGATCACGTGGTCCTCCCCGGGCGGCCGAACGCCGCCAGCAGCCGGTCCTCCAGCTCGCGCAGGTCGGCCAGTTCGTGGTCGCAGTCCTCGGCGTGCACGGCGTGCACGGTGACCACCTGGTCGGCGCGGTCGACGACCAGCGTGCCCGGGGTGAGGCTGACCAGCGCGATGAAGCTGGCCACCTCGACGTCGGTGCGCCCCCGCAGCTCGTGGCGGACGACGACCGGCCGGTGGGCCAGGCGGGGCCGCAGCACGTGCCCGGCGACCCGCACGTTGGCGACCAGGAACTGCCCGGCGTACCAGGCGGCGAACGCCACGACGGCGCGCAGGCGGCTCACCGGGTCACCGCCGCGACCCAGGCCGACGGGTCGGCGAGCTGCTGCCCGGCGATCGTGCTGGCGGCCAGCAGCGGCTCGGCCCAGATGCCCAGCACGAGGGCCACCGCCGCCAGCAGCAGCGGCGGGCCCACCAGGGTGGCCGCGGGACCCCGGGGTGGGGCGGGCAGGGCGGACGGCTCGCCCCAGAACACGCCGTTCCACAGCTTGAGCATCGACACCAGGGTCACCGCGCTCACCGCGACGACGGCGACCAGCACCCACCACGGCCCGTCGGCGGCCGCGGCGGTGGCCAGCTGGAGCTTGGCGACGAACCCCGACGTCGGCGGGATGCCGACCAGCGCCAGCGCCGACCCGGCGAAGGCGACGGCCAGCCACCGCTCGCGGTGCACGAGCCCGCCGCCGAGGCGGGCGAGCACGTCGGTGCCGTACCGCACCTCGACCGCGCCGCCGACCATGAACAGCGCCGCCTTGACCAGCACGTACTGCACGAGGAAGAAGGTCGCCGCACCCAGCCCGGCGACCGTGGACAGGCCCAGGCCGACCAGCACGTAGCCGATCTGGCTGACCATGTGGGCGGTGAGCACCGGCCGCACGGCCTTCGCGCCGACTGCGGAGAGCACGCCGACGACCATCGTCAGCACGGCGAGGGCGAGCAGCACCCACAGGAAGCGCCGGTCGCCGTCGAACAGCACCGAGTACAGCCGGAACAGGGCGTAGAGGCCGACCTTGGTCAGCAGGCCGGAGAACAGCACGGTGACCGCGGGTCCGGCGACGGAGTACGAGCCCGGCAGCCACGAGTGCAGCGGGACGACGGCGGACTTCACCCCCATGGCCAGCAGCACCAGCGCGGCGGCCAGGGCGGCGGGCGTGCTGGCGGTCGCCGCGCCGGCCAGCTCGCCCAGCTGCACGGTGCCGGTGATCCCGTAGAGCAGCCCGACGCCGGCCAAGAACAGCGTGGAGGCCAGCAGGTTCACGCTCACGTAGAGCCGGGCGCCGGCGATGCGCTGCCGTCGTCCGGCCAGGGTGAGCAGCACGTAGCTGGGGATGAGCACGACCTCGACGAACACGAACAGGTTGAACAGGTCGGCCGTCGACAGCGCCCCGGAGACACCGGCGGACATGACCAGCACCAGCGAGGTGAAGGTGCGCTCGCGGTCCTCCCCGGTGCCGATCGCGTAGACCAGCCCGAGCACGGTGACCGCCGAGGTGAGCAGCAGCAGCAGCGCACCGAAGGCGTCGAGGGCGAGGACGACGGCGATGCCCGCGGGCCAGCCGCCGACCTGCACGACCGGGACCTCGCCGGTCAGGGTGCGGGCCAGCAGCACCGCGGCGGCGACCACGACGAGCCCGGTGGTGCCGATGCCCAGCGCGCGGGCGAGCAGGACCGAGCGCGGGGCCAGCAGGAGGACGGCGGCGGCGACCAGCGGCAGCGCGACCGGGGCGACGACCAGGGCGTTCATCCGGGACCCCGCGCGTCGTCGTCGTCCGGCCCGGGCTCGGTCGACCCGGCCCGCAGCAGGCCGAGCAGGTACACGGTGACCGCGAAGGCGATGACCACCGCGGTGAGCACGAACGCCTGCGGGAGGGGGTCGGCCGGGGCGCCCGCGCCGTTGCCGGGCAGCGGGAACCCGCGCCCGTCGCCCCCGGCGGCCAGCACCAGCACCACGATGGCGTGCCCGAGCAGCACGAACCCGAGCACCACGCGCAGCAGTCCGCGCTGCAGCACCAGGTACGCACCGCCGGCGACCAGCACGCCGACCGCGACCGCGGCGCTCACGCGTCGACCCGCTCGCGCTCGGGGCGGGCGCCCAGCGCCTGCACGACGGCCACGACGAGGGCCAGCACCATCAACCACACCCCGAGGTCGAACACCAGCGCCGAGCTGAGGAAGGGCAGCAGGGAGAAGGGGGTGAGCAGTGCCTCGCCGACCACCAGCGGGGCCACCCCGACGCCGACCGACAGCACCGCACCGACCCCGAGCAGGACGCGCGGCTCGAGCCAGGCCCGGGTGGGCACCGTGCCGGAGGCGAGCTGGCGCAGGGCCACCGCGATGCCGGCGACCAGCGCCGAGATGAAGCCGCCACCGGGCTCGTCGTGCCCACGCCAGAGCAGCCAGGCCGACAGCAGCAGCATGCCGGGGGCGAGCAACCGGGTGCCCACCCGCAGCAGGACGTCGTCGGTGTCGGTCGGGTGCGGCACGGTCGCCGTCCCGAGGAGCAGCAGGCCCAGGGCGGCGATGCCGACCACGACCGACTCCAGCAGGGTGTCCAGGCCGCGGAAGTCCACCAGCACCGTGTTCACGACGTTGGTGCCGCCGGTGAGCTCCTCGGCGCGGTCGAGGAAGAAGGTGCCGGCCGCGGAGAGGTCGCGGCGGCCGGTGAAGGCCGCGGTGGCACCGGCGGCGACCAGCCCGACGGCGAGGGCGAGGACGGCGGTGGGCCACCGGCGCGGGCCGGGCGCGGGCAACCGCAGCGGCCGGTCGCGCAGCACGAGCACGAGGACCACGGCGGTGAGCACCTCGACCAGCAGCAGCGTCAGCGCCACGTCGAGGGCGCCCGACAGCAGCAGCCACAGCGACACGAACAGCCCGGTCACGCCGACCAGGGCCACCAGGGCGACGGTGCGGGTGGCCAGCGCGGTGCCGAGCACGGCGGCGGCCAGCAGCACCACGACCAGCCAGCGGCCGGGGTCGCCGTCCCCCACCCGGGCGGGCAGCGCACCCGTGGTGGCCAACCCGACGCCGCCCAGGGCCACCACGGCCAGCAGCGGTCGGCTCAGGTGCGCGGCCAGCGCGGGGGAGCGGTCGAGGGCCCCGACCCGGCCGCCGAGGGCGAGCAGCGCGTCGTGGCCGCGGGTGAACAGTGCCGGGCCGTCGGGGAACCGGAGCCGCTGCAGACCGGCGTCGACGCGGTCGCGCTGCCAGAAGAGCACCAGCCCGACGGCGACGGTGAGCACGGACATGGCCAGCTCCGGGCTCAGGCCGTGCCAGGCGTAGATCGACGGCGGCGTCGAGCCGGGCAACGCGTCGGTGGTGGCGCTGTCGAGCACCGGGTCCAGCAGGGACACCGTCGGGCCGGCGAGGACCCCCACCACGGCGGCGACGGCGGCGGGGGCGAGGAAGGCCGGGGCGGGTTCGTAGAGCTCGGGCTGCTCGACGGGGCCGCCGAAGGCGCCGTGCACGATGCGGGCGCCGTAGGCGAACGTCAGCGCGGACGCCGTGACCGCCACCGCTGCCGCGACCGGGCCGGCCCAGGGGGTGACGTCGGCCGAGAGGAGCCCCATGAACAGGTACTCCTTGCTGACGAACCCGAGCATGGGGGGCACCCCGGCCATCGACAGCGCGGCGACCGCCGTGGCCGTCGCCGTCCAGGGCATGACCTTCCGCAGGCCGGACAGCTCCCTGATGTCCCGGCTGCCGGTCTCCTTGTCGACGATCCCGACCAGCATGAACAGCGTGGCCTTGAACAGCGCGTGCGCCATGGTGTGCAGCAGTGCCGCCGCCAGCGCCGTCGAGGTCCCCACGCCGATGACGGCGACCAGCAGCCCGAGCTGGCTGACGGTGGAACGGGCCAGCACCGCCTTGAGGTCGTGCTCGCGCAGGGCCTGCACCGCCCCGAGCAGGGCTGTGGTCAACCCGACCGTGACCAGCACCGCCGACCACGCGGGTTGCCCGGCGAAGAGCGGGCTCATCCGGACCAGCAGGTAGATGCCGGCCTTCACCATGGTCGCGGCGTGCAGGTAGGCACTGACCGGGGTCATGGCCACCATGGCGCCGGGCAGCCAGGACTGGAACGGGAACTGGGCGCTCTTGGTGAAGGCGGCGACGGCCACGCACGCGGCGATCGGGACCGCGTAGGGGCTGGCCAGGACCGCGTCGGGGTCGGCCAGCACGGACGAGAGCCGGGTGGTGCCGGTGGCCAGGGTCAGCAGGACGACGGCGACCAGCAGCGCGAGCCCGCCGACGACGGTGACCACGAGTGCGTGCCGCCCGGGCCCGGCCGCCTTGGCTCCCGCGGTGGAGACGAGGGCGAAGGAGCAGAGGGTGGTGATCTCCCAGAAGACGTAGAGCAGCACCAGATCGTCGGCCAGCACCAGCCCCACCATCGCGGCGGCGAACAGGGTCAGCAGCGGGTAGACCGGGCCACGGGCGGCCGCGTCGGAGAGGTACCGGCAGCAGTAGGCCAGCACCAGCGCGCCGACCACCAGCGCGACCAGGCTGAACACCAGCGAGACGCCGTCCAGCCGCAGAGCCAGCGACACGCCGAGGGAGGCGATCCACTCGGCGCGCCAGTCGACCGTGCGGTCGTCGAGCACGGTGGGCGCCTGGACGGCCAGCAGCGCGGCGACGCCGAGGAACCCGGCGGCGAGCACGTAACCGGCGTCGCGGCCGAGCACGCGGGTGAGCAGGGGGGCAGCGGCGGCGAGCCCGCCGAGCACCGCCAGGACGACGAGCAGGCTCACCGGCGGCTGCGGGGGCCCGACGTGATCATGCGGACAGGGTGCAGTGCGTCGCCGGTCCGCGCATCCCGAACCGCGCCCTCACCTGCGGTTCCCTCGCGCAACCGTGTGCCGTCAGTGCGTGTCGCACCGGCAGGGGCAGTCGGCGACGTGCGGGTCCAGCTGGCCCTCCGGGTCGTCGCCGACCAGGAGCTCCTCGCACCCCGGCAGGCACCCACACGGGTCGAGCAGCTCGGCCAGCGGGTCGGGTTCCCCGGAGAGGCGGCGCAGCATGGCCTCCACCCGGGCCGTGCGCGCGCGGGCTGCCTGGGCGACGCGTTCGACGTGCTCCCGTCGCGCTCTCCGCGACCGTGGGTCGTGCTCGGGTGCGGGCGAGGGGTGGTCGTCGTCCTGCAGGGGTTCGTGCGGGCGCAGGTCGAACGTGAACCAGGGGATGGCCCGGTGCGCCCTGTGCGGCAGGTACCACCACCCCTCGTCGCCGTGCCGGACGTCGCAGTGCGCGGGGTAACGACGGCCGCCGTCGTCGCGCACCGCGTCGGGCCGCATGGGAGGCACGACCTCGCCGGCCGCGTCGAGCAGGACCAGGCGCAACCCGGCGACGGTGGCCAGGGCGGCCAGGTCCGTGGCCGACAGGGACCGGCGGCCGGTCTCGACCTGGGCCACCGTGGTCGCCGAGAGGCCTGCGGCGGCGGCGAGCTGTCGTTGCGACAGGCGGGCTGTCCGGCGGATGCGTCGCACGGTCCCCGACAGCTCGAACCCGGGCCGGGCGTCGTGGGTGACGGGGTCCGGAGTGGTCATGCGCCCACGGTCCCGTCCGCCCGGCGAGGTCTCCAGGGGTCCAGGACACCTGTGGATCGTCGTCCCGGTTGTGGACGAGCCGCGGTCATCCGTCGGCGGGATGTGCTGGGCCGTCGCGATCGCCCCCCCCCGGCCCAGCACATCCTCCCGAGCCACCTCGTGCCCTGCGCCTCCCGAGTGAGCAGACCGTTCTGCGTGCTGTGGAGGTGCAGAACGGTCTGCGTGCTGTGGAGGTGCAGAACGGTCTGCGTGCTGAGGGGGAGCAGGGCACGACGTCGGCCGGGGGGACCTTGCCGCCCCCCCGGGGGGCGCGCGGACCGGGCGGCCCCCGGTCAGTACGTGCGGCGCAGGCGGAGCCGGACCGGGCGGCCGTCGGGGTCGTGCACCAAGCGGTACAGCGGCGTGGCCCACACCCTCTCCAGCCGGCTCAGGGAACGCGGGCGGTGGTGCCGCAGCCGACCCGGCGGACGCGGGCCCACCTGCCCACCGGCGTGCCAGGCGTCCAGCGCGTCCGCCGCGGTGACGCAGGCGGCCACGAAGTCGTCGGGGTCCAGCAGCCCCGCGTCGTCGGTGCCGTCGGCGGCGCGGTCCAGGTGCTCCCGGGCCAGCTCGAGCCGCAGGTCGCGGGCGAAGGTGCGGGCGCCGTCGCCCAGGCCGGCGGGGTCACGCGGCTCGCGCTCGTCACGGGTGCTGTCCAGCACGGCGTTGGACAGCTCGCTGTCGTGGCTCCACGACCGGCGGTTCATGTTGTCGCTGCCGACCTCCGCCCACACGTCGTCGACCACGCACACCTTCGCGTGCACGTAGACCGGCGTCCCCTCGTGGTTCTCCAGGTCGAAGACGTGCACCCGCCCCGGGGCCGCGGCCAGCAGCAGCGACATGGCCTGGCCCTGGCCGTACTGCTGGGGCCGTTCGGAGAACGCGCCCCCCTGGTCGGGCACCCTCGGCACCACCACGACCAGATGCAGGCCCGGGTGCTCGCGCAGCGACGCGGCGAGGTGGTCGGCGACGTCGGAGGACCACAGGTACTGGTCCTCCAGGTAGACCAGGCGGCGTGCCCGCTCGAGGGCCTTGGTGTAGCCGCGGGCGATCGACCGCTCGCCGTCGGGGGCGAAGTCGAACGCCGGCCACACCTTGGGGTAGGTGCGCAGCGTCTGCACCACGTGCGGGCCGCACGGCGGGGGCGGCGGGGGCTGGTCGGGCAGCGGGGTCGGGTCCATGCGCCGGTGCGGCTTGCGGGCCTCCCACCGGTCGCGCACCCAGGCCACCGGGTTCTCCGACGCCGGGCTGGTCGGGTCGTCCCAGCGCTCCCGGAAGGAGTCGTCGAGCACCCCGACCACCGGGCCGCGCAGCTGCAGCTGCACGTCGTGCCAGGGCGGGGTGTCGCCGTACGCGGCGGACATGTCCTGCGGCTGCGGGTCGCCCCGGTGCTCGGCGTCGTCCCGGCGGGTGTGCCCGAGGTCGATGCCGCCGGCGAACGCGACGTCCCGGGCGGGGTCGTCGACGTGCCGGCACACGACGAACTTCTGGTGGTGGCTGCCCAGCCGACGTACCCGCTGGTCCCGGACGACGACCGCGCCGTCCTCCTCGAGCTCGCGGTCCAGGCTGCGGTTCTGCTCCTTGGAGAAGCTCAGCGCATCCCAGTGCGAGCGCCACACCAGGCCCCGCACGCAGACCCCGCGGCGGGCGGCGTCGGAGAACAGCTCGTCGACGGTCGGCCCGTCGGGGCGCAGCAGCTGGTCGGGGTCGCCCCGCCAGTCGGTGAAGAACAGGTGGTCACCGGGGCCGAGGTCGCGCACCGCGTCGACCAGCCGGTCGAAGTAGGCCGCGCCGTGGACGAGCGGTTCGGCCAGGTTGCCCGCCGTCCAGGCCGGGATGGCCGAGGTGGGGTTGGCCCGCTCGGCATCGGTGAGCAGCCACTCGGTCACGTCGTCCGCAGTCTCGGGCACGCCTGCGATCCCACCACCGGTCGGCCGTCCCCGCTGGTCGCGCCGGTAGTCTCAGGCCCCGTGGCCCTGGTCGTGCAGAAGTACGGCGGTTCGTCCGTCGCCAACGCCGAACGCGTGAAGCGCGTCGCCGAGCGCGTCGTGCAGGCCAAGAAGAACGGCCACGACGTGGTCGTGGTGGTCTCCGCGATGGGTGACACCACCGACGACCTGCTCGACCAGGCCGAGCAGATCACCGCCGACCCGCCCGGCCGCGAGCTGGACATGCTGCTCACCGCGGGGGAACGCATCTCGATGGCGCTGCTGGCCATCGCCATCTCGGTGCACGGCTACCAGGCGCGTTCGTTCACCGGTTCCCAGGCCGGGGTGATCACCACCTCCAGCCACGGCAAGGCCCGGATCATCGACGTCACCCCCGGCCGGCTGCGGTCCGCGCTCGACGAGGGCTCGATCGTGATCGTCGCCGGGTTCCAGGGCGTCAGCCAGGACACCAAGGACATCACCACGCTGGGCCGCGGCGGCTCGGACACCACGGCGGTGGCCGTGGCCGCGGCCCTGCAGGCCGACGTCTGCGAGATCTACACCGACGTCGACGGCGTGTTCACCGCCGACCCGCGCATCGTCCCCAACGCCCGGCGGCTGGACACCGTCACCTACGAGGAGATGCTGGAGCTCGCCGCCTGCGGGGCGAAGGTCCTCATGCTGCGGTGCGTCGAGTACGCCCGCCGCTACGGCATCCCGGTGCACGTCCGCAGCTCCTACTCCCAGCTCCCCGGCACCACGGTGACCGGCTCGATGGAGGACCTCACGGTGGAACAGGCCATCATCTCCGGCGTCGCGCACGACCGCAGCGAAGGCAAGATCACGGTCTACGGCGTGCCCGACCGGCCGGGTGAGGCCGCCCAGCTGTTCCGCGTGCTGGCCGATGCCGAGATCAACATCGACATGATCGTGCAGAACGTGTCGGGCGCGGCCTCCAAGCTCGCCGACATCTCCTTCACCCTGCCCAAGGCCGACGGCCCCACCGCGCTGGCCGCGCTGGAGAAGGTGAAGAACACCGTCGGGTTCGACCACGTCGAGTTCGACCAGCACATCGGCAAGGTCTCCCTGGTCGGTGCCGGCATGCGCTCGCACCCCGGCGTCTCGGCGAGGTTCTTCGGTGCGCTGGCCGACGCCGGGGTCAACCTCGAGCTGATCAGCACCTCGGAGATCCGCATCTCGGTGGTCTGCCGCGACACCGACCTCGACCTGGCCGTGCGTGCCGTGCACGACGCGTTCGAGCTCGGCTCCGACGTCGAGGCCGTGGTCTACGGGGGGACGGGCCGGTGAGCCCCGCCCCGCAGAGGAGGCCCCTGCACCTGGGCGTCGTCGGCGCCACCGGGCAGGTCGGCGTCGCGATGCGGCAGATCCTGGCCGAGCGCGACTTCCCGCTGGCCAGCGTCCGGTTCTTCGCCTCGGCCCGCTCCGCCGGCACCCGGCTGCCGTGGGGCGACGGCGAGGTCGTCGTCGAGGACGCCGCCACCGCCGACCCCACGGGCCTCGACGTCGCGCTGTTCTCCGCCGGCGCCACCACCTCCCGCGCCCAGGCTCCCCGCTTCGCCGCGGCCGGCGTCACCGTCATCGACAACAGCTCGGCCTTCCGCAAGGACCCGGCCATCCCGCTGGTCTGCAGCGAGGTCAACCCGGGCGACATCGCGAAGGCCGTCTCCGGTGACTCGCCCGGCCGGATCATCGCCAACCCGAACTGCACCACGATGGCCGCGATGCCGGTGCTCAAGCCGCTGCACGACGAGGCCGGGCTCACCCGCATCGTGGCCAGCACCTACCAGGCCGTCTCCGGGTCCGGGGTCGCCGGCGTGCGCGAGCTGCACGGCCAGGCGCAGGCGGTGGTCGCCCACGCCGACCAGCTGGCCTACGACGGGCAGGCGCTGGCCTACCCCGACCCGGCCGTCTACGTCGCCCCCATCGCCTTCAACGTGCTGCCGATGGCCGGGTCGGTCGTCGACGACGGCTCGTTCGAGACCGACGAGGAGCAGAAGCTCCGCAACGAGTCCCGCAAGATCCTCGGCATCCCCGACCTGCGCGTCTCGGGCACCTGCGTGCGGGTCCCGGTCTTCACCGGGCACTCGCTGTCGCTGAACGTGGAGTTCGCACGCGAGCTGACCGTCGAGCGGGCCCGCGAGCTGCTGTCGGGGGCGCCGGGGGTCGCACTGGTCGACGTCCCGACGCCGTTGCAGGCCGCCGGTCAGGACCCCTCCTACGTCGGCCGCATCCGGCAGGACGGCCCGAACGGGTTGGCCCTGTTCGTGTCCAACGACAACCTCCGCAAGGGTGCCGCCCTCAACACGGTGCAGATCGCCGAGCTGATCGCGGCCCGGGGCTGATCGCCCGGGCCGCCACCGGCGGCCTACGGCGCGACGTGCCGCAGCGCGAAGTCCAGCGCGGTCTCCACCTGCCGGATGGTCTCCTCGACCACCAGCGAGCCGTGCCCGGCGTCGAACCGGTACACCTCGTGCGGCTTCGACAGCGCCTCCATGGCTTCCAGGTAGTTGTCGATCTGCCGGATCGGGCACCGGGGGTCGTTCGCCCCGGCCACCACCAGCACCGGGGCGGCGACCGCGCCCACGTAGGTCAGCGGTGACGACCGGCGGTACACCTCGGGCACCTGGTCGGGCGACCCGCCGAACAGCGCCCGGTCGTAGGCCCGCAGGCCCTCCATCTCGTCCTCGTAGGCAGCCAGGTAGTCAGCCACCGGCACCTCGGCGATCCCCGCCGCCCAGCGCTCGGGCTGGGTGCCCAGGCCCAGCAGGGTGAGGAACCCGCCCCAGGACCCGCCGGTGAGGACGCAGCGGTCGGGGTCCACCACGCCCTCGGCGACCAGGGCGTCCTGGACGGCGGCGACGTCCTCGAGCTCGGTGAGCCCGGGCCGGCCGGTGAGGGCGTCGCGCCACGCCGAGCCGTAGCCCGACGAGCCGCGGTAGTTCACGTGCACCACCGCGTAGCCGGCGTCGACGTAGGCCGCGCGGCGGGCCCGGTAGGAGTCGTCGTCGGCGGACTCCGGGCCGCCGTGCACCAGGAACGCGGTGGCGAACGGGCCCTCGCCGGCCGGGCGCACCAGCAGCGCGTGCACGTCACCGCCCGGGCCGGGCACCCACCGGTCCTCCACCGGGTAGGCCGCCGGCGGCTCCGCACCGGGGGCGGCCAGCACGACGGGGCCGTCGGCGCGGCGGATCACCGGGGGGCGCTCCGAGGACGACCAGGCCAGCTCCACCGACCCGTCCGGGCGCGCGGTGGCGCCGCGGACGACGCCGGGCGGGGTGTCCAGCTTCGTCAGCTCGCCGGTGGCCAGCTCGTAGCGGTACAGCTCGCTGCGGGCGGCGTGGTCGTGGCCGACCAGCAGCGCCGACCCGTCGGGGTACCAGCCGGCGGTGACGTCGCCGGGCAGGTCGAGCACCAGCTCGGTCTCGGTGTCGGCGGCGACGTCCCAGACCAGCAGCTCCTCGCGCCCGCGGCGCTCGTGGCCGACCAGCAGCCGCAGGTCACCGGGCACGGGGGAGAAGCCGAGGGCGTGCAGGCCCAGCTCCTCGCCGTCCCACTTCTCGGCCACCACCCACGGGCTGCCGGGTTCGGCCTGCGAGTGCCCGTCGGGGACCGCCGTGAGGTCGAGCACCCGCAGCGCCGGGTAGCGGGGGTCGCCGTGCTCGGAGTGCGAGATCACCAGCCGGTCCTCGTCGCGGGAGAGGGCGTCGACCGAGGCGGTGTCCGGCGTCCGGTAGACCACCCGCGGGGTGCCGCCGACGGGGGCCAGCCACAGCTCGCTGCCGTCGTCGGTGGACCGGCCGACGGCGACCAGGGTGCGACCGATCTCCAGCCCGGCCGGGTAGGCCGGCTCGACCTCGGGGACGGCCACGACGTCCGGGCCGCCGGCGAAGGGCTGGGTGCGCCACACGCCGAACTCGTCGCCGTCGGTGTCGGCGAACCACCAGACCGTCTCGCCGTCGGGGCTCAGGGTGGCCGCCAGCGTGCCGTTGGGCCGGTCGGTGACCTGGCGCTGCTCGCCGCTGTCGCGGTCCCAGGTGTACTGCTCCACCACGCCGGTGACGTCGGAGGCGAACAGGCAGCGCTGCGGGGCGTCCTCGGCCCAGTCGGGCAGCGAGACGCGGGGAGCGCGGAAGCGGGCCTGCCAGCGGGCGGTGACGTCGGGGGGGAGCACGGTCCTCATCCTTCACCTCCCGCCGGCGCCGCTCCCCACCGACGGGGCCACCGGGGCGTCGGGGGTGTCCGCCGCGGCGTCGCGCACGTCGCCGATCAGCCGCTCCAGCACGTCCTCCAGGGCGACCACGCCGAGCACCTCGTCGTCCTCGGTCACCCGGCCCAGGTGCACGCCGGCCTCGCGCATCGCCTGCAGCACCTCGGGCAGCGGCTCGTCGGGGGTGAGCTCGACGAAGGCGTCGAGGGCGTCGTCGGGCAGCGGGCGGTCGCGGTCGGCGCTGCCCAGCACGTCCTTGACGTGCACGTACCCGGCCCACGACCCGTCGGGCCCGCACACCGGGTACCGGCTGAAGCTGTGCTCGGCCACGACCTGCTCGAGCTGGCGCGGGGTGGTGCCGCGGTCGACGGTGACCAGCGTGCCGGCCGGCAGCAGCACCGACCGGGCGTCGTGGGTCTCGAAGGTGAGCGCCCCCTCGGCCAGCTCGGAGACCTCGTCGCCGAGCAGGCCCTGGCTGCGCGACTGGGTGATCATCGAGCGGATCTCGGAGCTGTCGAAGCTGGCCGCGACCTCGTCGGTGGGGGTGACGCCGAACAGCGTGACGAAGGCGTTGGCCGTGCCGTTGAAGAACCAGATCAACGGCTTGAGCACGGTGACGACCTTGGCCATCGGCGGGCCCAGGGCGATCGCGGCGCGGTCGGGGCCGGCGATGGTGATGTTCTTGGGCACCATCTCGCCGAGCACCATGTGCAGGACGGTGACCAGCGCCAGCGCGACCACCAGGGCGATCGGGTGCAGGAACCCGCCCGGCACGCCCGCGGCCTCCAGCGGGACCTCGATCAGGTGCGCCACGGCGGGCTCGCCGACCGCGCCCAGGCCCAGCGAGCACAGGGTGATGCCCAGCTGCGCGCCGGCCATCATCTGCGAGACGTTGCGCATCGCGGCCAGCGTCTTCTGCGCCCGGGCCGAGCCGGCGGCCGCCCGCGGCTCGATCTGGTCGACCCGGGCCGACACCAGAGCGAACTCGGCGGCGACGAAGAAGGCGTTGCCCAGCAGCAGCGCGACCAGGATCGCCAGCGCGAGGACGTCGTTCACGCCTGCGCCACTTCCTGACCGGTCATGCCGGCCGCCTCGTGCTGGCGGGCGGGCAGGTCGTCACCGCGGGGGGACGGCGTGGCCCGCAGCTGCGCCACCCGCCGTCCCTCGGTGCGGGTGACGGCCAACCGGTGGCCCTCCACGGCGACCTCGTCGCCCTCCACGGGCAGCCGGGCCAGCTGCTGGGCCAGGAAGCCGCCCAGGGTCTCGTAGCGGCCCTCGGGCACCGCGATGCCGGTGCGCTCGCGCACCTCGTCGGGCCGCAGCAGGCCCGACAGCAGCCAGTCCTCGCCGTCGCGCCGCAGCCGACGCAGTGGCCGGTCGGTCTCGTCGGTGATCTCCCCGACCAGCTCCTCGACGATGTCCTCCAGCGTGACGATGCCGTGCGTGGCGCCCCACTCGTCCACGACGAGGGCCAGCTGCAGGCCTTCCTCGCGCAGCAGGTCCAGCAGCGGGTCCAGGTGCAGCGAGCTGGGCACGGCCAGCACCGGGCGGGCCAGCTCGCCGGCGGTGCGGGTGCCCCGCTCGGCCTCGGGGACGGCGACGGCCTGCTTGACGTGCACCAGCCCGGTGACGTCGTCGAGGTCGCGGTGCCAGACCGGGAAGCGGCTGTTGCCCGACGCCACCGCCGCCTCGATCACCTCGGCGGCGGTGGCGTGGTCGGGGAGGGTGACCAGCCGCGTGCGCGGCGTCATGACGTCGGTGGCGTACTTGTCGCGCAGCCCCAGCGAGCGGTCCAGCAGCCGGGCGGCGGTGGGGGAGAGGTCGCCCTCCTCCGCGCTGCGCCGGGCCACCGCAGCCAGCTCGCCGGCGCCGCGGGCGTCGTCGAGTTCCTCCCGCGGCTCGAACCCGAGCGCGCGGACGACGGCGTTGGCCAACCGCTGCAGCGCCCGGACGACGAACCCGAACACCGTGGTGAACGCCCGCATCCCGGGGGCCACGACGGAGGCGACGGCCAACGGGCTGGCGATGGCCAGGTTCTTGGGCCCCAGCTCGCCCAGCAGCATCTGCAGCACGGTGGCCAGCGCGATGCCCAGGGCGACCGCCACCGCGGTGGCCTGGCCGGTCGAGAGGCCCAGCGCCTCCAGCGGCCCGTCGAGCAGGCCGCCGAGCGCCGGTTCGGCGAGGTAGCCCACCAGCAGGGTGGTCAGCGTGATGCCCAGCTGGGCCGCCGACAGCTGGGTGGACAGCGACTTCAACGCGGTCACCACGCCGGCGGCGCCCCGTCGTCCGTCCTCGGCGGCCTCGGCGGCCTGGCCGCGGTCGACGGTGGTGAAGGAGAACTCCGCCGCGACGAAGAAGCCCGTCAGCACGGTGAGCGCCACCGCGGCGAGCAGGAGCAGCCACTCGGTCATCGGGGACCAGCGTGGGGGTTGTGCGGCGCAACCGCTCGTCGGCGGGCTGTGCTCTTCAGGACAGCAGCTGCTCCACCCGCCGCGCGACGGCCAGCAGCGCCCGGTCGGCGTCGGGGACCGTCTCCAGGCTCAGGCCGACCGGCAGCCCGGCCGGGGTGGTGCCGCAGGGCAGGGAGACCGCCGGCATGCCCGCGGTGGAGCCCGGGCCGGTGTTCTGGATGGTCGTGCCGAACACGGGCACCTGCTCGCCGCCGAGGTCGGTGGTGTCGTCGTCGCCCAGCGGCGGGGCGACCAGCGGGGTGGTCGGGTAGACCAGGGCGTCGAGCCGGCCGCCGCCGGGCAGCTCGTGGGCGGTGGCGTAGGCCGCGCGCAGCTCCTCGCGCAGCCCCAGGCACTCGGCGTACACCGAGCCCGGGACCGGCTCGCCGACGGCGTGCTCCAGCGCGCCGCGGACGTCGGGGCCGGCCACGCCCGCGAGCAGCTCCTCGAAGGTGGGGCCGTCGGGCAGGCTGCCCAGGTACGCCGGGAGCGTGCGCAGCACCTCGTGGAACACGATCGGGAACCCGCAGCGGGCGTCGAGCTCGTGCGCGGCGACGACGTCGACCTCGACCAGGTCCACGCCGGCGTCGGCGAGGGTGTCCAGCGCGCGGCCCACGGCGTCGGCGACCTCCTCGGCCAGCCCGTCGAAGAACCCGGGCAGCGGCACGCCCAGCCGGAGCATGCGGGCGTGCGGCACGGACGCGGGGTCGCTGCCGGCGACCAGCTGGTCGAGCAGGACGACGTCGGCCACCGTGCTGGCCAGCGCGCCGACGGTGTCCCGCGTGCTGGAGAGCCCGACGACGCCCTCGTGCCCGCCCCACCGGCCCGTGGTGGGCCGGTAGCCCACGACACCGCAGTGCGCCGCGGGCACCCGGACCGACCCGCCGGTGTCGGTGCCCAGCGCGACCGGGACCACCCCGGTGGCCACGGCGACCGCGGACCCGCCGGAGGACCCGCCGGCCGACCGGGTCGGGTCGTGCGGGTTGCGCACCGGCCCGTAGGCGGCGTTGTTGCTGGTGATGCCGAAGGCCAGCTCGTGCAGGTTGGTCTTGCCCACGACCGTCGCGCCGGCCGCGCGCAGGCGGGCGACCGCGTGGTGGTCACGGCCCGGGCGCGACCCGTGCAGCACCGGGGTGCCCCCGCTGGTGGGCAGGTCCAGGACGTCGACGTTGTCCTTGACCGCGATCGGCACCCCGGCCAGGGGACCCTCGGGTGCCAGGTCGGGATCGACGCGGTCGGGGTCGACGACGGCGAGGAAGGCGCCGAGGGGGTCGGTCGCGTGCGCCCGCGCAGCGGCGTCGGTGAGCCGCTCGGCGGCTGTGCCGCCCCGGGTGCGGGCGATGTCGAGACGGTCGAGCCGGGCCATGACGGCGACCCTAGGTCACCGGCCCGACCTCGACCGGCGGAACGCAGCAGGCCCGCTCCCGGGGGGAGCGGGCCTGCTGGCGTGGTCGGGGTGACAGGATTTGAACCTGCGGCCTCGTCGTCCCGAACGACGCGCGCTACCAAGCTGCGCCACACCCCGAGGGCCGACGTGAAGCCTAGCCCACCGGCTGCCGGGACTCGACGGCGGTGTCCCGGGGCACCAGCGTCAGCAGGGTGGCCTCGGGCGGGCAGCAGAACCGGTAGGGCGCGTAGGGGCTGGTGCCCAGGCCCGCCGACACGTGCAGCCAGGTGCCGTGGACGTTGCCCGGTGCCGGCTCGGCCCAGCGGTGCAGCCACCGGGCCTGGTCGCGAGGGATGCCGCAGTTGGTGACCAGCGCACCGTAGAAGGGCACCCGCAGCTGACCGCCGTGGGTGTGGCCCGAGAGCACGAGGTCGTGGCCGTCGGAGGCGAACCGGTCGAGCACCCGGGGCTCGGGGGAGTGCACCAGGCCCAGCCGCAGGTCCGCGGTCGGGTCGGTGGGACCGGCGACGGCGTCGTAGTCGTCGCGCTGCAGGTGGGGGTCGTCGACCCCCCGGACGGCGATGGTGCGGCCGTCGACCTGCACGGTCGCCGTCCCGTTGGTGACGTCGTGCCACCCCCGGGCGAGCATGCCCCTCCGCAGGTCGCGCCAGGGCAGTTCGTCGCCGTGCACCCGCTTGTGGTCGGTCTTGAAGTACTTGAGCGGGTTCTTCGGGCGGGGGGCGTAGTAGTCGTTGCTGGCCAGGCAGAAGATGCCGGGCCGGTCGAGCAGCGGCTCCTGGGCGGCCAGCACTATCGGCACGGTGTCGTGCCCGGCCAGGTTGTCCCCGGTGTTGACCACCAGGTCCGGGTCGAGGGCGTCCAGCGCCGCCACCCAGTCGCGCTTGGACGTCTGGGCGGCCGTCATGTGCAGGTCCGACAGGTGCAGCACGGTCAGCGGCCGCTGACCCGGCGGCAGCACCGGCACGGTGAACCGGCGCAGGGTCCAGTGCACCCGCTCGACGAGGGTGGCGTAGCCGGCGGCGGCGAGCCCCGCTCCGACGACGGCGGCGGGGACGGCGAGGGCAGGACGCACGGGGGGATCGTAGGCGCGTCGCAAGTGTGCCACCGAGTCATGTGGTGACACACTGGTGTGCATGCCCACCACTCGTCCCCGGCACCAGGTCACCGAGACCCCGGAGATCGCGGCCGCCCTCGACCGCGCCGAGCAGCGTTGGCCAGGTGAGCCCCGCAGTCGCCTGTTGATCAGGTTGATCGAGGCCGGCGACGACGCAAGCGCACGGTCCGAGGACGAGAAGATCGCAGCCCGTCGGCGCGCGATCCGGGAGACCGCAGGGAAGTACTCCGGCGCCTTCCCGCCGGGCTACCTGGCCGAGCTGCGGGAGGACTGGCCGGAGTGATCGCGGTCGACGCCAGTGTGCTGATCGGGCAGTTGGCCGGCTCCGATGCCCATCACGAGAGGGCCAGCGAGCTGCTCGACGAGGTTCGGGTGCGCACCCTGCTCGCCCACCAGGTCACCGCCGCGGAGGTGCTGGTGGGTGGGGTCCGGATCGGGCGCGGCGCGGAGATGTCCGCGGACCTGCAGAGGCTCGGGGTGGAGGTCGTCCCGACCGACGACGGGGCGCCGCTGCGGCTGGCCGAGCTGAGGGTGCGCACCGGGCTGAAGCTGCCGGACTGCTGCGTGCTGGACGTCGCGCTCCAGCGGCGGGCCGCGCTGGCCACGTTCGACGACCGTCTCGCCCGCGTTGCACGCGGCATGGGCCTCGACGTGGTCGGCGCGGAACCCACTGGCGGTGCGTGACAGGCTGGTGCTCGTGCCCGACCTCAAGCAGAAGCTGCGCGACGACCTCACCACGGCCATGAAGGCCCGCGACGAGCTGACCACCGCCACCCTGCGCATGGTGCTCGCCGCGGTCACCGCCGAGGAGGTGGCCGGCAAGGAGGCCCGCGAGCTGACCGACGACGAGGTGCAGGCGGTGCTGCGGCGCGAGGCGAAGAAGCGCCGCGAGGCCGCCGAGGCCTTCGCCGGTGCCGGGCGCACCGAGCAGGCCGAGCGCGAGCAGGCCGAGGGCGACGTCGTGGCGGCCTACCTGCCGCAGCAGCTGTCCGACGCCGACCTGACCGCGCTGGTCGCCGAGGTGGTCGCCGCGACCGGGGCCAGCGGCCTGGGCGACATGGGCAAGGTCATGGGCCGGGCGACCAAGGAGGTCGCGGGCCGGGCCGAGGGTGGCCGGGTGGCCGCGGAGGTCCGCCGCCAGCTCGCCTGACCCGCATGCGGCGAGGGCCGGTCGACCACCTGGTCGACCGGCCCTCGCCGTCCGTTCTGCACTGCTGTCCCCGGCCGAGCCGGGGCCGGCTCAGCCGGGTTGGCCGTCGCCGTTGGTGTCGGGGGCGTTGGGGTCGGCCGGTGCGGAGGTCGGCGCCGGGGCGGTGTAGCCCGAGCCGTTGCTGACCTGCACCGACACCGAGCCGCCCTGCTGCACCCGGCTGCCGGCCGGCGGGTTCGTGCCGATCAGCGTGCCGGCCGGCTGGTCGGAGTCGACGCTGGTCTGGCCCGCGAAGCGCAGCCCGGCCGCGGTGATGGCCGACTGGCACTCGCTGGCCGAGCCGCAGCTGGGCACCTGGCGGGTGTTGCCGTTGGCCACCGAGTCATCTGCCGGGGGGAATGCGGCGGTGTCCTGGTTGGACAGGATCGGGAGCATAGCGTCGTGCCAGATGGTGGCGCCCTTCCCACCACCGAACCCACCGACGTTCTGGTTCCCGACCGGGTTGAACACCATCACGCTGGCCGCGTACTCGGGGGTGTAGCCCACGAAGCTGACCGACACGTTCGAGTTGGTGGTTCCGGTCTTGCCCGCGATCTGGTGACCGGGGATGTAGGCCCGGGAGGCGGTCTGGCCGGTGTGGCCGGGCTCGACGTCCCCGCGGAGCATCTGGTTCAGGGTGTTGGCGACCCCGGACGGGATGGCCCCGCGGTTGCAGGAGTTGCCGGTGTCGATGACCGTGCCGTCGGGCAGCGTGGCGGGCGAGCCGTCGGCCCGGGTGATGGACAGCACCGGGTCCGGGTCGCACTGGGTGCCACTGGCGGCCAGGGTCGAGTAGGCGCTGGCCAGGTCGAGCGGGCTCGTGGCATCGGTACCGAAGGTGAACGAACCGCGTTCCTCGGCGATGATCTGGTCGGCCGGGAACTGGTTGGGCCCGCCGAAGTGCATGCCCATGCGCTCGGCCATGCGCACGGGGCCCTCGATGCTGCCCAGGGCGTCCTCCAGCGCCAGGAAGTAGGTGTTGGAGGACATGTACAGCGCGCGGTCCATGTCCAGCGTGGCCGGGTATCCGCGGCCGGCATTCGGCACGTCGTAGAAGCCGGAGCCGTCGCGGTAGACCCGGGAGGTGTAGGGGTCGCTCGTCGTCAGCGTGTAGTACTGCGAGTAGCCCTGCTCGAGGGCTGCGGCAGCGGTGAACACCTTGTAGGTCGAGCCGGAGCCCTTGCTCGGCACCACGTTGAAGTTCACGGACTCGCACGCGGGGTTGTTCGCGTCCGAGCAGAACTGCCGGTTGACGCTCATGGCGAGCAGGTGGCCGGTACCGGGCTCCACCGCGGTGTACGTCGCGACCAGCGGGTCGCCCATCGGCAGGGTGTTCAGCACGCCTTGGTCGCCAGCAGCCTGCATGTCCGGGCGCAGTGTGGTGGTGATGGTGAGCCCGCCGTTGTCGATCTGGTCCTGGCTCATGCCCAGGGTTCCCGTCAGGTACTTCTGCAGGAAGTCGCAGAAGAAGCCGCCCGTGCTGGCACCCACGCAGTTGCGTGCCGGCGGCTGGCCCTCGGCGGTGACCACCGGCTGGGCGGTGGTGTCGGCCAGCTCCTGGTCGGTGATGTGGCCGAGGTCGTGCATGCGGTTGAGCACGGTGTCCCGGCGGGCCTGGGCGGCCTCGGGGTGGGCCAGTGGGTCGTCGTTGGTGGGGCTCTGCACCAGCCCGGCCAGCACCGAGGCCTGGGGCAGCGTCAGGTCGATGGCGTTGACCGAGAAGTAGCGCTGGGCGGCGGCCTGGATGCCGTAGGCCCCGGCGCCGAAGTAGGCGATGTTGAGGTAGCGGGTGAGGATCTCGTCCTTGGTGTAGGTCTCCTCCAGCGCCAGGGCCAATCGGGCCTCGCGCAGCTTGCGGCCGACGGTCTGCTCGTCGGCGGCCTCGCGCTCGGCCGGGGTGGCGGCGGTCTGCAGCAAGGTCTGCTTGACCAGCTGCTGGGTCAGCGTCGAACCACCCTCGGCGACCCCGCCGGCGGCGATGTTGGCGGCCAGCGCGCGCAGCGTGCCCTGCACGTCGAGCCCGTTGTGGTCGTAGAAGCGGCTGTCCTCGATGTCGACGATCGCCTGCTTCATGACCTCGGAGATCTGATCCCCGGTGACCGGTGTGCGGTTCTTCTCGTAGAAGTGCGTGAGCACCTGGCCGTCCGCGGCCAGCACCGTCGTCATGCCGTTGGGGGTCTGGTCGGTCAGCTCGACCGGCAGGGCGTCCAGCAAGGAGGCACTGTTGCGGGCGACCAGCCCGCTGCCGCCCACGAAGGGCAGCATCATGCCGGCGACCAGCGCACCGGCGACCACGATCGTCGCGGCCAGCTTGAACAGCGTGGCGACCTTGGAGACAGCTCTGCTCTCGGACATCGCGAACCAAGGTACCCGGGATCGTCACCCGTTCGGTCGTGTCGAGGTGGACGCGCGGGGCGGTGACGCGGCCTGGTCACACCCGTCACGCAGGCGCTTCCCGGCCGCTGCGCAGACCGTGGCCGGCGGGCGCACCGCACCGCCTCGTCCGGAGCCTCGGGGTGGCCGGACATCTCGCACGGTGGCCGGCTGTTGCCCGGTGCGCACACCGTGCAGGATGTCCGGCCACCCCGAGGTGGGGTCCTGCCCTGCCAGGGGTCAGCGGCGGGCGGGGAGGATGCGGGACCGCGGCGTGCCGGTCCCGGTGTCGCCCTCGGCGGCGGTCAGGGCCGTGGCCATGACCTCGAGGTCGGCCAGGTCGTGCACGTCGCCGGCCGCGGCCGGCACGGTGCGGACGGCGACCTCGGGGTGGGCCTGGCCGAAGCGGTCGGCCAGGCGCTGCTCGCGGGTGGCCTGCGCCATGCGTTCGGCGTGCACCCGCAGCGCACCGGCGGCGAGCTTCGCGCCCTTGCCGCCGGCCTCGGCCACCGCCTCGGCCGCCGCGGCCGCGCGGGTGGCCGACAGCGCCGTCGTCGCCGGCGGGTGGGTGCGGTTGAGCACGAGCCCGGCCAACGGCATGCCCTCGGCCGAGAGGCGGTCGACGAAGTAGGAGGCCTCGCGCAGGGCGTCGGGTTCGGGGGTGGCGACGACGACGAACGCCGTCCCCGGCTTCTTCAGGAGTTCGTAGGTGGCCGTCGCCCGCTCGCGGAAGCCGCCGAACATCGAGTCCAGCGCGGCGATGAAGGTGGCGATGTCGCCGAGCAGCTGCCCGCCCAGGATCTTCGAGATGACCCGGCTGAACAGCCCGAACCCGGCGCTGACCATGCGCAGCCCGGCCCGGCCGCCGGCCCGCGCCGGGGCGGTGAGCACCCGGATCATGGTGCCGTCGAGGAAGCGGGAGAGCCGGTCGGGGGCGTCGAGGAAGTCCAGCGCCGACCGCGAGGGCGGGGTGTCGACGACGATCAGGTCCCAGGTGTCGCGCGCCCGCAGCTGGCCCAGCTTCTCCATGGCCATGTACTCCTGCGTGCCGCCGAAGGACGAGGAGAGCGCCTGGTAGAAGGGGTTGGACAGCACCTGCTCGGCCCGCTCGGGCGTGGAGTGCGCGACCACGACGTCGTCGAAGGTGCGCTTCATGTCCAGCATCATCGCGTGCAGCTCACCGGGTCCACCGGTGTCGATCCGCCGCGGCTCGTTGTCCAGCTCGGCCAGCCCGAGGGACTGCGCGAGCCGCCGGGCGGGGTCGATGGTGAGGACGACGACCGAGCGCCCGGCCGCGGCGGCGGCCAGCCCGAGCGCGGCCGACGTCGTCGTCTTGCCCACCCCGCCGGCGCCGCAGCACACCACGATGCGGGTGGCCGGGTCGCGCACCAGGGCGTCGAGGTCGAGGCCGGTGCTCATCGCAGGACCTCCAGCCGGGTGGCCAGCTCGTGCAGGGCGCCGAGGTCGACCGGCCCGGTGAGCAGCGGCAGCTCGGTGGTGGGGCGCCCCAGCTCGGCGACCCGCCCGCGCAGCTGGTCCTGGGACTGCCAGCGCTGCGCGTGCTCCACCGCCTCGGCGACCAGGCCGGCGGCGATCGCGGGGTCCTCGGGCAGACCGCCGGCGGCCAGCGCCGGGGCGAGCTCGGCCGCGGTGAGCCGGCCCTGGGCGGCCCGGGCCAGGCTGGTGGCCGGCAGCAGCGGCTCGGTGGCCATGTTCACCAGCACGCTGCCGACGGGCAGCCCGGTCGCCTGCAGCTCCTCGATCGCGTCGGCGGTCTCCTGCACGGGCATGTCCTCCAGCAGGGTGACCAGGTGGACCGCGGTCTGCGGCGACCGCAGGACGGCCATCACGCCGTCGCTCTGGGTCTTGATCGGGCCCGAGCGGGCCAGCCCGGCGACCTCGTCGGTGACGTTGAGGAACCGGGTGATCCGCCCGGTCGGCGGTGCGTCGACCACGACGGCGTCGTACACCCGGCGGCCGTCGACCCGGCGGGTGACGGCCTCCTTGATCTTCCCGGTGAGCAGCACGTCGCGCAGCCCCGGGGCGATGGTGGTGGCGAAGTCGACCGCGCCCATCTTCCGCAGCGCACGGCCGGCCCGCTTCATGGAGTAGAAGAGCTCCAGGTACTCCAGCAGGGCCTCGTCGAGGTCGATGGCCAGGGCCTTCACCTCGCCGCCGCCGCGGGCCACGGCCACCCGACGCTCCTCGTAGGGCAGCGGCGGGGTGTCGAACAGCTGGGCGATGCCCTGCCGGCCCTCCGTCTCGACCAGTAGCGTGCGACGCCCGTCGGCGGCCAGGGCCAGGGCGAGGGCGGCGGCGACCGTCGTCTTCCCGGTGCCGCCCTTGCCAGTCACGATGTGGCAGCGCACGGGCGCGGCGTCGGGACTCACCCCCGAAGCCTACGAGCCAGGAGGGGCCCGTCGCCCCCCGACGTCCAC
The DNA here is from genome assembly GCF_037083825.1 of Klenkia sesuvii. Classification (NCBI taxonomy): domain Bacteria; kingdom Bacillati; phylum Actinomycetota; class Actinomycetes; order Geodermatophilales; family Geodermatophilaceae; genus Klenkia; species Klenkia sesuvii. Next base: position 39,787 of record NZ_JBAPLU010000011.1, read on the forward strand.
GGGCCCGTGCCGGCCCCCGGCGGCGGGGTCGTTCGGCCCGGCCGCCCGCGAGCAGATAGCGTCGCCGACCATGAGCGAACGGACCACCTGGGAGTACGCGACCATCCCGCTGCTGACCCACAACACCAAGGCCATCCTCGACTCCTGGGGGGTCGACGGCTGGGAGCTGGTCACGGTGCTGCCCGGCCCGGGCGGTGGCGACCAGCTCGTGGCCTACCTGAAGCGGCCCTCGGCGTGACGGCGGCCGAGCCGGCCAGCTGGCACGCCCGGTTGGCCGAGCTGGGCCTGCGGCTCCCCCCGGTGGCGGCGCCGGTGGCCTCCTACGTCCCCGCCGTCCGCACCGGCAACCTGGTCATGACCAGCGGGCAGCTGCCCTTCGTCGACGGCGGGCTGCGCCGCACCGGCAAGGTCGGGGGCTCGGTCGAGGCCGAGGACGCCGCCCACGACGCCAAGGTGTGCGCGCTCAACGCCCTGGCCGCCGTCGACGACCTCGTCGGCCTCGACGCGGTCGCCCGGGTGGTGCGCGTGGTCGGCTACGTCGCCTCCGCCGAGGGCTTCACCGGCCAACCGCGCGTGGTCAACGGCGCGTCGGAGCTGATCGGCAAGATCTTCGGCCCGGCCGGTGAGCACGCCCGCTCCGCCGTCGGCGTCGCCGAGCTGCCCCTGGGGTCGCCGGTCGAGGTCGAGCTCACCGTCGAGCTGCGCTGACCCCCGCATGAGCGCCACGGAGCCCTCCGCCCAGCCGCGCCAGGCGGCCACCGTGCTGTTGCTGCGCGACGGGCCGGACGGCGTCGAGGTGCACCTGCAGCGGCGTACCCGGGGGATGCCCTTCGCCGGCGGCATGACCGCCTACATCGGCGGCGGGGTGGACCCCCGCGACGGCGACGCCGACCTGGACTGGGTGGGCCCGGGGCCGGCCAGCTGGGCCACGACCTGGGGGTGCGACGAGGCGGTGGCCCGTCAGCTCGTGTGCGCCGCCGTGCGGGAGACCTTCGAGGAGGCCGGGGTGCTGCTGGCCGGCCCGGCGTCGGGCGGGGTCGTGCCCGACGTGTCCGGCCCCGGGTGGGAGGCCCAGCGGCAGGCGCTGCTGACCCGCGAGCTCGCGCTGTCGGACCTGCTCGCGGCCCGCGGGCTGGCCCTGCGCGCGGACCTCCTGCGGCCCTTCGCGCACTGGATCACGCCGCCGGTGGAGCCCCGCCGCTACGACACCAAGTTCTTCGCCGCCGCCCTGCCGGACGGTCAGGAGGCGCAGGACGTCTCGGGGGAGGCCGACGAGGCCGGGTGGTCGACCGCGGCCGCGGCGCTGGCCGAGTACGAGGCCGGCACCCGCCCGATGCTCCCGCCCACCGTGCACACGCTCGGTCAGCTGGCCGCCTTCCCCGACGTCGCAGCCGTGCTGGCCGGCTCGCCGCCGGCGCCGCTGGAACCGATCAGCCCGACCTTCAGCGAGGACGCCGACGGCCAGACGTGGGCCGAGCTGCCCGACGGCACCCGCATCCGGCTCGTCGCCCCGCTGTGACATCGCGGTCCTGCGGACCGCAACGCGAGAGGCCCAGAACCGGTGCGGTTCTGGGCCTCTCGCGTTCGACGGGTCAGCGTGCGCGGCGGCGGAGGCGGTCCTCGTCGAGGACGACGACCGACTTGCCCTGCAGCTGGATCCAGCCACGGTGCACGAAGTCGGCCAGCGCCTTGTTCACCGTCTCGCGGGAGGCGCCGACCAGCTGGGCCAGCTCCTCCTGCGTCAGGTCGTGCTTGACCCGCAGACCGTCGGACTCGCGGGAGCCGAACCGGTCGGCCATCTGCAGCAGCGCCTTGGCCACGCGGCCGGGCACGTCGGTGAAGATCAGGTCGGCGACCGAGTCGTTGGTGCGGCGCAGGCGGCGGGCCAGCACCTGCAGCAGCCGCTCGCCGACCTCGGGGTGCGCCTCGATCCAGGGCCGCAGCATCTGCTGCGGCATCTTGGCCAGCCGGACGTCGGTGACCGCGGTGGCGGTGGCGGTGCGCGGGCCGGGGTCGAAGACCGACAGCTCGCCGAACTGGTCGGAGGGGCCCATCACGGCCAGCACGTTCTCGCGCCCGTCGGGGGAGCGGCGGGAGAGCTTGATCTTGCCGGAGAGCACCACGTAGAGGCTGTCGCCGGGCTCGCCCTCGTTGAACACCACCCGGCCGCGGGGCAGGTTCACGGTCTCCAGGCCGCTGGCCGTGGGCTCCACGGCCTCGGGGGACAGCCCCTGGAACAGACCGGACTGGGCAAGGACCTCGTCCACCAGTGCACCTCTCGTACGACGTCGTCGCGGGCTCAGCGATCACCCACGTCCGGAGGCAGTCTAGGGCCTGTGGGGGGACTCACCGTGCGGAGCGTCACCGGCATGCCCGGAAAGGGGTGGGACCGCTCAGTCCGACGGGCGCTGCGCGGTGACGGCCGCGCGGGCCCGGACGGCGCCCGAGGTACGCCGGCGCCGCCAGCGCTCCATGGCCCGCCGGATGCCCGAGTGCGCGAGCTCGTCGACGTCGCCGGGCGTGGCCGAGGCGAGGAACTCCTCGACCTGGCGCTGCGAGGTCGGCCGGCGCAGGGGTTCCTCCACCCGCTCCATGACCAGGAGGAAGGCGATCACCAGCGGGGGGAACAGGATGACGACGAGGGCGACCACCTGGTGCCTCCTCCGTGTCGTGCGACTGCGTGCTGGACCGTGCGCGGTGTGCGGTGCCCCGGTGCGGCGGGTCCGACACCTGCCGGTGACGGGTGGGTCTGCTGGGACGAGCATGACAGAACGGCGCTGTCGGTGGGCCCGCCTACCCTCGGTCGCGTGTCCGCCTCCGCCTTCCCCGCGCCCCCGACGAGGCCCGCCCGGGCCGTCCGGCTGGGCCTGTCGCCGGTCGACCCGGCCGAGACACCGCTGGGCCGCACCCGCCGGGCCCGGCGCATGGCCCGCGACCTCGCGCTGATCCACCCCGACGCGCACTGCGAGCTCGACTTCACCACCCCGCTCGAGCTGCTGGTCGCCACCGTCCTGTCGGCGCAGACCACCGACCGCACCGTCAACACGGTCACCCCCACCCTCTTCGCCCGGTACCCCACGGCGGCCGCCTACGCCGGGGCCGACCGCGAGGAGCTGGAGACGATCCTCAAGCCCACCGGCTTCTTCCGGGCCAAGGCGAACTCGGTGCTGGGTCTGGGGCGGGCGCTGGTCGAGCAGTTCGACGGCGAGGTGCCCGCGCGGCTCGAGGACCTCGTGACGCTGCCCGGGGTGGGCCGCAAGACCGCCAACGTGGTGCTCGGCAACGCCTTCGGCGTCCCGGGGCTGACGGTGGACACGCACTTCGGCCGGCTGGTGCGCCGCTTCGGCTGGACGGCGGAGGACGACCCGGTCAAGGTCGAGTCCGAGATCGCGCCGCTGATCCCGAAGAAGGAGTGGACCGACTTCTCCCACCGCGTGATCTTCCACGGCCGGCGGGTCTGCCACGCGAAGAAGCCGGCCTGCGGGGCGTGCGGGCTGGCCCGCTCGTGCCCCTCCTTCGGTACCGGCCCGGTCGACCCGCTGCTGGCCGCGACGCTGGTCAAGACCCCGGCCGCCTCGGACACGCTGTGAGGCGGCTCGCCGTGGCGCTCGCGGCTGCGCTGGTCGCCCTGGCCGGTTGCACGTCCTCGGGTGCACCCGAGGACGCGGGCGCCGGGTTGGACACCGGTGTCCAGGACGTCGACACCGCGCTGCAGTCCTGCCCCGAGCAGACCGGTGACCCCGTCACCGCCGCCGATGCGCTCCCGCCGTTGACCTTCGACTGCATCGGCGGCGGCACCCTCGACCTGACCCGCGCGCCCGGGGTGCCCACGGTGATCAACGTGTGGGGGTCCTGGTGCGGGCCGTGCCGGGAAGAGCTTCCGATCGTGCAGCAGCTCGCCGACGCCGCCGGCGACCAGGTGCAGGTCCTCGGCCTGGTCTCCACCGACACGCTGACCGCCGCTGACTCCTTCGCCGCCGACGCGGGCGTCACCTACCCGAACGCCTTCGACCAGCAGGGTGACCTGCTGTCGGAGGAGGGGCTGCGGGGGGCGCCCTACACCTTCTTCGTGTCCGCCGACGGCGCGCTCACGTACACGCAGTCGGGCGCCGTCGACTCGCTCGAGGAGTTCGAGCAGCTGGTCGCCGACCACCTCGGCGTCACCCTGTGAGCCCCGACCTGACCGGTGTCCCCGAGCACGTGCGGGCGCTGGTCGCCTCCGCCGACGCGCTGCCGCTGCGCCACCGCATGGGCGACGCCACCGACACCGCGCGCCGATCGGCAGTGCTCATCCTGTTCGGCGAGACCGCCCGCGGCCACGACGTCCTGCTGATCGAGAAGTCGACCCGCCTGCGCACGCACGCCGGGCAGCCGGCCTTCCCGGGTGGGGGCGCCGAGCCGGGGGAGGACTACCCGGTGGGCACCGCCCTGCGCGAGGCCTGGGAGGAGGCCGGGGTCGAGCCGGCGTCCGTGCGCGTGCTGGGCACGCTGCCCGAGCTGTTCCTGGGGCCCAGCGACAACCTGGTCGTCCCGGTCGTGGGCTGGTGGGACGACCCCCGCGAGACGGTCACCGGTGACCCGTTCGAGGTCGCGCAGGTGGCCCGGGTGCCCCTGGCCGAGCTGGTCGACCCGGCTCGCCGGTTCCGGGTCCGGCACCCCTCGGGCTACGTCGGGCCGGCCTTCGAGGCCGCCGGCATGGTCGTGTGGGGGTTCACCGGCGGGGTGCTGGACGCCGTCCTGACCGCCGCGGAGGTGGCCCGCCCGTGGGACGAGCGCGACGTCCGCGACCTCGCCGCCGAGCAGGAGCGCGTGCGCGGCGCCGCGGCGGTGGTCGAGGAACCGGCCGACCGCGCCGCGCCGACGGTGGCGCAGGAGCCGCCGTCCACAGCCGCGCCGCGTACGGTCCTCGGGCGATGACGACGAACCGAGCCCGGGTCCTGGGCGGCCTGCTGGTCGCCCTCCTGCTCGCCCTGGGCCTCGTCGGGTGCAGCAACCGCACGCCGGCCACGCCCGACCCGACCCGCACGCCCGACGCCGGGGTGGGGGAGGTGACCACCGCGCCCGACGGGGTGCAGGAGATCACCATCGAGACCGGTGACGACTACGTCTTCACCCCTGACGCGTTCACCGTGGCGCCGGGGCAGGTGCGGCTGACGGTGACCAGCGTGGCCACCCAGCTGACCCACAACTTCATGTTCACCACCGGCGCCGGGCCGGTGGACATCACCGAGCAGATCCCGCTGCTGGCCCCGGGGCAGAGCGAGACCATCGAGTTCACCGTCACCGAGCCGGGCGACTACCCCTTCGAGTGCACGTTCCACACGGCGCTGGGCCAGGTCGGCACGATGACCGTGACCGGCTCGCCGGCGGCGACCACCGCGAACGGCTGACCGGTGTCCCTCGTCGACCTGGTGCTCATCGCGCTGGCCCTGCTGTTCGCGCTGTCGGGTTTCCGCCAGGGGCTCATCGTGTCGGCCGCGTCGTTCATCGGCTTCTTCGGCGGTGCGGTGGCGGGGGCGCAGCTGTCCGGGCCGGTCGCCGACGAGCTGGGCGGGTCGTCGCTGTCGCGGGTGTTCGTCGCCCTCGTGGTGGTGCTGGCCGGCGCACTGCTCGGCCAGGTGGTCGCCGGGTGGCTGGGCCGCGCGATTCGGCGCACCGTCACCTGGGAGCCGGCCAAGGTCGTCGACTCCGTGGCCGGCGCGGCCATCTCGGCGGTGGCCGTGCTGCTGGTCGCCTGGATGGTGGCCACGCCGCTGGCCAACTCGGCGTTCCCGGCCGTGGCCAGCCAGGTGCGGCAGTCCACGCTCGTGCAGGCCGTCGACCAGGGCGTCCCCGACGGCGTCCGGTCGCTCTACGACTCGCTGCGCGAGGCCATCGACCGGCGGGGCCTGCCCGACGTCCTGGGCCCGCTGACCCCCACCCAGGTGCGCGACGTCCCCGTGCCCGACCAGGCCCTCGCGCAGAGCGCGGTGGTGGCGCAGGTGCAGGGCTCGGTGGTCAAGATCAGCGGTGTCGCGGCGTCGTGCTCCCGGCAGATCGACGGGTCGGGCTTCGTCTTCGCCCCCGAGCGGGTGATGACCAACGCGCACGTGCTGGCCGGCGTCAGCGAGCCCACGGTCGAGACCGAGGGCGAGGACTACCCCGCCTACCCGGTGTACGTCGACGAGGAGACCGACGTCGCGGTGCTGGCCGTGCCCGGCCTGCCGCAGACGCCGCTGGAGTTCGCCGCCACCCCCGCCGACTCCGGCGCCGACGCGATCGTCATGGGCTACCCGGGCGGCGGCGGGCTCTACGTCGGCGCGGCCCGGGTGCGCGACCGGGGCGCCATCAGCGGTCCCGACTTCCGCGGCGAGCAGACCGTCGTCCGCGACGTGTACGCCCTGTACGGCCAGGTGCGCGCCGGCAACTCCGGTGGGCCGCTCCTGGCCTCCGACGGTACGGTGCTCGGCGTCGTGTTCGCCTCCGCCGTCGATGACCCCGACACCGGGTACGCCCTGACCGACGACCAGGTGGCCGACGCCGTCGCCCAGGGCCGCACCGCCTCGAGCCCCGTCGACACCGGCCCCTGCGAGTGAGGCAGCCCGGCCGCGGCCGGGCGGGGGTCAGCGGGCCCAGGCGACGATGGCCCGGCTGACCTCGTCGGGGCTCTCCTCGTGCGGGAAGTGGCCCACCCCCGGCAGCTCCCGCCACTCGTAGGCGCCCGCGACGTACCGCCCCGAACCAGCGGCGGTGCGCAGCAGCACGCAGGGGTCGAGCGTGCCGTGCAGCTGCAGGGTGGGTGCGGTGACCGGCGCAGTCATGCGGCGGGCGTAGCGCAGCCCGTCGGGCCGGAACTGCGAGCGGAAGGCCCAGCGGTGGAACTCCATCGCCCCGTAGGCGGCCTGCGGGATGCGGGCGGCGTCGCGGTAGCGCGCGACGGCGTCGGCGAAGTCGGTGGTGTGCACCCAGCTCGGCCCGGCCCAGCGGCGGACGAGGTCGGCCACGGGGTCGTCGTCGGCGCGGGTCAGCCGGCGCTCGGGCAACCGGGGGAGCTGGTAGCGCAGGGCGTACCGGGACGCGTGCCGCTGTCCGGGGTGGGTCATGGCCGACCGCAGCTCGCGCGGGTGCGCCGAGGACACGACGACCAGCGAGCGCACGCTGCGCGGGTGCAGGGCGGCCATGGTCCAGCCGACCAGGCCGCCCCAGTCGTGCCCGACGACGACGGCGTCGTCCTCGCCGAGCGCCCGGACGACGGCGGCGACGTCGGCCGACAGCGTGGGGAGGTCGTAGCCGCGCGGGGGCTTGTCGCTGCCCCCGTAGCCGCGCAGGTCCACGGCCACCGCCCGGAAGCCGGCGTCGGCGAGGGCGACGAGCTGGTGCCGCCAGGCCCACCAGAACTGCGGGTAGCCGTGCACGAGCAGCACCAGCGGGCCCTCGCCGAGCTCGGCGGCGTGCAACCGCACCCCGTTCGCGGAGATGTCCCGGTGCCGCCACGGCCCCGGGACGAGGGCGCTGGTCGCGTCGGGGGCGGTCACCCCAGGCGGGCGTGCGGGTCGGCCTTCACGACCTCGCCACCGCGCACGGTGGGCAGGTCGTGCTGGCGCTGACCCGGGGCCTCACGACGCATGACGTCGGGGAGGTCCTTGAGCGTCTCGATGGTGCGCTCGGGCTTGCGGAACTTCTTGGTCAGCCGGATGCCGACGACGATGACCAGCGCGCCGACCAGCACCAGACCGGCGAAGACGATGAGGTAGGCGATCCAGCGGGCCAGGCCCAGCCAGGTGATGAACTCGGCGATCGCGATGAACAGGAAGATCGACGCGAAGGCCAGCATCACCCCGCCGGCGGCGATCAGGCCCCCGCCGATGCCCACCTTCTTCACCGAGGCGCCGACCTCGGCCTTGGCCAGCTCGACCTCGCTGCGGATGAGGGTGGAGACGTCGGCCATGGCGCTCTGCACCAGCGAGCCGATCGACGGCTGCTCGGGACCGGCCGGCAGGCCGGACGGTCGGGTGCTGGGGGCGCTGTGGGCCACGGGTGTCTCCTCGGTGGTGCGACGCGGCGGACCGCGCTGTCGAACCATGATCGTGCCCTACGCTGGGCCGGCGCGCCGGATCGCGGTCCGCCGGGGCGAGCTGCACGGGGGTGCGCGCTCAGTCCTCCGCGGAGGCGCTGGGCATCTTGGCGCCGATCAGGTCCATCACCGAGGAGTCGGTCAGCGTGGACACGTCGCCCAGCTCGCGGTTCTCGGCGACGTCGCGCAGCAGGCGGCGCATGATCTTGCCGGAGCGGGTCTTGGGCAGCTCGGCCACGACCATGATCTGCCGCGGCGAGGCGATCGGGCCGATCTCCTTGCGCACGTGCTGGCGCAGCTCCGTCACCAGGTCGTCGCCGGAGTCCTCGGCGCCCCCGCGCAGGATGACGAAGGCGACGATGCCCTGGCCGGTGGTCGGGTCGGTGGCGCCCACGACCGCGGCCTCGGCGACGGCCGGGTGGCTGACCAGCGCCGACTCGACCTCGGTGGTGGAGATGCGGTGCCCGGACACGTTCATCACGTCGTCCACCCGGCCCAGCAGCCAGATGTCGCCGTCCTCGTCGAGCTTGGCGCCGTCGCCGGCGAAGTAGGTCTGGTTCCCGTAGCGCGACCAGTAGGTGTCGACGTACCGCTCGTCGGAGCCCCAGATCGTGCGCAGCATCGACGGCCAGGGCTCGGTGAGCACCAGGTAGCCGGTGGCGCCGGGCTCCACCGGCTTGCCCTCCTCGTCGACGACGGCCGCCGAGATGCCCGGCACCGCGCGCTGCGCGGACCCCGGCTTGGTGGCGGTCACGCCGGGCATCGGGGCGATCATGTGCGCGCCGGTCTCGGTCTGCCACCAGGTGTCGACGACGGTCGCGGTCCCCCCGCCGACGTTCTTGCGGTACCAGAGCCACGCCTCGGGGTTGATCGGCTCGCCGACCGAGCCCAGCACCCGCAGCGACGAGGTGTCGAAGGGCTCGAGCTCCTGCGCGCCCCACTTCATGAACGTGCGGACGACGGTGGGGGCGGCGTAGAGGATGGTCACGCCGTACTGCTGGACGATCTCCCACCAGCGGCCGCGGTGCGGGGTCTCGGGGGTGCCTTCGTACATCACCGAGGTGGCGCCGTTGGAGAGCGGGCCGTAGACGATGTAGGAGTGGCCGGTCACCCAGGCCACGTCGGCGGCGCACCAGAACACGTCGGTGTCGGCCTTGAGGTCGAAGGTGCCCCAGTGGGTGAACGACACCTGGGTGAGGTAGCCGCCCGAGGTGTGCAGGATGCCCTTGGGCTTCGCGGTCGTGCCCGAGGTGTACATGATGTAGAGCGGGTGCTCGGCGTCGAAGGGCTGCGCCTCGTGCTCGGTGGACTGGACGTCGACCAGGTCGTGCCACCACTGGTCGCGGCCCTCGGTCCAGTCGACGTCCTGCTCGGTGCGCTTCACGACCAGGACGTGGTCGACGCCGCCGACCTTGGTCAGCGCCTCGTCGACGGCGGGCTTGAGCGCGCTCGGCGCCCCCCGGCGATAGCCGCCGTCGGCCGTGATGACCACGCGCGCGCCGGCGTCCTCGATGCGGGAGGCCAGGGCGTCGGGGGAGAACCCGCCGAACACGACCATGTGGACGGCGCCGATGCGGGCGCAGGCCAGCATCGAGATGACCGCCTCGGGGATCATCGGCAGGTAGATGGCCACCCGGTCGCCGGCCTGGACGCCGAGCGAGAGCAGCGCGTTGGCGGCCTTGCTCACCTCGTCCTTGAGCTGGGCGTAGGTGATGGTGCGGGTGTCGCCGGGCTCGCCGACCCAGTGGTAGGCCACCTTCTCGCCGTTGCCGGCGGCGACGTGCCGGTCGACGCAGTTGGCCGCCACGTTCAGCTCGCCGCCGACGAACCACTTCGCGAACGGCGGGTTGCTCCAGTCGAGCACCTCGTCCCAGGGCTTCGACCACTCGAGGCGCTGGGCGGCGTCGGCCCAGAAGGCCAGTCGGTCGTCGGCGGCGCGCTGGTAGGTCTCGGCGGTGACGTTGGCGTGCTGGGCGAGCTCGGCGGGCGGCTCGAACACCCCGCCGGCCGGGATCTCGTCGGTCAGGCTCTGGGTGTCGCTCATCGGTACCTCCGCTGTCCGGCGTCGGCCGGCACGGACCCGGCGACGCTGCCTCACGGAGAACCCTAGGGCGCACGGCCGGGTCCCGTCAGGTGCCTCCGCAACACCCCGGCAACGCACTGCCGGGCACCCGGTCGGCGGTGCCGTCAGGAGGGGACGTCGGGGCGGGTGAGCTCGCGGTAGGCATCGGTCCAGGCCCGCAGGTCCGCAGCGGCCCGGGCGGCCTCGGCCGCGGCGGAGCCGTGCGCGGCCGGCAGCGCGGCGCTGGCCCGCACCGCGCCGGTCACGTCGGCGACGACAGCGAGGTGGGCCTGCGCGGCCTCGTGCAGCGCGCCGGCCCGGCCGGTGGGGGCGGCGGCCTCGCCGCGCAGGGCCCGGGCCAGCGCGTACCCCTCGTCGGTGAGCTGCGGGAGCACCTCGGGCACGTCGCCGAGGTGGGCCTGCGCCCGCCGGGCCGCGGTCACCTCGCGCTGCAGGGTCATCGACGCCGAGGTGATGCGGGCGGCCAGGGCCGCCGACGCGCGGTCGGCCCGGGCCGGGTTGCGGACGACGGCCACCGCGGTGCCGGCGTACTGCGTCAGCTCGCGACCCCGCCGCAGCGCCGGGCTGGCCTGCACCGCCCGCACCGCGCGCCGGGTGAGCACCACCCCGCCGGCGACGACGCCGGCCACCGCCAGCAGGGCCACCACGACCAGGACGAGCAGCAGCTCCACGACCGACCTCCTCCGCGCCGGCCCGCGCGCGGGACCGGTGGGCACCCGACGGTAGCGCGACCACGGCCGACGCGGCCAGGGGTCGCGGGCGCCACCCGGTCCGGGGCGTCCGGACGGGTCCGTCACGGCTACCCGTAACCTTCCGTCACGGGTGTCGTTGACCGAGCACCCGTCCGCGCCAGCCCGACCAACGGAGGTCGCCGCCGTGCCCCTGCCCCGCCTCGCCCACCACGCCGGTCGCCGGCTGCTCACCACGGGCGCGATCGCCGCGGTCGCCGTCCTCGGCACCCCCGCCGTCGCCTCGGCCGAGACCCCCTCCCTCACCGACAACCCGGTGACCGACGTCCTCGGTGGCCTGACCAGTGGCCTGCCCGGTGGCCTGACCAATGGCCTGCCCGGTGGCGGCACGGACACCTCGGGTGGGGGGACGGTCGTCCCGGCGCTGCCCGGTGGTGGGCTGCCGAGCCTGCCCGGCGCCGGCGGCGGGGGCACCCCGGACCCGACGGCGATCATCTCGGGCGGCGCGGCGTGCGTGCAGGGCCTGGTCACCGGGATCCAGGTGTCGGTCACGGGCCTCGCGAGCGGGTTGACGGAGGCGCTCATCGGTCTGCTGGGCGGTGGTTCGACCGAGACGGCGGTGGCTGCCGACGGCTCGGCCACGACGACCATCCCGATCACCCAGGCGCAGCTGCTGGACCTGCTCGACCTCAGCCCCGAGGCGATCGCCGACCTGTTCGAGAACGGCCAGGAATCGCTGACCATGGCCGTCCAGGTCATCGTCGACGGCGTCACGGAGACGGTGCAGGTGGTCCTCGACTTCGCGAAGTGCTTGGCCGCGCTGGTCCCCGCGCCGGCCGTCCAGCCGACCACGCCGGAGCCGCAGCCGGCCGCGCCGGTGACCACCCCCGCCCCGGTCACCACCAGCCCCGCGCCGGCCCACCCCGTCGCCTACCCCGGCTACGCGCCCACCGGCGGGGACCCCGCCGACGATGGCTGGGGTGTCGAGGCCCTGGTGGGCCTGGGTGCCCTGGGGATGGCCACCGGCGGTGGTGCGCTGTGGCTGCGGGCCCGCCGTGGCGTCGCCGGCTGACCGCGGCACCGGGTCCTCCTCGGGCCTGGTCGTCCTGCTGACGCTCGCCGTCCTGCTGGGCGGCGGCCTCTTCTACGGCTACGGGGGCGGCAGCGACGCCGACCCCGTGCCGGCCACCTCCACCGCCGAGACCCCGCTCGTGCCCGCTGCGCTCAGCGTGCCGGCGATCGGGGTCGAGGCCCCGGTCGAGCAGCGCGGCACGGTGGAGTACACCAACCCCTTCACCGGCCAGCAGGTCGCCGGCTACGGCGTGCCCGAGGACATGGCCGCGACCTCGTGGTGGTCCGACGGGCCCCAGCCGGGGTCGGGTCAGATGGCCGTGGTGCTCGGCCACGACGTCCCGGGGGACGCCCCCGGGGTCTTCGACCGGCTGGGCGACCTGCAGGTGGGCGATGCCGTCGTCCTCACCGACGCGGACGGGGCGCAGCTGCAGCTGCAGGTCATCGAGGCGCCGCTGACCGGGCTGGACAAGTCGACGTCGGCCCTGTCCGACGCGCTCAACGGGCACCCCGAGGGTGCCGACGTGGCGCTGGTCACGTGCGGCGGCGAGTACGACGAGTCGGCCGGGGCCAGCGACGAGAACGTGGTGGTCTTCGCCTCGGTCGTGTAGGTCCCGGTCAGGCCCCGAGCCCGACGACGTCCCCCACCACCCAGACGGCCGGCGGCCGGACACCCTCCGCGGCGATCGTCGCGCCGAGGTCGGCCAGGGTGGTGCGGAACAGTCGTTGGGCGGGGCTCGCGCCGTCGACGACGACGGCGACCGGGGTGTCGGCGGGGCGGCCGTGCTCGACGAGCGCGGCCGCGATCGCCGGCGCGGTCTCGACGCCCATGAGGACGACCAGGGTGCCGCGCAGCCGGCCCACCGACGGCCAGTCGACCAGCGAGGCCGGGTGGTCGGGCGGGACGTGCCCGGAGACGACGACGAACTCGTGCGTCATGCCGCGGTGGGTCACCGGCACACCGGCCAGCCCGGGGACGCCGATGGCGCTGGTCACGCCGGGCACGACCTCCACCGGCACCCCGGCGGCGGTGCAGGCCTCGAGCTCCTCGAAGCCGCGGCCGAAGACGAACGGGTCACCGCCCTTCAACCGCACCACCCGCTTCCCGGCCAGGGCGTGCTCGACCAGCAGGGCGTTGATCTGCTCCTGGGCCATCGACCGCCCGCGGGGCAGCTTCGAGGCGTCGACCACCTCCACGTGCGGGGGCAGCGAGGACAGCAGCGACTGCGGAGCCAGGTGGTCGGCCAGCACGACGTCGGCGGTGGCCAGCGCCTGCCGGCCCCGCACGGTCATCAGACCGGGGTCGCCGGGGCCGCCGCCGACCAGCACGACGCTGCCGCGCCCGTCGCGGGGCCGCCCGACGGTGTCGGGCACGGTGCCGTCGGTGAGCCCGGCGAGGACGGCGTCGCGGATGCCGACGGCGCGCTGCGGGTCGCCGCCGCCGTGCACGCTGACCACGACGTCGCCCTGCCGGCCCACCGCCGGCGTCCACACGCTGGAGCGGGAGCGGTCGTCGGCGCGGGCGCAGAAGATGCGCCGCTCCTCGGCCTCCGCGGCCACCGCCGCGTTCACCGCGGGGGAGTCGGTGGCGGCCACGGCGTACCAGGCCTCGGCGAGGTCCCCGGGGGCGTAGGGCCGGCGCAGCCAGGTCACCGAGCCGGGGCCCACCAGCGCCTCGAGCGCCGGGGTGACCTCGGGGCTGACCACGGTGACGACGGCGTGCGCGTCCAGCAGCCCGGCCACCCGGCGGTGGGCGACCTGCCCGCCGCCGACCACGACGACGCGCTTGCCGGTCAGCCGCAGACCGATCGGGTAGACCGACCCGGACGCCGGGTCGACGGGGGTGGCGGGCATCAGGCCTTCTCGGTGACGCCGGCGGCGTCGAAGGTGGCGACGTCGGCCAGCGCCCGCGCGGCGGCGGCGACCAGCGGGACGGCGAGCAGCGCGCCGGTGCCCTCGCCGAGCCGCAGGTCCAGGCCCAGCAGCGGGCGCAGGCCCAGGTGGCGCAGCGCGAGGGCGTGGCCGGGCTCGGCGGACACGTGCCCGGCGAAGGAGTGCTCGAGCGCGGCGGGGCACAGCGCGGCGGCGACCAGGGCCGCGGATCCGGCGATGACGCCATCGAGCACCACCGGCACCCGCGCGGCGGCCGCGCCGAGCACGAACCCGGCCAGGGCGGCGTGCTCCAGCCCGCCCAGCTCGGCCAGCACGGTCAGCGGGTCGCGGCCGCCGTCCAGCCGGGCCAGGGCGCGCTCGACGACGGCCACCTTGCGGGCCAGCGTGGGGTCGTCGATCCCGGTGCCGCGCCCGGTGGCGTCGTCCGGCGAGGCCCCGGTGAACGCGCAGACCAGCGCGGCCGAGGCGGTGGTGTTGGTGATGCCCATGTCCCCGGTGACCAGGCAGCCGTGCTCGGCGGCCAGCCCGGTGGCCACCTCGATGCCGACCTCGACGGCCCGGCGGGCCTCGTCGAGGGTCATGGCCGGGCCCTCGGCGAGGTCGGCGGTGCCGCGGCGGACGTTGCGGTCGAGGAAGCCGGGGGCGGGGTGCGACGGCGTCGCCACCCCGACGTCCACGACCACGACGTCGGCGTCCAGCGAGGCGGCGAAGGCGTTCACCACGGCCCCGCCGGCGGCGAAGTTGGCCACCATCTGCGCGGTGACCTCCTGCGGCCACGGGGTGACGCCCTGGGCGTGCACGCCGTGGTCGCCGGCGAACACCGCGACGGCGGCGGGTGCGGGCAGCGGTGCGGGGCACACCCCGGCGGTGCCGGCCAGCTGGGCGGCGACGTCCTCCAGGACGCCGAGCGAGCCCGGGGGCTTGGTCATGCGGTCCAGCCGCTCGCGGGCGGCCCGCTCGGCCCCGGCGTCGCGGGGCGCGATGGCGGCGATGGTCTCGTCGAGCAGGCTCATGGTCGCTCCAGGATCTCAGCCAGGGCTGCGGCGAACGCGGCCGAGGTGGCCGGGTCGCGCACGGCGACCCGCAGGTGGTCGGGGTCCAGGCCGGGGAAGGTGTCCCCGCGCCGGACGGCGAACCCGGCGTCGCGCAGCCGCTGCCGCACCCGCTCGGCGCCCGGGACCCGGAGCAGCACGAACGACGAGCGCGGCGTGCCCACGGGGGTGACGCCGGGCGGGAGCAGGTCGAGCAGGGCGGCGCGGTGGTCGGCGAGCTCCCGGGCGTACCCGTCGGTGTCGGCGCCCGCGCAGGCCTCCAGCGCCGCCAGCGCCGGGGTGGAGACGGCCCAGTGCGGTTGGTGCGCGGCCAGCGCGGCGACCAGGTCGGGCGGACCCAGGGCGTAGCCGACCCGCAACCCCGCCAGCCCCCACGTCTTCGTCAGGCTGCGCACCACGAGCAGGCCCGGCAGGTCGCGCCGGCCGGCCAGCGACTGCGGCTGCCCGGGGTCGGTGTCGGCGAACGCCTCGTCGAGCACCACGGTGCGGCCCGGCCGGCACAGCGCGGCGACGGCGTCGGCCGGGTGCAGCACCGAGGTCGGGTTGGTCGGGTTGCCGAGCACGACGAGGTCGGCGTCCTCCGGCGGCGGGGTGAGCAGGTAGGACGGCGGCACGAGCAGGTGCCGGTGCACCGCGTGGCCGTGCGCGCGCAGCGCGGCCTCGGGCTCGGTGAACGACGGGTGGACGACGACCGCGCGCCGGGGCTGCAGGGCCCGGGCGACGAGGGTGAACACCTCGGCGGCCCCGGCGGTGAGCAGCACCTCGTCCTCGGGCCGGCCGTGCGCGGCGGCCACCGCGGCCCGGGCGCGGGCCTGGTCGGGGTAGGCAGCGGACCGCTCGAGCGCCGCGTGCAGCACCTCCCGCAGCCAGGGCGGGGGCGTGCCGGCGCGCACGTTGACCGCGAGGTCGACCAGGCCGGGGACGGCCTCGACGTCCCCGTGGTGGTGGAGGTCGGGCCCCGGCGCCGTCATCGGGCGGCGACGGCGACCGTGACCCGGCCGTGCACCGTCCGCGGCGCGACCAGCGTGCCGCCCTCGACCAGCGCGGCGGCCTCGGCGACCGACGGCGTGCCGAGGGCCGCGGCCACCCGGGCCGAGACGGTGGGCACCGGCACCTGCGCCAACCGGTCGACCGCGAGCCCGACCAGGGTCCACCCGCGGCTCGCGGCCGCGGCCTGCAGGCCGGGTTCGGCGGCCCGGCGGTCGACGGTGGCCAGGGCGGTGACCCGGGCCCCGGGCGGCAGGACGGCGTCGACGGCGGCCAGGACCTCGTCGGCCGGCGTCCCCGGCCGTGCACCCACCCCGACGACCACCTCGACCGCCTCCCTGGCCTCTGATCCGGGCTGGGCGGGGGTGCCGGTCACGAGGGGACCCCGGTGCGGGCGCGGGCGGCGGTGGCCACGAACCGCGACGCCATGTGCGGCGACCCGGCCCAGTTCAGGTGCAGGTAGGAGGCGTGCACCCCGCCCTGCACGAACCCCTCGGGCCCGTCGGCGCTCCACTGCCACGCCGGCGTCGCCCCCGCGCCGGGGCTGGTGCGGGTGCGGTGGAACTCGTGCCCGCGCACCCGCGTGCCGGCCGGGGCCAGCACGCTGTCGGTCATGGCCACGGCGGCCCGGTAACCCAGGGTCAGCCGCGGGTGCATCGCCGCCTCGGCGTCGAGCACCCCGCACATCGGTTCGCCGTCCAGGGCGCTGGCGAGGTAGAGCAGCCCGGCGCACTCGGCCGCGATCGGCGCACCCGTGGCCGCCAGCTCGGCGATCGCCGTCCGCAGGCCGACGTTGGCGGCCAGCGCGGTCGCGTGCACCTCGGGGAAGCCGCCGCCCACCACCAGACCCGCGGTGCCGGGGGGCAGCGACTGGTCCCGCAGCGGGTCGACGGTGACGACGTCGGCTCCGGCGGCGGCCAGCAGCTCGGCGGTCTCGGCGTAGCCGAAGGTGAACGCGGGTCCACCGGCGACGGCGACGACCGGCCGGCCCTCGGTCCGCTCGACCTCGGCGGCCGGGTCCCAGGGCGCGGCGTCGAAGTCGGGGGCGCTGCGGGCCAGCCGCAGGACGGCGTCCAGGTCGACCGACGACCCGACGACGGCGCCCAGAGCGCGCACCGTCCGCACCGCCTCGGCCGACCGCTCGGCGGCGGGCACCAGGCCCAGGTGGCGGGACGGCGTCTCCAGGTCGGCGATCCGGCGCACCGCGCCGAGCACCGGCACCCCGGCCGAGCCCAGCGCCTCGCGCAGGATCGCCTCGTGCCGGTCGGACCCCACCCGGTTGAGGATGACCCCGCCGAGGCGGACGGTGGGGTCAAAGGTGGCGAACCCGTGGACGACGGCCGCGACGCTGCGGGCCTGGGCGCTGGCGTCCACGACCAGGACGACGGGGGCCTGCAGCTGGGTGGCCACGTGCGCCGTGGAGCCGAAACCGGGCTCGACCGAGGGGTGGCTGGCGCCGTCGAACAGGCCCATGACGCCCTCGACCACCGCGACGTCGGCGCCCCGGGCACCGTGCAGGAACAGCGGGGCGATGCGCTCGGAGCCGACCAGCCAGTTGTCCAGGTTGCGTCCGGGGCGCCCGGCGGCGAGGGAGTGGTAGCCCGGGTCGATGTAGTCCGGGCCCACCTTGTGCGGCGAGACGGCCAGTCCGCGGTCGGTGAGCGCGGCGATCAACCCGGTGGCGACGGAGGTCTTGCCCGCCGACGACGAGGGCGCGGCCAGCACGATGCGCGGGACGGTCACCATTCGATGCCTCGCTGGCCCTTCTGGCCGGCGTCCATCGGGTGCTTGACCTTGGTCATCTCCACGACCAGGTCGGCGGCCTCGACCAGCGCCGGGTGGGCGTCGCGCCCGGTGATCACCACGTGCTGGTTGCCCGGCCGGGTGCGCATGGTCTCGACGACGTCCTCGACGTCGACCCAGCCCCACTTCATCGGGTAGGTGAACTCGTCGAGCACGTAGAAGCGGTGCGCCTCGGCGGCCAGGTCTCGCTTGATCTGCGCCCAGCCCTCGGCGGCGTCGGCGGCGTGGTCGGTCTCGTCGCCCTGCTTGCGCGACCACGACCAGCCCGAGCCCATCTTGTGCCAGACCACGGGTCCGCCCTCGCCGGTCTCGGCGTGCAGCCGGCCGAGGGTGGCCATGACGTTCTCCTCGCCGACCTTCCACTTCGCGCTCTTGACGAACTGGTAGACCGCGATCGACCAGCCCTGGTTCCACGCGCGCATCGCCATGCCGAAGGCGGCGGTGGACTTGCCCTTCATGGTGCCGGTGTGCACCGCCAGCAGCGGCCGGTTGCGCCGCTGCTTGGTGGTCAGCCCGTCGACCGGCACCGCGGTGACCTGTCCCTGGGGCATCAGGCAGCCGCCTTCACGTTCTGCACCAGCTCGCCCAGTTCCTCCAGTCGGAGGGTCTGCCCACCCAGGTGCATCCCCAGGGTGTGCGCCAGCCCGAGCTTCACGAACCCGGACTCGCAGTCCACGACCACCGACGCGGTGCCCGCCGCCTGCAGCAGCCCGGCGGCGCGGTGCGCCTGGCCGAGGTGGTCGGTGCCGCGCTCGCCGGTCGCCCGGCCGTCGGTCACCACCACCAGCAGCGGACGGCGCCGCGGGTCGCGCACCCGCTCGACGCGCAGGGTCTCGTGCGCCCGCAGCAGCCCGGCCGCGATGGGGGAGCGCCCGCCGGTGGGCAGGTCGGCCAACCGCGCGGCGGCGGCCTCCACCGACCAGGTGGGCGGCAGCGCCAGCTCGGCGTCGGCACCCCGGAAGGTCACCAGGCCGACCTTGTCCCGCCGCTGGTAGGCGTCGGTGAGCAACGACAGGACGGCGCCCTTCACCGCGGCGACCCGGGTGCGCGAGCCCATCGAGCCCGAGGCGTCGAGGACGAACAGCACCAGGTTGCCCTCGCGGCCCTCGAGCTCGGCCTGCCGCAGGTCGGTGCGGGCCAGCCGCAGCCCGGGGCCGGTGCGGCCGCGCTCGCGCTGGTGCGGGGCGGCGGCGACCACGGTGTCGACCAGGTGCAGGCGGGTCACCGTGCCGGTCGGGCGGGTCGAGCCGACGACCCGCCCGCGCTCGCTGCGTGCCCTGGACCGTCGGCCGGCCACGCCCGCGCCGATGCCGGGGACCTCCAGCCGCCGGGCCCGGAAGGCGGCGTCGGGCGCGACGGCCGCTCGTTCGGGTGCGGCGCCGGCCGGCTGGTCGTCGGCGGCCTGCTCGCCCTCGCCCTCGCCCGAGGGAGGCGAGGGATCCCCTCCCGATCGATCGGCGCCCGACCGGTCAGGAAAGGATCCCGTGCCGTCGCGGAGGGCGCCGTCGCTGGGGGTGCTGTCGCTGGCGGTGCCGTCGGTGGGGTCGTCGTCCCTGCCGCGGCCCTCGGGCGGGGTGGGGTCGTCGTCCGGGTCGGGGCGGGCGTCGTCGAGGGCCTGCTCCAGGGTCTCCTCGTCCAGGCCGGGGGCGTCGAAGGGGTTGCGCCGGCGGCGGTGGGGGAGAGCCAGCCGCGCGGCCACCCGGACGTCGTCCTCGGTCACCTGCTCGCGGCCGCTCCAGGCGGCGTGCGCGATGGCGGCGCGGGCGGTGACGATGTCGGCGCGCAGGCCGTCGACGCCGAAGGCGGCGCACACGGCGGTGACCTGGCCCAGCGCGGCGTCGCCGAGCACCACGCGGGGGAGCAGGGCGCGGGCGGCGGCGATCCGGGCGGCCAGCGAACGCTCCTCGTCGGCCCACCCGGCCTCGAAGCCGGCCGGGTCGGCGTCGGCGGCGAACCGGCGGCGCACCACCTCGGCGCGCAGCGCGGCGTCGCGGGGCGCGGCCACCTCGACGGTGAGCCCGAAGCGGTCCAGCAGCTGCGGGCGGAGCTCGCCCTCCTCGGGGTTCATCGTGCCGACCAGCAGGAACCGGGCCGCGTGCTGCACCGAGACGCCCTCGCGCTCGACGTAGGCCCGGCCCAGCGCGGCGGCGTCGAGCAGCAGGTCGACGAGGTGGTCGTGCAGCAGGTTGACCTCGTCGACGTAGAGCACGCCGCGGTGCGCGGCGGCCAGCAAGCCGGGCTCGAAGCTCTTCACGCCCTCGGTGAGCGCGCGCTCGATGTCCAGCGAGCCGACCAGCCGGTCCTCCGAGGCGCCCACCGGCAGCTCGACGAGGCGGGCCGGGCGCTGCGACGACGGCCCGTCGGCGGGGTGCGGGCCGTCGGGGCAGGCCGGGTCGGGGGCGGCCGGGTCGCAGCCGAACCGGCACCCGGGGACGACGTCCACCGGCGGCAGGACGGCGGCCAGCGCGCGCACCGCCGTCGACTTCGCCGTCCCCTTCTCGCCGCGCACCAGCACACCGCCGACGGCGGGGGAGACGGCGTTGAGCAGGAGGGCCAGCCGCATGTCGTCCATGCCGACGACGGCGCTGAAGGGGTAGACCACGGGTGTGCGTTCCTCTCCCCGGGTGTCCGCGCCCGGAGGTGGCAGGTGGCGACGGCGGCAGTTCCTGGCTCACCCCGGAGGGCTGACAGTGGCGGGACCGCGCCGGAGTTCCACCGGCTTCCTGCACTGCCGTCGCAGTTCGTCGCCAATGAGACCACGCCCGGGGGGTGGCCGGACATCCTGCAGGCTGGCCCAGCCGAGCGACGGGCGGCCACCGTGCACGACCACCGGCCACCCCGGGCGAGTGACTTGACAGATCGGAAAGTGAGCAGACAGACTTTCCGACATGGAAAGAGATGACGCCGCGGCCGCGCTGGCCGCACTCGACGGGGACCGCGCCGCGCTGGCCGACCGGGTGCGCCAGCCCGGCTGGTACGACCCGGCGCTGGGCGTGCTGGTCGGCGGCTTCCTGGCCACCTACTCCTTCAGCTACCCCTGGGTGACGGTGGCCGCGCTCCCGGTGTTCGCCCTCGGCATCGGGCTGCTGGTGCGGGCCTACCGCAGGCACACCGGCCTGTGGGTGAGCGGGTTCCACGGCAGCCCGTCGACCAAGCCGCTCATCCGGCTGTGGGGGCTCGCGTGCGCGGTCGTGCTCGTGGTGGGGCTGGCGGCCGAGTTCCTGCTCGACGTGCCGTACGCGATGGTCGGGGCCGGGGTGCTGCTCGGCGTCGGCGCGGCCCTGCTCAGTCGGCGGTGGACGACGGCCTACCAGCGCGACCTGCGGAGCGGGCGGTGACCGCCGACCGCGAGCGGGCCGCCGCCGACCGTGCCGCTGCCGATCTCGCCGCCCTGGATGCCGACCGGGCCGCGCTCGCCGACCGCGTGGCCCCGCCGCGCTGGTTCGGCCCGGCCCTGGGCTTGCTGCTGTTCGTGCTGGTCGCCTCGAACGCCGTCGACTCGGCCGCGGTGACCGGCGCGGCACTGCTGGTCTTCGGCGTGGGCGTCGCCCTGCTGGTGCGGACCTACCGCAGCCGCACCGGCGTGTGGGTGTACACCCCGCCGAAGCAGATGGCCGGCTGGGCGGTGTTCGTGCTCGCCGTCCTCGTGCCGACCTACGCGCTCGCGCTGCCGTGGCTGTTCGTCGCCGCCGGTGCGGTGCTCGGCGCCGCGATCGCGGTGCTGACCCACCGCTGGACCCGGGCCTGGCAGCGGGAGCTGCGGGAGGGCGTGTGACCGCCGTCGAGCCCCGCTTCGACCAGGTCGTGCACGCCCCGCCCCGGTTGCAGGTGTGCGGCCTGCTCGCCGCCGTCGACGTCATGGACTTCGCCGCCGTCCGCGACGCGGTGGGGGTGAGCGACTCGGTGCTGTCCAAGCACGTCAAGCAGCTCGAGGACGCCGGCTACGTGCAGGTGCGCAAGGCCACCGTCGCCTCCCGCCAGCGCACCTCGCTGTCGCTCACCACGGTCGGCCGGGCTGCGTTCACCGCCCACGTCGCCGAGCTCCGCCGCATCACGGGCGGCTGACCAGCGCGCGTCGGTAGCGGCGCCGGTACACCCGTTGGGCGATCAGCAGGAGCGGGTAGACCGGACGCCACAACCCGCTGCCGGGACGGGTCAGCGACCGCAAGGTCAACCAGACCTGACCGTCGTCCTGCCGGTGGACGACGAATGCTTCCTCGCCGGTCACAGGATGGCCTGGTCGGGTGGCGTAGGCGAAGCCGCGACGGGCGTCGGTCTCCACGACGGCGACCACCCGCACTGGCTCCCGGACGCGGAACGGCCCGACCGCGGCCACCAGGTCGAGATCGGCGCCCTCGCGCACCCGGCCCGGTGGTCGGACGGCGAACCCGCTGCGGGTCTTCACCGCCCACTCCAGCACTGCGCTGGCGTCGGCCCAGGCCTGGTGGCCCCGGCCGATGGCCACGGTCTCGGCGTGCACCCGCCACCCCGGCGCGGCGGGCGACCAGGCGGCGTCGGCGGGACGGGTGCGGCTCGGGCTCACGAGGCCCATCCTCGGTCATCGTCTGCGCACCCGGGCCGGTCTCCGGTCGGTCGGGACCGGGACGGTGACGCGCTCGGCGGTGTCGCCGGCGCATGGCCGGGGCCGCAGGAGCAGAGTGGGCGGCGATGAGCCGCCGGAGCACCCTCGACCTGGTCGGGGTGCTCGTCGCCGCCGCCGCGCTCGCGGTGCTGCTCGACCGGCTGGGTGTGCCCTCCGCGGCGCTGTTCGCGGGGCTCGCCACCGGGCTCGGGCGCGCCCTGCTGGTCGCCCGCCCGGTGACGTTGCCCAGGCAGGGCATGACCGGCGCGCAGGCCGTCGTCGGGGTCTCGATCGGTGCGCTGGTCTCCTTGTCGACGCTGCGGGCCGTGGCGGCCGACTGGCTGCCGGTGCTCGCGGTGACCGTCGGCACCCTGCTGCTCAGCCTCCTCGCCGGCCGGCTCATGGCGCTGCGGCCCGGGGTGAGCCGGGTGACCGGCGCCTTCGCGATGGTCGCCGGGGGTGCCTCGGGGATCACCGTGATGGCCCGCGAGCTGGGCGCCGACGCGCGGATGGTCGCCGTCCTCCAGTACCTGCGGGTGCTGCTGATCGTGGTCACCATGCCGGTGGTCGCGGCGGTCGGGTTCGGCGCGGTCGGCGGCCAGGGGAGCGGAGCGGTGGACGCCGGCCCGGGCGCCTGGGCCGGCGTGCTGTTCACCGTGGTGGGCGTGGCCGTCGGCATCCCCCTCGGGCGCCTGGCCCGGCTGCCGGTGGCCTCGTTGCTCGGCCCGATGCTGGTGGCGGCCACCCTCGACCTGAGCGGCCTCTCCCGCGACGCCGACGTCCCCGCGCTGCTCGAGGCCGCCGCCTTCCTGGTGATCGGCCTGCAGGTCGGCCTGTCGTTCACCCGGGACAGCCTGCGGGTGGTCGGCCGGGCCCTGCCGTTCGCCCTGGTCCTGATCGTCGGACTGGTCCTGGCCTGCGCCGGCCTCGGTGCCGTCCTGGCCGTCACCGCCGACGTCAGCCCGCTCACCGCCTACCTGGCCACCACCCCGGGCGGGCTCTACGCCGTGCTGGCCACGGCCACCGAGAGCGGCGCCGACACCACCGTGGTGCTCGCCGTCCAGGTGCTGCGGCTGTTCGTCATGCTGCTCACCGCGCCGCTGGTCTCCCGCTGGCTGCGCCGCGGCGGGTGAGCCGGCGGCGGCTGCGGCACCGACGCCCGGCTCACCGGTTGCCGCACCGGCGGCCGGGTCACCAGCCGAGCACCCGGCGGGCCTCGGCGGCCACCAGGTCGAAGCGGCGGCGGTCGAGCACGGCTCCCTCCCGGCGGACGTCGGCGGGGTCCACCCGCAGCACCCGGTCGACGCGCACCTCGCTGGGGCGGCCCTGGCGGTCCCAGGCGCCGGTGCCGATGTCGACCCAGTGCCGGCCGTGCCGCGCCTCGTCCGCGGCGTCGCGGTCGTGGTCCTTGCTGGTGAGCATGAACCCGACGAGGTCGCCGTCGGCGCGCCCGGCGACCAGCACCGGGCGGTCCTTGCCGCGGCCGTCGCCCTCCTCGAAGGGCACCCAGGCCCACACGATCTCCCCCGGGTCGGGCCGCCCGTCGTCGCGCGGGGAGTAGGACAGCTCGGCCCGGCCGGTGAAGTCCCCCGCCGGGGACCGTCGGCTGGGTGCCCCCGCCGGGGGCAGCGGCGCGCGACGGACCGGCTCGGACGCCGGTCCCTGCCCGGTCGCGGACCGTCGACGGGGCGATCCCGTACGGGTGGCCTCCCGCGCCACGGTGGACACCACCGTGCTCGCCACCCGGGACAGCACCGACCTCCACCCGTTCGCCATGACCGCGACCGTAGCCGTCCCGGCGCGTCGCGCCGACACGCCGCCGGAACTGGGACGGACGTGAGATCTGTCGCCCGCCGGGGCGATCGGTGCCCACCCAGGGTTGATCCCGGGTCGGCTGGGACATCCAATGGTGCGAGGGCGTGCGCGACGCCCGGACCAGGAGGCTGCCGGGATGACCAGTGCCGAGCCCGTTCGCCCGGCAACCAGCACCGGCCTGTTCGGCACCTCGCGGGTGCGTGCGGTCGACCTGGCTTCCTACCAGCTCGTCGAGGACGCCCGGGGGCGCGCGCCCGAGCACGTGCGCAAGCGGCAGCGCGAGCGGGCCCGCAACGAGCAGGCCGTCGCCGCCCGCCTGGTCGCCCGGGAGTTCGAGCGGGAGTGACCCGTCAGCTCAGCTGAGGCAGAGCTCGTTGCCCTCGGGGTCGGCGAGGGTCACCCAGCTGTGCGGCCCCTGGCTGGCCCGGTGCAGTTCGCGCGCCCCGGCCGCCACCAACCGGGCGACCTCGGCCTCGACGGCCTCGGCGCCCACCCGGACGTCGAGGTGCACGCGGTTCTTCACCGTCTTGGGCTCGGGCACCCGCTGGAACAGCATGCGCGGCATGCCGCCCCCGGGGTGGACGATCGCCGCCCCCTCGGCCCAGACCAGCTCGCCCCGGTGCCGGGTGGTGTCGGACGGCTGGGCGTACCCCGCGGCGAGCATGCGCTCGATGAACGCCTCGTCGCTGGGCTCGCGCTGCCAGCCCAGTGCGTCGGCCCACCAGTCGGCGAGCTCGTGGGGGTCGGTGCAGTCGACCGTGACCTGGAAGGTGTGCGCCATGCCGCACATCGTGGCCCGGGGGTCCGACGGTTCTGCGGCGCGCGGCGTCCGCGGTTAGCGTCCTCGGGTGCCGATCAGCTCGCCCGAGGGCAAGGACTGGACCCGCAAGAAGATCACCGACCTGGCGCCCGCCTCGGTGCTCGACGTCGGGGCGGGGGCCGGCACCTACGCCAAGCTCCTCGCCGACGCCCGGCCGCAGCGCCTGGTGGCGCTGGAGGTGTTCGAGCCCTACGTCGAGAAGTACGGGTTGCGCGAGCTGTACGACGAGGTGCTGCTGGGTGACGCCCGCACCACCGAGCTGCCGGCGGCCGACGTCGTCGTCCTCGGTGACGTGGCCGAGCACATGACCGTCGAGGAGGCCCAGGACCTCTGGCGCCGGGCCGGCGAGGCCGCCGGGCGGGCGGTCTACATGTCGATCCCGATCGTCCACTACCCGCAGGGCGAGCTCGAGCACAACCACCACGAGGTGCACGTGGTCGACGACTGGGACCACGACAAGGTCATGGCTGCCTTCCCCGGCATCACCGACCACTTCCGCGGCGAGGTCGTCGGGGTCTACGAGCGGCGCACGGACTAGAGCTCCTGCGCCAGCTCGGCACGCATCTCGTGGTCGGGCTGGGCGGGGGAGTCCGCCGCGGTGTGCTCGCGCCAGACCTTGCCCATCGGCGGGAACGCCGAGCGGTGCACCTGGGCGCCGGGGTCCCACAGCTTGGCGCGCATGATCGCCTTGGCGCAGTGGAAGTAGGCGCGCTCGACGTCCATGAGCAGCACCGACAGCGGCGGCTTGCCGAACTCGACGAGGTCGAGGTGGGCGGCGAGGTCGGCTGCCGCGGCCAGCCGGCAGCGACCGTAGACCCGCAGCGTCTCCTCGATGCCCGGGACGACGAACATCAGCGCCGCCCGCGGGTTGACCTCGACGTTGTGCAGGCTGTCCAGGCGGTAGTTGCCCTCGCGGTCGGGCAGCAGCAGCGTGTGCCGGTCGAGCACCCGCACGAACCCGGGGACGCCGCCGCGGGGCGAGACGTCGGGGAACCCGTCGGCGTCGGCGGTGGCCAACGTCGCGAACGGCGACAGCTCGATGAACCGCGCGCAGAAGTGGTCGACGTGGTCGATGACCTTGTCCACCGCCCGGGCGTTGGGTGCTCGGTAGTGGTCGAGTGCGCCGTCCATCCCTGCAGCCTCCCCTACGGTGGGCCCTCGTGTCAGTCACCTGGAGCGCGCCGGTCCGGTACAGCGAGTGCGACGACCAGCGGGTGGTGTTCAACGCGAACTACCTGGTCTGGGCCGACGAGGCGTCGAACGCCTGGTGGCCCTCGGTCGGGCTGACCTGGGACCCCGACGGCGTGTGCGGGGTGCAGCCGTTGGTCAAGGCCGCGTCGCTGGAGTGGTCGTCCTCGGCGGTCTGGGGCGACGTGGTCGACGTCCGGTGCGACCTCGAGAGGCTCGGCCGCACCAGCCTCACGCTGGCCTTCGAGGTGCGGGTGGGCGAGCGGCTGTGCTGCGTCGTCCGGTCGACCTACGTGGCCACCCGCGACGGCGTGCCGGTGCCCTGGCCCGACGACGTGCGCACCGCCGTCAGCTGACGCGACGTCATCGCGCAGTCGCCCTGCGGAACCTCCGGCGCGGTGTGTCACGGAGAGCGGCTGGTCCGTTCCCTGTCGTTCACCTCCCGCTCGTCTCGCCCCGGCACGGTCCGGCGACCCTGCTCCCCGGCGATCGGATGCCCGTGCGCTCGTCCCTGCCCCGCCCCGTCGCGTTGCTCGCCACCGCGGCGTGCACCATCTCCGTCCTCGTGCTCGGCGGTGCCTCCCCGGCGTCGGCCGCCCCGACCGGCATCCGCATCAACGAGGTCGACGTCGCCGCCGACACCGTCGAGCTGGTCAACACCGGCACCACCGACGAGGACCTCTCCGGGATGGTGCTGCGCGACGACGACACCCACGGCGTCACCGTGCCCTCGGGCACCGTGCTGGCGCCCGGCGCCTTCCTCGTCGTCGCCACGAAGGACGGGCCGTGGCCCGGGGCGACCTTCGGCCTGGGCAAGGACGACCAGGCCCGGTTGTTCGCCGCCGACGGGACCGCGCTGGACGCCTACTCCTGGACCGTCGACCCCGGGGGCAGCTGGAGCCTGTGCGACGGGGAGTTCCTCGCCGTGCCGAACGCCACCCCGGGCGCGGTCAACGACTGCACCCCCCCCGGTGGTGACCCCGCCGCCGCCGGCGACCAACGACCTGGTGATCAACGAGGTCGAGTCCAACGGCGACGACACCGACTGGGTGGAGCTGGTCAACACCGGCGCCGCCGCCGTCGACATCAGCGGCTACACGTTCCGGGACGACGACGACGCGCGGACCCCGTACACCCTCCCGGCCGGCTCGGTGGTCGAGGCCGGCGGGTTCTTCGTGGTCGACCAGGCGCAGGGGCCCCGGGCGGGCTTCGACTTCGGGCTGGGCAACGCCGACTCCGCGCGGTTGTTCAACACCGCGGGTGCCCTCGTCGCGAGCTACTCCTGGACCCAGCACGCGCTGACCAGCTACGGCCGCTGCCCCGACGGCACGGGGGAGCTGGTCACCACGACCACCACCACCAAGGGCGAGCCGAACGACTGCGGCTCGCCGGTGCGTATCAACGAGGTCGAGTCCTCCGGCGGCACGCCCGGTGACTGGGTCGAGCTCACCTCGATCGGCGCGGCCGACGTCGACGCCTCGGGCTACGTGCTCGCCGACGCCGACGGCAACCGCACGGTGGTGCCCGCCGGCACGGTCGTCGCCCCCGCCGGTCACGTGGCCGTCGACCTCTCCGGTCTCGGCGGCGACGACGCGGTGACGCTGCTGCTGCCCGACGGCACCACCGTCGTCGACACCTACGCCTGGACCTCGCACGCACCCACCACCTACGGGCGCTGCCCCGACGTGACCGGGGAGTTCGAGACCACCACGGCCCCGACCAAGGGCGCGGTCAACGAGTGCGCCGGGATCATCAACCCCCAGCCGTGGCCGGGCGGACCCGACGAGGTCCCGCTCGACGACCCGGACACCTTCGGCGGCGACCTGTCCGGCCTGGACTGGGAGGCCCCCGGGACGCTGTGGGCGGTGCAGAACGGTGACGGCCTGCTCTACCGGATCGTGCCCACCGCCGGTGGCTGGGCCCCCGACGCCGAGTGGACCCTGGGCTACCCCGGCGGCGAGCCCGGCGTGGTCGACGCCGAGGGCGTGACCGTGGCGAACGGCTCCAGCGCCGGCGGGGTCTACGTCTCCAGCGAGCGCAACAACGCGGCCAGCAGCGTGAGTCGCCCCGCCGTCCTCCGGTACGTGCCCACCGGCACCGCTGGCACCCTCACGGCCACCCAGGAGTGGAACCTGGCGCCGGACTTCCCGGGCCTGCCGGCCAACGGCGGCCTCGAGGGCATCACCTGGATCCCCGACAGCCACCTGACCGGCCGCGGGTTCGTCGACCAGCGCACCGGCGCCCCCTACGACTCGGCGCGCTACCCCGGCCACGGCGACGGCCTGTTCTTCGTCGGCGTCGAGGGCACGGCGAGCGTGTACGCCTACGCGTTGTCGACCGACGGCTCCTACGCGCGCGTCGCGACCATCCCCACCTCGTTCGCGCTGGTCGCCGATGTGCAGTTCGACCCCGACCTGGGGGCGCTGTGGGTCGTCTGCGACGAGGCCTGCGGCGGCCGGACGGCGCTCTACGACATCGGGGACGACGGTGCCTTCGCCCCGGTCGCGGTGTTCGACCCGCCGGCCGATGCCGACCCGGGCCTGGCCAACGAGGGGTTCGCGATCGCCGGTGGGTCCACCTGCGCCGACGGGTTCCGGGCCACCTTCTACGCCGACGACGCCGACACCGACGGCTTCTCGTTGCGGACCGGCACCTTCCCCTGCCCCGAGCAGCCGGGCACGGAGCACCCGGGCACGGAGCAACCGGGTACGGGCCAGCCGGGCGTGCAGCAGCCGGCGCCGGGTGCGCACCCGGGCGCCGGACCGAAGCCGGTGGTCACGACGCCCACGGCCGGGACGCCCACGACCGGCAGCCCCCGTCCCGCGGCGCTGGCACAGACCGGCGCGGAGCTGGGTGGCTGGGTCGCCCTGGCCGCAGGGCTGCTGGTCGCCGGCGGCGCCACCCTGCTGCTGGGGCGCCGCCGGCACGGCTGAGGGAGTGGCCGCACGTCTCGACGGTGGCCGGCCCGTGCCGAGGCCGGCCACCCTGCGGGACGTGCGGCCACCCCGGCCGCGGGCCTCAGCCCAGCAGCTCGAGCGTCCGCGGGTCCGGGCCGTCGTACCACTGCGCCAGGACGGCGGGGAACCGCGGCTCGTCGGGGTCGGCGGCCGCGAAGAGCGTCATCGACGAGCGCAGCTTGAGGTCGTCGGGGTACCCGAGCACCGCCGACGCCGTCGTGCCGGTCAGCCCGAGCAGGACGTCGCACGCCTCGCGCAGCCGGGGCCCCAGCACCGGGTGGGCCAGGTAGGCGCGGGCCTCGGCGAGGTCGGCGATCGCGTAGCGGCGCGCGGTGGGGGAGGACCCCAGCCCGTCGAGCTGCGGGAAGACGAACCACATCCAGTGCGTGCGCTTGCGCCCGGCGCGCAGCTCGGTGAGGACGACGTCCCGCACGTCGTCCTGGGCGTCGAGGAACCGCTGCAGCTCAGCCACGTCGTGCTCGCCGTCGATCACGGACCCCAGGACAGCCGGGCCCGGCGTGCCGCGCGCACAGGTCCGTGATCATCGGGGTGGGGCCGGGGCGCCCGGGGGTAGCAGCGGCAACCCGGCCGGCGCACCCTGCTCGATGAGCCGCCACAGCGCGTCGGTGTCGGCGTGCTCGGTGACCAGGTCACCCAGGGCGTCCAGCCGCGCCTCGCGCACCGCGGCGAAGTCGGTGTCGGGGGCGACGGTGAACCGGCGTCCGGCAGTGGTGGCGACGTCGTCCAGGAAGGCCCGGCGGAACCCGTCGTTCTCCAGCGCGCCGTGCCACGTCGTCCCGCTGACCGCGCCCACCCGGACGCCGTCCAGGAACGGCTCGCCGCCGTCGGGGGTGACCACCCCGTGGTGGATCTCGTAGGCGGCCACCGGGTGGCCGCGCCAGGCGCCGCTGGGCCGGGCGAGGGTCTTCTCCCGGGCGAACACCACGTCGGTGGGCAGCAGGCCGAGACCGTCGACCGAGCCGGCGCGGGACTCGACGTCGTCGGTGATCGTGCGGGCCAGCATCTGGTGGCCGCCGCAGATGCCCAGCACCGGTCGGCCCTCGGTGGCCCGCCGGGCGATCGCGGTGTCCAGCCCGCGCTCGCGCAGCCAGGCCAGGTCCGAGACGGTGGCCCGGGTCCCGGGCAGCACCACGAGGTCGGCGTCGGCGAGCTCGGCGGGGGTGGTCGCGTACCGCACCAGGACGCCGGGCTCGGCGGCCAGCGCGTCCAGGTCGGTGAAGTTGGACAACCGGGGGAAGCGGACCACCGAGACCCGCAGCACGTCCTCGCCCACCGGGGGGAGTGCCGGGCCGCGGTCGCCGTCCAGGTCGAGGGAGTCCTCGACGTCCAGCCAGAGCCCGGGCACCCAGGGCAGGACGCCGAGGGTGGGCCGGCCGGTGAGGTCCCGCAGCTGGTCGAGGCCGGGGGCCAGCAGCCGGGGGTCGCCGCGGAACTTGTTGACCAGGAACCCGGCCACCAGCGCCTGGTCGCCCGGTGGCATGAGCGCGACCGTGCCGTAGAGCGCCGGGAACACCCCGCCGCGGTCGATGTCGCCGACCACCACCACCGGCAGCTGCGCCGCGGTGGCCAGGCCCATGTTCGCGATGTCGGTGTCGCGCAGGTTGATCTCGGTGGGGGAACCCGCGCCCTCGCAGACCACGACGTCGAACCGGCGGCGCAGCTCGGCCAGCGACGCCATGACCTGCTCGAACAGCTGGGCCTTCAGCCCCCGGTAGCTCATCGCCGTCACGTCGGTGACGGCCTTGCCGAGGACCACGACCTGGCTGGAGCGCTCGCCGCCGGGCTTGAGCAGCACCGGGTTCATCGCGGCCTCGGGCTCGACCCGCGCGGCCGCGGCCTGGAACACCTGGGCCCGACCGATCTCGGCGCCGTCGACCGTGACGCCCGAGTTGTTGCTCATGTTCTGCGCCTTGAACGGCGCCACGGACACGCCCTGGCGCACCAGCCAGCGGCAGATGCCGGCGGTGACGACCGACTTGCCGGCGTCCGACGTGGTGCCGGCGACCAGCAGCGCGCCGCTCACCAGCCGGACTTCTCCTGGCCCGACAGGCCGTGGATGGCCTCCATGACCCGGTCGGTGACGACCCGGCGGGCGGGGCCCCGGCGGGCCTGACCGCGCTGCTCGGGGAAGGTCAGCGGCTCGCCGAAGGTGATGTGCACCTTGGCCGGGCGGGGCCAGGGGGCGTCGACCGGCTGGACCTTGTCGGTGCCGTGCACCGCGACCGGGACGACGGGGCAGTCGGCGGTCAGCGCCAGCCAGGCGACCCCGGTCTTGCCGCGGGCCAGCTTGCCGTCGCGCGAGCGGGTGCCCTCGGGGTAGATGCCGAAGGCCTCGCCCTCGTTCAGCGCGTCCAGCACGGTGTCCAGCGCCGCCTGCGCAGCGCGCTGCGAGTCGCGCTCGACCGGGCGGGCACCCAGGGCGGTGAACACCGTCTTGGTGAGCCAGCCCTTGAGGCCGCTGCCGGTGAAGTACTCGGCCTTGGCGAGGTAGCCCACCTTGCGCGGCGCCATGAGCGGGATCGCGATCGAGTCGATGAACGACAGGTGGTTGCTGGCCAGCAGGACCGGGCCGCTGCGGGGCACGCGCTCGGCGCCGACCACCGTCGGCCGGCACATGAGGATGAACAGCGGCCGCAGCACGAACCTGGCGAGGAAGTAGAACACCGGCCGATCAGTCCTTCCGTCCCGCCCCCGACGACAGGTTCCGGGTGACCGGGGCATCATCCCCGACGCGGTGCCCGCCTTCGCGATGGCCCCGCGCGGGCCACGGTGCGACGAGGGCGGCCGCCACGCGAAACGAGGCCGGCGATGGCCCCCATCCCCAGGAGCACTGCGCTGAGCAGCGCGAGGGCCCCGACCGGCGTTCCCGTGGTGGCCAGGTGGTGCCCCGCGCTCGTGTCCGGGGACGTCGTTGACCGTGGTGCGCCAGCAGCGCTCGACGCCGTGCCACCAGGATCGGCCCCGGGTGAGCTGGTGGCTGCCGGTGTGCTTGCAGGGGCGCCGGGGCTGGAGCCGCCCGCGGTTGCACCGCCGGTGGTCGGGGAGCTTCCGCCGGCCGTGGTCGTCGGACTCGACCCTGTGGCCGGCGGAGTCGAGGACGGACCGCTGGTCGTCGCGGTGCTCAGGCCGGGTGCGGTGCTGACGTCGCTGGTGGTCGGGGCCGTGGTCGTCGGGGGCGTTGTCGAAGCGGACGTGGTCGACGGGGCGGCGGTCGACGTAGTGGTGGGAACCGGCGTCGTCGTGCCGCTGCTGGGCGTGCCGACGCCCGCCTCGTCGGACGACGAGAGGTGGCGTGAGCTCCCCGAGTACCGGGCGACGACGGTCGACGGCGCGGCCGGCACGGTGATCTCCGCACGTCCGTCGACCAGCTGACTGCTGCCCAACTCGTCATCGCCGTCGAGGAAGACGACCCGGCCCTCGGGCGTCCCGTCGTCGGACGTCACCGATGCGACGAGACGCACCCCCGACGCAGTGCTCTCGGAGGAGAGCGTCGTGGTGGACGGCGCCAGCGCGGGGAACAGCTCGCTGGAGGGGATGACGCGCAAGGTCGACGTCTCGTTGATGGCCGACGTGCCCCCGGGCGTCGTGACGACGACGTCGGAGTCGCCCGACAGGAGCGGCGTGGTGAAGGTGATCGTGTAGGGCGAGAGGATCTCGAAGGCGACGTCCTGGCCTCCGACCGTCACCTTCGTCGCTCCACCCAGACCCGAACCCGAGAGCGTCACCGGGATCCCAGGTGCATCCGTGGTGAGTCCGGGGGACACCCCGGTGACGGTTGGTGTGGGCGGCGCCGAGATCTCGCACGGCAGCCTCAGGATGATGTTCAGCGCCGGAGGCGGGATGACGTACGGACCGCCCCGTACGACGGCGGGTCGTCCGGTGTCCGGGTCCAGGCACTCGTCCGAGCTGGTCTCGACGGCGTAGAGGCCCGCGCCCACCATCCATGCGAATGCGCCGTCCGCCCCGGTGGTCTGCGGGTTGACGTGGGGGTCGATGAGCGGGCTGTCCGCGGGGAGCGGGACGTAGACGCCGTCGGCATCGCGACGCAGCACGGTCGTGACCGCACCGGCGACGGGTGTGCCGTTGACGTCGACGACGGTTCCGCTCGGGTCGATCAGCATCCCGAAGTGCCCGGTGATCTCGTCCCCGTACGCGGTCCACACCACGGCTAGGAAAA
Source organism: Klenkia sesuvii (assembly GCF_037083825.1). Taxonomy (NCBI): domain Bacteria; kingdom Bacillati; phylum Actinomycetota; class Actinomycetes; order Geodermatophilales; family Geodermatophilaceae; genus Klenkia; species Klenkia sesuvii. The sequence continues at coordinate 72,978 of NZ_JBAPLU010000011.1, forward strand.
GTCCTAGGGAAGCGGCGGTGATGATGGCGGCCGCGGCCACAGGATTGAATGCGAGGAGAATGCCGATCTGGGCATAGGCCATCATGGCTTTCAGGAGCATCAATCTGAACTTCTGCGATTCCGTGAAGTTCCCGGGAATCTCGGAGACGGCGTCGGTTGCCTTGTCCAGCCCAGCGGCCACCAAGGTCAGACCGAAGGCCCTAGAAGCGGTCACCTTGCAGGCGACGTCTCCTGCGCCGCAGTCGACGAGGTCGAAGTTCAACTGGATCAAGCTGTCGGCGATGGCCGTCATGTCGATCGCGTCGAGGATCGGGTCCACGTCGATGCCCGCGTTGTAGTCCCATCCCTGCGGGGTGTGACCACCCCCCGTCACCACAGAGGTCGTCACGCCGTACCCGCGGCGCGGCACGACGGTCACCGGGACGGTGCTCGGTCCTGTGCTCGGCGTCAGCGCGGGGCAGGGAGCTGCGACCGTGAGCTGGCTCGGGGAGTCGACCGAGACGATCCGGGCGGGCTCGGTGCCGAACAGGACGACGGTCCGGTCGTCGAGCCCCGACCCGTTGACCGTCACCAAGCCGTCGGTCGTGCAGTCCGTCGGGCTCACGCGTGGCGGAGCCATGAAGGTGAAGGTGCCCAGGGGGACGCGCGACCCGTCGGCGAGGATCCCGACGACACCCGCGTCGCCACGTCCTGCAGGGCTGGTGACGGTGTACGCCGACCCGTCACGCCGGAGGTCGGTGCCCGGGACCCCGGCGAACTCGACACGCACGACGGGCGAGTCGGTCGCCACGCGGAAGGTGACCGGGGTACCACCGGTGTCCGGTCCTCCTCCGGGCACGAGTCTCGGAGCAGAGCTGTTGGGGCACGAGATGGAGTAGCTCACGTCGGCCGACCCGTGCAACGGGTGCAGCGCCGGGATCTGGCCCTCGTACGCGCCCGAACCTCGCGGGTTCTCGGTGAGGGGAACTGATCGGGTCTGCCCGGACCCGGTCTCGCGGACGGTGAGGATCCCGGACCCCTGCGCGCACCCCTTCGTGTGGAAGACGGTGGGTTGGGCCCAGTTCACGACCGGGCTGCCGGTCACGTCGCCGTCGGGGGTTTCGATGAAGCTGCCGTCGGGCAGTTCTGCCGCGGTGAGGTTCACCGTGAGCGGGATGAGGCGTCCGTCGTCCGGCACGACGAGCGAGGTCTCGCCGCTGTCGGCCTCGCTCGCGTACCCGCTCGAGGGAGGGAACGCCGTGACCCGGTACGGGCCGGCGTCGAGCGCCAACGTGAACGTCCCGTTGGCCCCCGTCGTCGTCGTCCGGCAGACGTTCGCCGGATCGCACGCCTGGACGGTCGACCCCGGGACCCCGCCGTCGAACTGCACCGTGCCGCGGACGACGCTCCCGGTCGGCGTGAGGCCCCGCGCGAAGTGGGCGGCGATGCGTTCCGGGGCGAGGGCGGTGGGGTAGACAGCCAGCTCGTCGATCGCGCCGGCCGTGGTGCTTCGCAGTCCGGTCCCGGTCGAGGACCCGGGCACGGGGCTGATCGACTCCGCCACCTGGGCTCCGTCGACGAACAGCCGCATCGTCGTCGTGGGGGCGTCGTAGGTGTACGCGACCTGGTGCCACGCTCCGTCGGTGAGGATGCCGAGTTGACCGTCAGCGCGGATGAGCTGTTGCGTCGTGGTGGTCAGCACGAGGGCGCTGCCCCCGATGCAGGAGTTGTCCACGTTGAGGTGGAGCCCGGCGAAGTCGAGGAAGAAGGCGTAGGGGCAGATGCTGCCCTCCGGGATGGTGCCCTGGACCCAGAACTCGACGGTCTGCGACTGTCCCCGCTGCGGGAGCCCGGCCGTGGAGGCCGACAGCGCTTCGGCGTTGGAGTCGGCCAGCAGCCCCGACGCCCCAGGTCCCGTGGCGCCGGGGATGCTGGTCGACGTGACGGTGCGTGCCCCGGCGAAGCAGGTGGGCGACGCGTCGACCGCGACACGTGCGCCAGGGGCCTCGTCCAGCGGGTAGTAGCGGACAGGGCCGTCGCTGATGACGCTCGCGCCGTAGGGGGTGCTCGGGGTGGTGCAGGCGGCGGAACCCAGGAGCCCGGCGGAGAAGTGGCGGGCGATGCGCTCCGGCTCGAGGGCTCGCGAGTAGACGGCCACCTCGTCGATGGCCCCGGCCGTGGTGCTCCGGAGACCGGTCCCGACGGATGACCCGGTCATCCTGGTGATGGCCTCGGCGACCTGGACACCGTCGACGAACAGGCGTGCCGTCGTGGTGGGCGCGTCGTAGCTGTAGGCGATCTGGTGCCACGCCCCGTCGGTGAGGCGACCGAGTTGCCCGTTCGCGCGGATCACTTCCTGGGTGGCCGACGAGAGACGCAGCGCGGCTTCGCCGATGCACGGGTTGTCGACGGTGAGCCCGAGGCCGTCGTAGTCCAGGTAGGTGGCGGTGGGGCAGATGGTCCCCGGCGGGATGGTGCCCTGGACCCACATCTCGACGGTCTGCGATTCTCCGCGCCCCGGGAGTCCGTCCGTCGACGCGGTCAGGGCGCCGGACGCGGGGTCGGCCTGGAGCCCCGAACGGCCAGCCCCCGTGGCACCCGGGATGTTCGTGGCATCCGCTGTGCGGGCGCCGTTGTGGCAGCTGTCCGATGCATCTACCGCGACTCGGGAACCGCTGGGTTCGTCGAGGGGGTAGTAACGGTCCGGTCGGTCCTCGAGGACGCTCGACCGGTAGGCGTCCGACGTGGCAGTGGGGCACGCGGTTGCCACGCCCAGGGCGGCGGTGAAGTGGGAGGCGAGCCTGTCTGCTGCCAGGGCGGACGGGTAGACGGCCAACTCATCCACGCGCCAGAACGAGGTGACGGCGAGATCGGGTCTGGTTCGCGGACCCAGATCGGCCTCGGCCGCCGCGACCTGACGAGCATCGACGAAGAGACGAGCAGTCCCGGTGGGCGCATCGAAGGTGTACGCGATCTGGTGCCATTCGTCGTCGGAGAGCGTGCCGAGTTGGCCGTCCGCGGCGACGACCTGGCCCGCGGGGCTGGTGAGGCGCAGTGCGCCGGACCCGATGCATCCGTTGTCGACCGCGAGGGTGAGCCCGGCGACGTCCAGGAACGGGGCGCTCGGGCAGATGCTGTCCGGCGCGAAGGACCCCTTGACCCACAACTCGACGGTCTGGGACTCGTCGCTCGCGGGGAGGCCGCTCGTCGGGACGGTCAGCAACGGCGACGTGCCACCGAACCCCGTGCTGCTGTCTGGGTCACCCAGAAGAGCGCCGGGGGTGCCGTGCACCGCATCGGCGGCGAACGTGCCATCGTTCCCGTTGCCCTTGGAGTCGGTTGCCCGGTCCCCGGCGTCGGACATGCGGAAGTGCGCGACCGGGTCGTCCTCCTGCACGACCGCGGCGTAGTCGGTCATCGCTGCGGCCGACGGCGTGGGAGCCACCAGCAACCCGCCGACCACGAGGGCCGCTGATGCTGTCGCCGTGACAATCCAAACGCGCGCCGACGAACGACGACCCCCCCGAGGCATGCGCGGGAGTGAAACACCTGTTGCGCAGCTGAGGGAGTCCTTCGAGCGCGGGGTGATGGACTAGTTCGTACCGTAAAGTCGAATGGTCGGCGCCGTCGGCCCGCCCTGGGTGAAGCTCAGACGGCGCGCAGGGACGCCGACGGGTCCCGGTCACCCCGGCCGCGCAACGGACCCGACACCCGGGCCAGGACGTCGAGGGCGGCGCGCACCTCGCCGGCCGGCCGGGTGAAGGGCAGTCGGAGGTGGTCGTCGAACGCCGCGCCGGTGCCGAAGGCCCGGCCCTCGGCCACCCGCACGCCCTCGACCAGCGCCGCCCGGGCCACCGCGGCCGAGCTCAGGCCGGCCGGCAGCCGGCACCACAGGGCCAGCCCGCCGGTGGCCGGGTAGGGCGTCCAGTCGGGCAGCTGCTGGGCCAGCGAGGCGGTGAGGACGTCGCGGGCGGCCCGCAGCTCGGCGCGACGGTCGGCCAGCACCCGGGGCAGGTCGGCGACCAGGAAGGTGGCGGTGAGCTGGTCGAGCACGCCGACGGTGAGCTGCCGCTGGGCGTAGGTGTCGGCCAGCCGGGCGGCGAGCGCTGCGTCGGTGCGCAACCAGCCCACCCGCAGCCCGCCCCACACCGACTTGGACAGCCCCCCGACGGTGATGGTGGCGGTGTCGGGCACCCCGGCGGCGAACGGCGGCGGGTCGTCGGCGTCGTCGTCGAGCTGCAGACCGCTGGTCACCTCGTCGACGAGGGTCACCGTGCCCTGCTGCCAGAGCGTGGCGGCCAGCCGGCGGCGGGCGGTGGCCGAGAGCGTCGCGCCGGTCGGGTTGGAGTGGTCGGGCATCAGGTAGGCCATCCGTGGCGCGCTCTGCCGGGCCGCGGCGTGCGCGGCCTGCACCAGCGCGTCGGGGTCGGCCGGGTCGACGGGCACCGGCACCGGTTGGGCGCCGAGGTCGTCGAGGAGCTTGATCGCACCCGGGTAGGTGGGGTGCTCGACCAGCACCCGGTCGCCGGGGGAGAGCAGCGCGCCGGTGACCAGCCCGACGGCGTCCATCACCCCGGCGGTGACCACGACCTGGTCGGCGTCGGTGGGCAGCCCGCGGGCGGTGAACCGGTCGGCGACCGCCTGGCGCAGCGCCGGCAGGCCGTCGGGGTGGTAGCCGGAGTCGGTCAGCGCACCGGGCAGCAGCTCGAGCGCACGGGTGTAGGCCGGCAGCAGGTGCGCCGAGGCAGGGGGAGCGGCGTGCGCGAGGTTGATGACCCCGTCGGCGTCGCGCGGCAGCGGCCACTCCACGACCGGGGTGCGGGGCAGCTCGGTGACCGTGCCCGAGCCGTGCCGGGTGCGCGCGTAGCCCTCCTCGCGCAGCGCGCGGTAGGCACTGGCGACGGTGACCCGGCTGACGCCGAGGGCCTCGGCCAGCTCGCGCTCGGCCGGCAGCCGGGTGCCGACCGGGAGGGCGCCCGTGCTGAGCAGCTCCTGCACCCGGGTGGCCAGCGCGGCGTACCGCGGGCCGGGGTGGCCGGCCGGGTCACCGAGCAGGGCGGCGAGCTCGTGCACCCGGGTGGACTGCTCGGCGGTGATTGGCATGGGTCCACCATGCCGGAGTGGACCGCCTGTGACCAGTCCTTCGTGGGTCATCGTGGGTCCATGACCACAGGTGGAGTTCTCGTCCTGCTGTTCCTGCTCGGCTGCGGCGCCCTGTCGGTGACCACGCTGGTGATCGCCGTCCGGGGTGGGCGCGGTCCGGCCGACCCGCCGCGCAGCCACCCGGGGCCGGCCCAGGCGTGGCCGCAGCCGCGCGGCGTCGTCCACCGAACCGCCCCCGTGCCCACCCGCGAGCCCGCTGCGCGCGAACCGGCCCCGCGCGACCCCGCCCCGGCGTTCGTCCCCCACGCGGCCCGCTGACGCCCCCTGGTCGGGTGTGGATCAGCTGGGTTCACCAGTGGCCGTCGTGGCTCACCGGCGTCGGTGAGCCAGGGGGGCCGTGGCTGAACCCAGCTGATCTACGCCGGGCCGGAGCATGATCCACGCCCAGGCGCGGGGCTCAGCGGCGCAGGAGGCGGGCGGTGACCGCGAGGGCGGCAGCCGCCGTCCACACCGCGCGCGAGAGGGCGACCGCCCGGTCGACGTCGGCGCGCTCGGGGGCCCGGCCCTCGCCCATCGTCGGGCGGTGCTCCACGCGGCTGCCGTAGACGTTCGTCCCGCCCAACTGCAGGCCCAGGGCGCCGGCGGCGGCCGCCTCGCAGCGCCCGGAGTTGGGGCTGGGGTGGGCGCCGCCGTCCCGCCGCCAGGTCCGCCGGGCGCCGGACGCCGACCCGCCCACCAGCGGCGCGACGGCCACGGTCAGCGCGGCGGTGAGCCGGGCGGGCACCCAGTTGGCGACGTCGTCGGCCCGGGCCGACGCCCAGCCGAAGCGGGCGTAGCGGGGCGACCGGTACCCGACCATCGCGTCGAGGGTGTTCACCGCGCGGTAGGCCAGCAGCCCCGGCACCCCGGCCACCGCGCCCCACACCAGCGGCGCCACCGCGGCGTCGGAGGTGTTCTCGGCGACCGACTCCACCGTCGCCCGCACCAGCTCGGCCTCGCCCAGGGTCGACGGGTCGCGCCCGGCCAGCGTCGGCAGGTGGGCGCGGGCGGCCGGCAGGTCGTCGAGCAGCTCGGCCATGCGGGTCCCGGCGCGGCCCAGCGAGGTGCCGCCGAGCACCGCCCAGGTGGCCAGTGCGGTGGCCGCCGTCCGGGCGAGGGGGTGGCGGGGGGTGGGGACCGCGGCCAGCGGCAGCACCAGCGCCGCCCAGTGCAGGGCCCCCGCCGTCCGGGAGTCGCGCCAGGTGACCCGCTCGAGGGCGGCGGCCGCCCGGCCGAACCCGGCGACCGGGTGCCCGCGGCGCGGGTCGCCGAACGCCAGGTCGGCGGCGGCACCCAGCGCGATCCCGGCGGCTCCGGCGACGTCCACGACCGGCCATGGTGCCAACTACGATCAGCGCCCATGCGCTTGCCCGGCCGTTACGACGGCGTCGCCCGGCCGATCGTCACCTACGGCACCAACCCGGTGCTGCACCGACGCTGCGCCGACGTGACCACCTTCGACCGCGACCTGCGGCACCTGGTGCTGGACATGTTCGCCTCGATGCAGGCCGCCGACGGCGTGGGCCTGGCCGCCAACCAGATCGGCGTCGACGCCCGGGTGTTCGTCATCGACTGCCCCGACGCGCAGGGGAACGACGTCGTCGGCTACGTCTGCAACCCGGTCCTGACGATCCTCGAGCCGCTGGACGACGAGCCCGAGGTCGAGCGCACCGAGGAGGGCTGTCTCTCGGTGCCCGGGCCCTACGCCGAGCTCGACCGCGCCTTCCGCGCCCGGGTCGACGGCGTCGACGCGCACGGCGACCCCACCTCCATCGAGGCCACCGGCATGGCCGCACGCTGCCTGCAGCACGAGGTCGACCACCTCGACGGCACCGTCTACGTCGACCGGCTGCCCGCCGAGCTGCGCGAGCAGCTGCTGGCCGAGGCCGCGGGCCCGCAGGGGGACCTCCCCGCGTGACCGGCCCCCGCGTCGTCGTGGTGGGCGTCGGCGCCGACGGGTGGGACGGGTTGCCACCGCTCTCCCGCGCCGCCGTCGAGGGCGCCGACGTGCTGGTCGGCAGCGCCCGCCAGCTCGACCTCGTGCCGGGTGGCGTCGCCGAGCGCCGACCCTGGCCGTCGCCGCTCGTGCCGGCGATCCCCGGGCTGTTCGCGGAGCTGGCGGGCCGCGCGGTCGTCGTCCTCGCGTCGGGGGACCCGATGCTGTCGGGCATCGGCACCACGCTGGCGCGCGAGCTCGGCGCCGACGCCGTGCGGGTGCTGCCCGCCCCGTCGTCGGTCTCGCTGGCCTGCGCCCGGCTGGGCTGGGCCGTCGAGGACACGCAGGTCGTGTCGCTGGTCGGCCGCCCGGTCGAGCTGCTGCACCCGCACGTGCACCCGGGCCGCCGGTTGCTGGTCCTGGGGTCGGACGGCGGCACCCCGGCCGCCGTCGCCGCGCTGCTCACCGCGCGGGGCTACGGGGAGTCGGTGGTCACCGTCCTCGCCGCGCTCGGCGGTCCGGAGGAGGCGATGACCACCGGGACGGCGGCCGCCTGGGCCGACCGCACCCACCCGCTGGTCGTCACCGCGGTCGAGTGCCGGGGTTCCGCGCTGCTGCCCACCACCCCCGGGTTGCCCGACGACGCCTTCGAGCACGACGGTCAGCTGACCAAGAGCGAGGTGCGCGCGGTGACGCTGGCCCGGCTCGCCCCGGTGCCCGGCCAGGTGCTGTGGGACGTCGGCGCCGGCTCGGGCTCGATCGGGATCGAGTGGATGCGGGTGCACCCGTCGTCCCGGGCGGTCGCGGTCGAACCCGTCGCCGAGCGGGCCGCCCGCATCACCCGCAACGCGGCCGCCCTGGGCGTGCCCGGCCTGCAGGTGGTGCACGGCCGGGCGCCCGAGGCGCTGGCCGGGCTGCCCGCGCCCGACGCGGTGTTCGTGGGCGGCGGGGCCACCACGCCGCTGCTGCTCGACGCCTGCTGGGACGCCCTGGCCCCCGGCGGCCGGCTCGTGGTGAACGCGGTGACCGTGCAGAGCGAGGCCGTGCTGGCCGACTGGCAGTCCCGGTACGGCGGGGCGATGGTCCGGCTGGCCGTGCAGCGCGCCGAACCCGTCGGCGGCTTCCTCGGCTGGAGGGCGGCCATGCCCGTGACCATCTGGAGCGGCACGCGGTGACCGTCCACTTCATCGGGGCCGGACCCGGGGCCGCCGACCTCATGACCCTGCGGGGGGCGCGTTTGATCGCGTCGGCGCCCGTCGTGCTGTACGCGGGGGCGCTCGTGCCGCGCGAGCTGCTGGACACCGCGCGCCCGGACGCCCGGCTGGTCGACACCGCCGACCTCGACCTCGACGCCATCACCGCAGAGCTGGTCGGCGCGCACGCCGCCGGCCACGACGTCGCCCGGCTGCACTCCGGCGACCCGTCGGTGTACAGCGCGGTGGCCGAGCAGATGCGCCGGCTCGACGCGGCCGGGGTGCCCTACGACGTGGTCCCCGGCGTGCCCGCGTTCGCCGCCGCCGCGGCGACGCTGAAGCGCGAGCTCACCGTGCCCGGGGTCGGCCAGACGGTCGTGCTCACCCGCACCTCGGCCCGCTCCACGCCGATGCCGCCGGGGGAGGAGCTCGCCGCCTACGCCGCCACCGGCGCCACCCTCGTGCTGCACCTGGCCGTGCAGCGCATCGCCGAGCTGGCCCCGCAGCTGGCCGAGCACTACGGCCCCGACGGCCCGGTCGCGGTGGTCGCCCGGGCCTCCCGCGCCGACGAGCTGGTGCTGCGCGGCACGCTGGCCGACATCGCCGACCAGGTCGCCGCGGCGGGCGTCGTCCGGACGGCGGTGGTCGTGGTCGGGCCGGTGCTGACCGCGGCGGCCTTCCCCGACAGCCACCTGTACTCCACGACCCGCTGTCGATGATCCTGCTGCTGGGCGGCACCGGGGAGGCCCGTCAGCTGGCCGCGGCGCTGGTGGCCGACGGCGTCGAGGTCGTGTCGTCGCTGGCCGGGCGGCTGGCCGACCCGCAGCTGCCCGCCGGCGAGGTGCGGGTCGGTGGCTTCGGCGGGGTGGACGGGCTCGGCGCGTGGCTGCGCGAGCACCGACCCGACGTCGTCGTCGACGCCACCCACCCCTTCGCCGCCGGCATGACCGCCCACGCCGTCGCGGCGTGCGCGGCCACCGGCACCCGGTTGCTGCGCCTGCAGCGGCCGGGCTGGACGGCGGGCCCCGGTGACGACTGGCGGTGGGCGGACTCCCTGGCGCAGGCCGCCGGGATGGTGCACGGCACGGTCCTCCTGACCACCGGCCGGCAGGGCGTCGGTGCGTTCGCCGGGCTGCCGGGCCGGGTGCTGGTGCGCTGCGTCGACCCGCCGACCGACCCGCTGCCGGCCGGAGCGGTGCTGCTGCTGGCCCGCGGCCCGTTCGCCGTGGAGGACGAGCTGGCGCTCATGCGGGAGCATGCGGTCGACGTCGTCGTGAGCAAGGACTCGGGAGGGCCCATGACCGCGGCCAAGCTGGTCGCCGCCCGCGAGCTGGGCATCCCGGTGGTGCTGGTGCGTCGACCGCCGCTGCCCCCCGGGGTGCCGGTGGTCGCGTCGGTGGAGGAGGCCCTGCGGTGGGTGGGGGGCCGCGCGGGATGAGGCCCCTGACGCTCCTGGACCTCGACGGGACGCTGGTGGACTCCGCGCCGGGTATCCACGCCTCCATCCGGTTCGCCGCAGCCGAGCTGGGGGTGCCGGCGCCGACGCCCGAGCAGCTCACCGCCATGGTCGGGCCGCCGCTGCAGGACGGCTTCGCCACCGTCCTGGGGCTGGGCCCGGTGGACGTCGACCGCGCCGTGGCCGCCTACCGGGCGCACTACACGGCGGGCGCGATGTTCGACGCGCCCGTCTACCCGGGCGTCGCCGAGCTCCTGGCGCGGCTGCGCGCCGACGGCCAGTTGCTGGCCGTCGCCACCTCCAAGCCGGTGGAGTTCGCCCGCCGGGTCCTCGAGCACGTCGGCCTGGCCGACGCGGTCGACGGCGTCCACGGGGCGTCCATGGACGGACGCGTGCGGCACAAGCAGCAGGTCGTCGCGCTCGCGCTGGCCGGGCACCCGGACGGCGACCGCCCGGTGCTGGTCGGCGACCGCGCGCAGGACGTCGTCGGGGCCCGGGTGCACGGGGTGCCCTGCGTCGGCGCCGGGTGGGGCCCGGCCCGGCCGGGGGAGCTGGTCCAGGCCGGTGCGGCGGTCGTCGTCACCACCCCGGCCGAGGTGCCCGCCGCGCTGGTCGCGCTCCGGGACTGACCCGGGCGGGTGATCACCCGCCCGGGGACTGTTCGGCAGGCCCTGCCCGGCCGATCACCAGGTCGACGGGGAACGCACACGTGCCCCACAGGGAGGTGGAGCGTGGCGGTGGAGCTGCCGGTGACCGGCGCGCCCGTCGACGTCGTGGCCGGTGCGGAGATCCTCACCGGCCACGTGGTGCAGCTGCACCGGGGCGCGGTCGTCGTCGAGCTGCCGTTCGAGCCGGCGCAGACCGAACCGCTGCGGCTGTACTGGTCGGCACCCGGGGGCGTGCACACCGTGCCGGCCCGCCTGGCGCTGCGCTGGCCGGTCCGCACCGGTGTGCGGTGGCAGCTGCTGCCCGCGGGTTCCGCGGAGCGGGGCAACCGGCGCGACGCCGTCCGGGCGCCCCTGCGGCTGAAGCTGCAGATGACCGAACCGGCCACGGGCTCGGTGTTCCGCGGTCGGACCACCGACCTGAGCGAGGCCGGCCTGCGCGGCCGGTTCGAACCGGGGGCCCAGGCGCCGACCGAGGGCTCGGCGGTGGAGATCGGGTTGCTGCTGCGCGGGGCGGTGTTCCCGGCCGCCGGCACGCTGCAGACCGTGATCGGCGACGAGACCGGCTGGGACGTCGCGGTGGCCTTCGTCGACCTCCCCGAGAGCATGGCCGACCTGCTGCGTGCCCAGGTGTTCGCGGCGCTGCGGGAGCAGCGGCGGCTCAGCCTGCTGTGACCCGCGCGGGCCGGCGGTCGCGCACCAGCCCGGCGACCGCGGTCAGCGCCAGCACGACCACGACCGCCCCGTAGACCTCGGCGACCGTGGTGAGCCCCCACGGGCCGATCGCCAGCCCGGCCCCGATCGCGGGCAGGCTGAAGGCGAGGTAGCTGACGGTGAACACCGCCGACAGCAGCCCGGCGCGCTGGCGGGGGTCGACGCCCCGGGTGGCGGTGGCCATCGCGCCCAGGAACGCCGCGCCGAACCCGAATCCCGACACCACCGCGGCCACGAAGAACGCGGCCAGCGACCCGGTGGCCAGGGCGGTGATCGTGCCGGCGACCCCCGCGACGAAGACGAGCGCCCCGGTGACCATGCCGGTCGACGGCGTCAGCCCCCGGGTGGTCAGCGACCCGACGATCCCCGTGCCGTTGAGGGCCAGGATGAGCAGGCCGCCGGCCACGTGGTTCTCCACGCCGTACACGCCGGCGACCAGCGACGGGCCGAGCGAGGCGTAGAGCCCGCCCAGCGCCCAGGTGGCGGCCAGGCAGGGCAGGACGACGAGGAAGGCGCGGCGGCTGGTGCGCGGCACGTGCACGCTGGGCCGCAGCGACGCCCACGCCCCCGGCACCCGGGGCGAGGACTCGGGCAGCGCGACCCACACCGCGACCGCGGCGAGCACGAACACGGCGGTCAGGACGCCGAACACCCAGGCGCCCGGGCTGGTCAGCACCTGCACGGCGATCGAGGCCCCCAGCGCGCCCACCGACAGCCCGAGCCCGGGCGAGGCCGAGTTGATGAGCGGGCCCAGCGGGCGCTCGGGGTGCTGCAGGTCGAGCAGGGCAGCCCCGAAGGCACCGGTCATCGCGCCGGTGGCGACCCCCTGGACGACGCGGGCGACGACCAGCCACGCCACGCCGTCGGCCGCCGCGAACAGCCCCATCGCGGCGGCCTCGACCAGCAGGGCCACCGCCAGCACCGGTCGCCGTCCGACGTGGTCGCTCAGCGCGCCGACCGTCAGCAGCGCCGCGAGCAGGGCGAAGGCGTACACGGCGAAGACGAGGGTGAGCGTCCCCGTGCCGAAGCCGAACTCGGCGGCGTAGACCCGGTAGAGCGGGGACGGGACGCCGGAGGCCGCGAGCACCAGCACCAGCAGCACCGCCACCGACCAGAACGCCACGGGCCGGGAGGAGGTGTGCACGTCCCCTCCGAGCACCCGGGGGCCCCGATGTGTTCCCGACCCGGCGGGCCTGCGAGCCGGGCAGCCGCTGTGCGGGGGCTGTGCGAACGTGTGACGGTCCGTCCCGCCCGCCCGGGTGACCGAAGGAGACCACGATGAGCCGGACGTCCCCGACCGCCGACCCGGAGCGACGCTCCTCGGGCCTGTCCGGGCTCATGCGCCCGGTCAACTCCGTCGTCGAGAGGTACATCCCCAGCGCGCTGGTCTTCGCGGTGGTGCTGACCTTCGTCGTGGCGCTGCTGGCGCTGCTGCTGACCGACGTCGGGGTCGGCGGGCTGATCACCGGCTGGGGCGACGGGCTCTCCGGGCTCCTGGCGTTCATGACCCAGATGGCGCTGATCCTGCTGCTCGGGCACACGCTGGCCAACACCGGCCCGGTCCGCCGGCTGCTCGCGCGGCTGGGCGGGGTGCCGCGCAGCACCGCGCAGGCCTACGTCTTCGTCTTCGTGGTCGCGGCCCTGGCCTCGCTGATCACCTGGGGGCTGGGGCTGGTCGTCGGTGCGCTGCTGGCCAAGGAGGTGGCCGCCCAGGGCCGCGAGAAGGGGCTGCGGCTGCACTTCCCGCTGCTGGTCGCGGCCGGGTACTCCGGCTACGTCATCTGGCACATGGGCTACTCCGGCTCCGGCCCGCTGACGGCGGCCACCGAGGGGTCCTTCCTGGCCGAGCCGCTGGGCCGCACGGTCCCGGTCACCGAGACCATCTTCACCTGGTGGAACCTCACCGCCGCGGCGGTCACCATCGTGGTGGTGGCGGGTGCGATGGCGCTGGTGGCGCCCAAGCGGGACGACGCCGTCGTCGAGCTGCAGTTCGACGCCCGGGGCACCGACGCCGTCGACCTGGACGACGAGGTCGTCACCCCGGCCGACCGGGTGGACGGCAGCCGGGTCCTCACCCTGCTGGTGGGCCTCGCGCTGGTCGCCTACCTGGTCATCCACTACGCGCAGGGCGGCACGGCCACGCTGGACATCGTCAACTGGACGTTCCTGGCGCTGATCTTCCTGCTGGTGCGCAACCCCTTCGAGCTGGTCGCCCTCGTCCGCAACGCGGCCGCCAACGTCGGGGAGATCCTGCTGCAGTTCCCGCTCTACGCCGGGATCATGGGCATCATGTCGGCCTCCGGGCTGATCACGGTCTTCTCCGACGCGGTGGTCGGGATCTCCGGGCCGGCCACGTTCGGGGTGCTGGCGTTCCTGGCCGCGGGGTTGGTGAACTTCTTCGTGCCCTCGGGGGGCGGCCAGTTCGCCGTCCAGGGACCGGTCTTCCTCGACGCGGCGCAGCAGCTGGGCATCGACCCCTCCGTCGCGATCATGGCCATCGCGTACGGCGACCAGTGGACGAACATGGTCCAGCCGTTCTGGGCGCTCCCGGTGCTGGCCATCGCCGGGCTCAAGATGCGCGACATCCTGGGCTACACGATGGTCACCCTGATCGCGTCCGGGGTGGTCTTCGCGACCACCCTGCTGCTGCTCGGGCTCGCGGCCTGAGCCCCTACGCCTGCTGCGCTCGGCCGGGGTAGCTGCGGCTGGTGTAGACCTGGCCGGACGGCGTCACCCGGGTCTGGGTGCTGCCGACCATCACCAGGCAGCGCATGTCGACGGTGCCCGGGTCGAACTGGCCCAGGGTGGTCACCGTGACCGACTCCTCGGGACCGCCGACGTCGCGGCCCACCACCACCACCGTGTCGGGGGAGCGCACCTCGAGCAGGGCCGCGCGGGCGTCGAACAGCTGCTGCGGGCGGGCCCTGGAGCGCGGGTTGTAGATCGCGACGACCAGGTCGGCGGCGGCCGCGTGGCGCAGCCGGTCGAGCACGACGTCGAAGGGCTTGAGGACGTCGGACAGCGACAGGATGCAGAAGTCGTGCCCCAGCGGCGCCCCGATGCGGGAGGCGACGGCCTGCGCGGCGGTGATGCCGGGCAGCACCCGCACCGGGACGTCGGGGAAGTCGGCGGCGGCCACCTCGAGCACCGCGGCGGCCATCGCGAACACGCCGGGGTCGCCGCTGGAGACGACGGCCACGCGCCGGCCGGTGCGGGCCAGGGCCAGCGCGGCGGCGGCCCGCTCGGCCTCCACCCGGTTGTCGCTGGGGTGCTTGACCTGCCGCGGGTTGCTCGCGACCCGGTCGAGGTAGGGCCCGTAGCCGACCAGGTCGTCGGCCTCGGCCAGGGCGGCGGCGGTCTCGGGCGTCGTCCACCAGCGGGCGCCGGGCCCCAGCCCGACGACGGTCACCGACCCGCCGCCCCCCTGCCTCCCCGGGGCCGGCATGGGAGCCCCTGCACCCGCTTCCGGGGCCGCGACCGGGTGCACGGGCTCCCATGCCTCGCCGGGGGCGGCGGGTGAGCTGGCGGGGGCGACGGGTGCGGCGGGTGCGGCGGGCAGGACGGCGGCCAGGTCGGGGGCGTCGTTGCCCGGGCCGGTCAGCTCGCTCGGCAGCAGCGCCAGGGAGAAGTAGGGCACCGTCGCGGGGTCGACGTCGGCCAGCGGCAGCACGCGTTCCCGGTCGGTGGTGGCCCGCTCCACGTACCAGGCCCGGTCGAGCACCCCGGCCACGGCGAAGGCGTCGCGGACGGCGGGGAACGTGCGGCCCAGCTTCATCACCGCGGCCGAGTCGGCGGTCTCCAGCCAGGCGGCCAGCTCCTCGGTGGGCAGGGTGCCGGGCAGCACGGTGAGCACCTCGTCGCGCTCCACCAGCGGCCGGCCGAGCACCGCCGCGGCGCCGCTCACGCTGGTCACCCCGGGCACCACCTCGGTGGGGTAGCGGTGCGCCAGGCGCTTGTGCATGTGCATGTAGGAGCCGTAGAAGAACGGGTCGCCCTCGGCGAGGACGACGACGTCGCGGCCGGCGTCCAGGTGCGCGGCCAGGCGCTCGGCGGCCGAGGAGTAGAACTCGTCGATGGCGCCCTGGTAGCCGCCGGGGTGGTCGGTGGTCTCGGTGGTGACCGGGTAGACCAGCAGCTCCTCGACCTGTCCCGGGCGCAGGTACGGCTCGGCGAGCGAACGCGCCACCGACCGTCCGTGCCGGGCGGCGTGGAAGGCGACGACGTCGGCGGCGCCGATCAGCCGGGCCGCCTTGACCGTGACGAGCTCGGGGTCGCCGGGACCCAGCCCGACCCCGTAGAGGCGTCCGGTCATTCCGCGGTGCTCGCGAGCGCGTTGACCGCGGCGGCGGTGATCGCCGACCCGCCGCGCCGGCCGCGGACGACCAGGAAGTCCAGGTCGGAGGCGGCCAGGGCCTCCTTGCTCTCGACCGCGCCGATGAACCCGACCGGGATGCCGACGACGGCGGCCGGGCGGGGGGAACCGGCGGCGACCATCTCCAGCAGGTGGAACAGCGCGGTCGGGGCGTTGCCGATGGCCACGACGGCGCCGTCGAGCTTGTCGCCCCACAGCTGCAGGGCGGCCGCCGTCCGGGTGGTGCCCAGCGCCGCGGCGAGGTCCGGCGTCCGCGGGTCGTTGAGCGTGCAGACCACTTCGTTGTAGGCGGGCAGCCGCTTGCGGGTGACGCCGGCGGCCACCATCTGCGCGTCGCACAGCACCGGGGCGCCGCGCTCCAGCGCCGTGCGGGCCTTGCCCACCACGCCCTCGGAGAAGGCGACGTCGTCGACCAGGTCCACCTGCCCGCAGGCGTGGATCATCCGCACCGTCACCTGCGCGACGTCGGCCGGCAGCCGGTCCAGCGCGGCCTCGCGGCGGATGGTCGCGAACGACTGCCGGTAGATCTCGGCGCCGTCGTGCTCGTACTCGTAGCTCACCCTGCTCCGATCCGGTACCCGTCCTCGACGGCGAGGACGTCGGTCGATCCTGCCGGGCGCCCGCAACGGCGTTCGCACCCGGCCCAGTGCTGGGGGCCCGTGACCGGCAGCGTGCCGGTCGCCACGGCCCGGGCGGCGTCGGCGCGGACGTCGGCCCGCGACTTCGCGCACCCGGGCAGCCCGGCGCAGGCCGTGACCTGCGCCCAGGGGCTGGCCGCGTCGAACACCAGGCCCGCGTGGTGGAGTGCGGTGGCGACGTCGTCGACGTACTCGTCGGGCAGGTCGGGGACGGCGACGCTGCGCCACGGCGTGACCTGCACCTCGCTGCCCAGCGCCGCGGTGACCTGCACCAGGACGTCGAGCGCCGCCGTCGTCAGCCGGCCCAGCGGCACCAGCCCGACGAGCGCGACCAGCCCGCCGGCCTGGTCGACCGAGCCCACCGGGGGATCGGACGCGGGGACGGCGGACGGCGTGGCCGAGCCCCCCACCAGGCACGCCACCCGCGCCGGACCGTCGTCGAGCTCGGTCACCCGCCACGCCCGGCTCCGCTGGGCCTCGCGCTCGGCGAGGAAGGCGTGCGCGGCCCGGAGCACCAGGCGGTGGGCGTCGGCGGGCGCGGCGCGCAGGCCGGTCTCGTGGCCGGCCAGGGTCAGCGCGAGCGCGTCGGGGTCCACGGCGACCAGGCCGACGTCGCCGGTCAGGCCGTGCACGTCACCGCGGCCGTCGTCCACGGTGACCAGGAACCGGCCGGGCAGGGCGGCGAGCCCGGCGTCGGCGACCAGCCCGGCGTCCAGGGCCCGCACCACCGGACGGGCGTCGACCAGTCCGCCGGCCGCGCGGCCCGACAGCACGCTGGCGACGACGTTGCGGGCGGTCTCGTGCGGCTCCGAGGGCAGCAGCCCGGCACCGTGCAGCCGCCGGGCCAGCTCCGGCGGGGCGTCCTCGGCCAGGCCGCGCAGCTGCAGGTTGCCGCGGCTGGTGAGCTCCAGGGCGCCGTCGGCGAGGTCGACCGCGGCCTGGGCCAGCGCCAGCAGCTGCGGGCCGGTCAGCAGCCCGCCGGGGACCCGCACCCGGGCGAGCCGGCCGTCGGCGGCCAGGTGGGTCTGCACCGCACCCGGGCAGGCGTCGGCACGGTCGCGGGTGGTCATGGCCCGCCCGAGGTTACGTGCGCGGTTCAGCTCCGGGCGCCGCGCCCGAGCAGGATGACCACCGGCACCAGCAGGACGGCGGCGGCCACCGCGACCGACGGGTAGCCGCCGGTGGCCAGCACCGGGCCGGCCACGGCGCCCGCCGCCGCCCCCGCCAGGCCCATCACCAGGTCCGACGTGCCCTGGGCCGAGGTGCGCACCCCTGCCGGCACCGACTCCGACAGCAAGGTCGACCCGGCCACCAGGGCCGCCGACCAGCCCAGCCCCAGCAGCAGCATCGACAGGGTGACCCAGCCGCGGGCATCGGCCGGGGCCAGCCCGCCGACCACCAGCGACCCGGCCAGCAGCCCCACGCCGAGGGCGATGGTGGGCACCCGACCGGCCCGGTCGGCCAGCCAGCCCATCACCGGGGAGGCGGCGTACATGCCGGCGATGTGCACGCTGATCACCACACCGATGACCTGCAACGACGCCCCGCCGTGCCCCAGGTGCACCGGGGTCATGACCATGACCCCGACCATCACCGCGTGCGCGGTCATCACCGCGACCAGGCCGAGGCGGGCCGCGGGCAGGGCCAGCACGGTGCGCAGGGTGGCGGCGACGGTGGGGCGCGCGCCGCTCGCGACAGGTCCACCGGCGGCCAGCAGCGGGTCCGGGCGCAGCAGCAACCCCACGACCGCCGCCCCCGCGGCGAAGGACACCGCGGACAGCAGGAACGGGCCGGCCAGCGCGGGCAGGCCGAGGGCGCGGCCGAGCGACCCGCCGACGCCGGAGAGGTTGGGGCCGGCCACCGCACCGGCCGTCGTGGCCCACACGACCACCGACAGCGCCCGGCCGCGGGTCTGCGGGGTCGCGGCGTCGGTGGCCGCGTAGCGGGCCTGCAGGCCCGAGGCGGTGGCGCCGCCGACCAGCAGCAGCCCGGTCACCAGCAGGAGGAACGAGCCGACGACGGCGGCCAGCACCACCAGTCCCGCGCCCAGCAGGCCGAGGGCGTAGCCGGTGGCCAGGGCCGGACGACGGCCCCGCGCGGCGGCCAGCCGGGCCAGCGGCACCGCCAACCCCGCGGCACCCAGCACGGTGGCGGTCTGCGCCAGGCCCGACAGCGCGGTCGACCCCGACACCTGCTCGGCCAGCAACCCGCCGACGGCGATCCCGCTGGCCACCCCGACCCCGCCGAGCACCTGGCTGCCCACCAGCACCGGCACCGCACGGCGCCGGGCCCGGTCGCGGACGGTCTCGACGACGGCGGTCACGAGGGGGATCCTGCCGTGCAGGGGGCGGGAAGCGCGACGGTCCCGCGCGTGTTGTGCCCGCCGCCTGAGAGGAGGCCACGATGACCACCATCGACCTGCACTCCGAGTTCCTGCGCGCGGAGCTCTTCCTCACCAGCGGGCAGCCCGCCGAGGCCGTGGCCATCCTGGCCCCGGTGGTCGCCGCGTACCCGCACGACGTCGCGGTCCTCGAGCTGCTGGGGCGCTCGTGCTTCGAGTCCGCGCAGCTGGCGAAGGCCGAGCAGGCCTTCGGCGAGCTGGTCGAGCTGGCGCCGGCCGACGGCTGGGCCCGCCGGGCGCTGGCCCGCACCCTCGAGCGGCAGCACCGCGCCGACGAGGCGGCCACCCACCACCGCATGGCCGACGCCCTGGGCGCGGCCACCTGAGGCCCGCCCGGTTCAGGCCCACCCGGGTCAGGCCCGCCCCGGGTCAGGCCCGGCGACCGAGCCGGGCCAGCACCGCGGTCTGCCGGTCGGCGTCGGCGTCGACCGGCAGCGCCGGGGCGCAGATGCCGTCCATGTGCAGGGCGTCGCCGAAGGAGTCGGCGCCGGCAGCCGTCCGGTCGAGCTCGGCGTCGGTGAGCGCCTCGTCGCCGCCGGTGGCCCGGGCGACGTCCCAGCGGTGCACGACCATGTCCCACACGTAGAACTGCTCCAGCGTGGCCCCGACGGTCGTGGGCCCGAAGAACCCGTCGTAGCGCGTGCCGACCAGCTCGTCGGTCAGCGCCGCACCCACCGCGTCGGCGTGCGCCCGGAACACCTCGGCCGGGTCGCCGGTGGGCGCCGGCCCGAGGTCGGCGCCGTGCGTGGCCAGCAGCTCGCGCTGGGTGTCCACGACGTGCGCGACGACGTCGGCCGCCGTCCACCCCTCGCAGGGGGAGGGCGCGGACCAGCGGTCGGCGGGGACGGCGTCGAGGACGGCGGACAGCGCCGCGGCGGTGGATCGGTAGGAGGTCGCGGTGTCGGTCATGGTCCCCACCGTGGTCCGCGTCGGGCAGGCTGGTCTTGATGGAACCCGACAGCACCGACGCCGTCGAGCGCGCGCACCTGCGGGCGCCCGGCGACCGCTCGCACACCATGCACCGCTACGCGCCGCCGGCCGAGCTCGTGCCGCTGGTGCAGCGGTTCTGGATCCCGGTCTGGTCGGTGCCGCCGGGGCAGGAGTCCACCCAGCACGTGCTGCAGTACCCGGTCGCCCTGCTCGTGGTGGCGCCCGACTACGCCCGCTTCTACGGCGTGGTCACCGGGCTCTCGGCGACCACCCTCACCGGCGACGGCTGGGCGGTCGGGGTGATGCTGACCCCGGCCGCCGGGGCGCTCGTGGCGGGTGTCGACATGTCGACCTTCACCGACCGGCACGTCGACCTGACCGAGGTGCTGGGCGCCACCGACCTGCCCGCGCGGGTGCGTGCCGCGATGGCCGCCGACCCGTGCTCCGCCGCGGCCCACCGGGCGGCGACGACGGCGTTCGCCGACGTGCTGCGGCCGCTGCTGCCGGTGGACGCCGAGGGCGAGCTGGTCGACCGCGTGGTGGCCCTGGTGGAGAGCCGCCCCGACCTGCTGCGGGTGGCCCAGCTGTGCGAGGCGACCGGGCTGGGCGAGCGGGCCCTGCAGCGGCTGCTGCAGCGCCGGCTCGGGCTGACGCCGAAGTGGTTGATCCAGCGGCGCCGGCTGCACGAGGCCGCCGAGGCGCTGCGGCACGGCGAGGGGGCGATGGCCCAGACCGCCGCACTGCTGGGGTACGCCGACCAGGCGCACTTCACCCGCGACTGGACGGCGGTCACCGGTACCCCACCGGGCCGCTTCGCCGCCGCGCACCGCGCTCAGCCGAACGGGCCCGCACCCGCCCGCGAGACGACCCCCGGCACGCCGTCGGCCTCGAAGACGGTGATGTCGTCGGCGCCGTCCACGACGTAGGCCCACCCGGCCTCCAGCGCGGGGGTCTGCACGTCCGCCCCCGCGTCGTCGCTCAGTCGCACCTCGGTGCCGGCCGGGGCCACGACGACCGTGGTGGCCCCGAACGTCGAGGAGTCCGTCGCGTACCCGGCGCACCGGGTGACCACCGTGAGCGTGGCCAGGTCGGTGCCGGCCGGGTGGCTCTCCACCCCGCACGTGGCGATGCGGCCACCGCCGGTCCCGGTCGCCGTCCAGGCCGTCGAGGTGACCACGGCGCCGCTGGGGAACGTGACGGCCACCGTCACCGCCGACGCGGTGAGCCCGCCCGGGGCCGGGAAGCGACCCGCGCCCAGCACGGTGACCGGGAGGGCGGCGGGGTCCGCACCGGTGGGCGTGGCGACCTGGTCGAGCGCCGCGTCGTAGGCGGTGCGGTCGACCGGGCCCGGGCCGGACCGGGCGGCGCCGGGGTCGGTCCCGGGCGGGGCCGTCCAGGAGGTGTCGGACAGGTAGCTGGTCGGCGTCTCCTCGGCCACCACCGCGTCCTCGCGCACCACCCGGTAGGCCAGCGCCGGCGGGCCCACCGCGCCGGGCAGCTCGACGGCCGCGACCCCATCCTGGGTGTCGACGCCGCTGAAGGACCGGGCGGCCGACCCGTCGGCGGCCACCACGAACCCGGGCGTGACCTCCACCCGGTCGCCGGGCTGGGTCACCACCAGCAGGGTGGTCGACCGCGGGGTGCCCACGGCCATCGACCAGGCGGCCGGGCCGGGGCCGGACACCCAGCTGGCCCCGGACAGCACCAGGTCGGCGGTGTCGGCGCCGGCCGGCCCGGTGAACCACGAGCTGACCAGGCCACCCGTGGTGGTCTGCACGAACAGCACCCACCGCCCTCCGGCGGCGTCGCCGGCGTAGACGAGGCGGCCCTCGTCGGGTCCCGGGTCCAGCCGGGCCCGCAGCGCCGCGACGAGGGCGTCGTCGTCCACGAGCGACCCCCGGGCCGGACCGGCCGACGGGCCGGCCACCCCGTCGGCGGTGGTGGCCCGGGCGGCCGGCGGGGTGCCGGCCGGCAGGGCGCCGGGCAGCCAGGCAGCCGCCGCGCCGAGGACGGCGACCGCGCCCGCCGCGAGCAACCCCCGCGACCAGCGGCGCCGGCGCGCGCCCCTGACCTCCGCGGCGAGCTCGTCGGCGGTCAGGTCGCGCTGGCCGGCCAGGGCGGCCAGGCCCTCCAGCCGGGCCGGCAGCTCGGTGGCCGGGACGCCGAGCCGGTCGGGCAGACCCCCGGTGGCCGCCCCGGGCACCAGCTCGGCGACCGCGGCGTCGTCCAGGCCCTCGAACCAGCGCAGCACCACGGCGGTGCGCTCCGCCCGGGTCAGCCGGTCCAGGGCACGCGCGAGCTCGCGCGCGGCGGCGACGTCGGCGGGGGAGAGCCACCACGGGTCGCCCGACGTCCCGGCCAGCACCGCCTCGCGGACGAGCCGGCGGCCCAGGTGCGCCCGCACCAGGCCGGGCAGGCCGCCGCCGCGCAGCTCGCCCCGCACCAGCAGGTCGCGGGCCGCGGCGTCACCACCGGTCAGCAGGTAGGCGGTGGGGAGGTGCGCGGAGGGCAGCCTGCCGGTCGGCTGCTCCCCGCGCTCGTCGGCCACCGGCACAGTCAACCTCCTCGGCGCGGTCGGCCGCCGGTCGTGGCACCGTGACGTCGTGGAACGACCGACGTCCTGGCCCCGTGCCCTCGTCCGCGCCGTCCGGGGGTCGCTGTGGCCGGTCCCCGTGATCGGCGTGGTGGTGGCCATCGGGCTGGGCATCGCGCTGCCCGCCCTCGACGGGGCCCTCGAGGCCGGCGACGGCCAGAGCCCGCTCACCTTCGTGTTCGGCGGTGGGCCGTCGGCGGCCCGCGACGTCCTGGCCGCCATCGCCGGGTCGTTGATCTCGGTCACCGGCCTGGTGTTCTCGCTGACCGTCGTGGCGATGCAGCTGAGCAGCAGCCAGTACTCGCCGCGGGTGCTGCAGACGTTCGTCACCGACCGGGTCGTGCAGTTCACCCTCGGCCAGCTGGTGCTGACGTTCGTCTACGCGCTGACGGTGCTGCGCACGGTGCGCACCGAGAGCGCCGGCCTCACGTCGCAGCCCTTCGTGCCGCGGCTGTCGATCACGGTGGCCTACGTGCTGACGCTGGGCGCGGTGGTGGGGCTGCTGCTCTTCCTCGGCCACATCACGAACGCGCTGCGGGTCGAGACGATCATCCGCGACGTCCACGACGAGGCCACGCGGACCTTCGACGACGAGCTGGGCGCCGACCCCGACGCCGCGGCGCCCCGCCTCCCGGACGGGGAGGCGGTGCTGCTCACCGTCGGGGGCAGCGGGTTCCTGGTGGACGTCGACGACCGGGCCGTGGCCCGCGCCGCGCGGGAGGTCGGCGCGGTGGTGCTGCTCGACCCGTGCATCGGCGACCCGGTGCTCGCCCGGGTCCCGGTGGCGCACGTGTGGGCGGCCCCGGGCGCCGACCTCGCACCGCTGGAGCAGGCCCTGGAGGCAGGCCTGCACCTGGAGCACGAGCGCTCCCCGGCCCGGGACGTCGGCTACAGCCTGCGCAAGGTCGTCGACATCGCCGGTCGCGCCCTGAGCCCGGGGGTGAACGACCCGACCACCGCCGTGCACGCGCTCAGCCACATCTCGGCGCTGCTCGGCGACGTCGCGCACCGCCCGCTGGGGCCGGCCGTCACCCGCGACGAGGACGGCGCGACCCGGTTCGTCGTCCCGCAGCGCACCCTCGAGTCCCTGGTGCGCCTGGGCCTGGAGGAACCGCTGCAGTACGCCGAGGGGTCGCCCGCGGTGCTGCGCCGCATCGCGGGGGTGCTGCGCGAGCTGGCCTGGCGGGCCCCGCGCGGGCGGCTGGACGACGTGGTCCGCGACTGGACCGCGCGGTTGGCCGCCACGGCGGGCCGCACCGCCGACCTGGACCCCGCCGAGGTGCGCGACTGGCGGTCCGACGTCGAGGACGCCCTCGCCGGTCGCTGGCCGCGGTCGTGGCCCGACCGGGCGGCGGCGCGCCAGCGGACGCTCCCGGGGTGAGCCCGGCCGACCTCGTCGCGGCGCTGCGGGCCGCCGGCTGCGTCTTCGCCGAGGACGAGGCCGCCCTGCTGCTCGCCGACGGCCGGCCCCTCGCCGACCTGGTCGCCCGCCGGGTCGCCGGTGAGCCGCTGGAGCAGGTGCTGGGTTGGGTGGCCTTCTGCGGTCGGCGCGTGCTGCTGGACCCCGGTGTCTTCGTGCCGCGCCAGCGCACCGCGCTGCTGGTGGAGCAGGCGGTGGCGCTGGGCGGGCGGGTCGTGGTGGATCTGTGCTGCGGGTCCGGCGCGGTCGGCCTCGCGGTGGCCGACGGGCTCGGACGCGACGGGACGGGGGACGTCGGGACGGGCGACGTCGGGACGGGGGACAACGGGACGGGGGACGTCGGGACGGGGCTCGACGGGCTGGAGGACGTCCACCTGGTCGCCGCGGACGTCGACCCGGTCGCCGTCGCCTGCGCCCGGCGCAACGGGGTGACCGCCGTGGTCGGCGACCTGTACGGGCCGTTGCCGGCCCAGCTGCGGGGCCGGGTCGACCTGCTCTGCGTCAACGCCCCCTACGTGCCCACCGACGACGTCGCCGGCCTGCCCCCCGAGGCCCGCGACCACGAACCGGTGGCCGCCCTCGACGGCGGCCGCGACGGCCTGGACCTGCACCGGCGGGTCGCCGCCGGGGCGGGGGAGTGGCTGGCCCCCGGGGGCTCGGTGCTGCTGGAGACCAGCCGGGTGCAGGCCGCCGGCACGCTCGCCGCGGTCGCCGCCGGCGGCCTGGTCGCCCGCGTGGTCACCGACGACGACCGCGGCGCGACGGTCGTCGTCGGCACCCGCCCCGCCTGACCCGGGCGCCCGTCCCCCTCCGACGATCACGGACCTGCGTGCGGGACACACCGCGGCGCGGCGTCCCCAGGTCCGTGATCGACGGCGGTGCGAGCGGCGCGGGCAGTGCGGGCGGCGCGGGCGGTGCGGGCGGTGCGGGCGGCTCAGGCGGCGCGGGCGGTGCGGGCGGTGCGGGCGGCTCAGGCGGCGACCCGGGCGGCGTCCTCGGTGATGAGGTCCATGTTGATCTGCGCGCCGGCCAGCAGGCCCGCCGTCATCGCGCCCACGACCTGGGCCATCGGCTCGACCGCGTTGCCGGCCACCCACACGCCGGGCACCGACGTGCGGCCACCGCCGTCCGCGGCGATCTTCGTGCCGAGCACCAGGTCGCCCATCCGCAGGTCCTCCACCTGCAGCCCGAGACCGGCCAGGTGGTCGGTGCGGGCCCGCACGAACGAGGCGACGACCACGGCGTCGCGCGGCACCACCTCGCCGTCGGCCAGCCGCACGCCCGAGAGCCGGTCGTCGGTGACCTCGACCGCGGCGACGGTGCCCTCGACCACGCGCACCCCCCGGGCGGTCAGCGTCGCCCGGTCCTCGGCCGAGAGCCCCACCCCGTGCGCGAACAGCACGACGTCCGGGCTCAGCTGGGAGAACATCAGCGCCTGGTGCGCCGACATCGGGCTGGTGGCCAGCACCCCGATCGCCCGGCCACGCACCTCGTAGCCGTGGCAGTAGGGGCAGTGCAGCACGTCGCGGCCCCACCGCTCCGCCAGCCCGGCGACGTCGGGCAGCTCGTCGACCCCGCCGCCGGCCAGCAGCAGCCGGCGGGCGGTCAGGGTGCCGCCGTCGGCCAGCTGCACCTCGAAACCGCCCTCGACCGGTCGGGCGTCCACCACCTCGCCGGCCAGCACCCGCCCGCCGTAGCCCTCGAGCTCGCGCCGGCCGAGCGCGAGCAGCTCACGGGGCGCGATGCCCTCGTGGCCCAGCACGTTGTGCGCCCCGTCGGCCGGGGCGTTGCGCGGCCGGTCGTCGTCGACCACCACGACCGACCGCAACGACCGGGCCAGCGCCTTCGCGCCGCTGAGCCCCGCCGGTCCACCACCGATGACCACCACGTCTGCGTCCATGCCGACGACGGTGCGGCGTGGCCAGCCGGTGCCGCAACGAACCGTGCCGCTTCGGCAAATCCGTACCGGTGCCGCCCACCGGGTCAACCCCTGCCGCCGCCCCCTCCGCCGCGCCGTGGCAGGGAGGGAAGGGGCGCCGACGGGGGTTGACCCAGGCGGCGGCGCTAGAGGTGAGCGGCGGCGGGCGGTGAGCGGCGGGCTCCCGGCTCAGACGGTGACGGGCGGGACCGGGACGACGGGTGCGCGGCCCAGCTCGGACATGGCCAACGAGCGCAGGTGCACCTCGTCGGGCCCGTCGAACAGCCGCATCGCCCGGTGCCAGCCGGCCATCGCGGCCAACGGGGTGACGTCGGTGACCCCGGCACCGCCGTGCACCTGAATGGCCCGGTCGATCACCCGCCCGGCTGCCCGCGGGACGGCGACCTTGGCGATGGCGATGAGGTCCTTGGCCGCCTTGTTGCCCTCGGTGTCGATCACCTGGCAGGCCTGGTGGCAGACCAGCCGGGCCTGGTCGACGTCGATGCGCGACTCGGCGATCTGCTGCTGCACCACGCCCTGCTCGGCCAGTGGCCGGCCGAAGGCGACCCGCTCGGTCACCCGGGCGACCATCATCGCCAGGGCCCGCTCGGCGGCACCGAGGGCGCGCATGCAGTGGTGGATGCGGCCGGGCCCGAGCCGGGCCTGGGCCGCGGCGAACCCGCCGCCCTCCTCGCCGATGACCGCCGACAGCGGCACGCGCACGTCGTCGAAGCGCACCACGCCGTGGCCGTGCTGGTCGTGCTGGCCGAAGACCGGCAGGTCGCGCTCGACGGTGATGCCGGGGGTGTCCCGCGGAACGGCCAGCATCGACTGCTGGCGGTGCTTGTGCGCCGTGGGGTCGGTCTTGCCCATCACCACCAGGACGGCGCAGCGCGGGTCGAGCACGCCCGAGGTCCACCACTTGCGGCCGTTGATGACGTAGGAGTCGCCGTCGCGCTCGATGCGGGTCTCGATGTTGGTGGCGTCGCTGCTGGCCACGGCCGGCTCGGTCATCGCGAAGGCCGAGCGGATCTCACCGGCCAGCAGCGGCTCGAGCCACTGCTGCTGCTGCGCCGGGGTGCCCAGCAGGTGCAGCAGCTCCATGTTGCCGGTGTCGGGGGCGGCGCAGTTGATCGCCTCGGGGGCGAGGTCCAGGCTCCAGCCCGACAGCTCGGCGATGGGCGCGTACTCGAGCTGGGTGAGGCCGGACTCGCTGGGCAGGAACAGGTTCCACAGACCCCGCTCGCGCGCGGTGGCCTTGAGCCGCTCGAGGACGGCGGGGGGCTCGTGGCCGTCGGGCCCGGCCGCCCGGCGGTCGCGCTCGTACTCGGCCTCGGCGGGCAGCACCTCCTCGCGGAGGAACTCGACCATGCGGGCGTGCAGGTCGAGCGCACGGGGTGACGGAGCGGTCAGCGAGTGCGTCATGATCAGCCTTCCTGAACACGTGCGCCGGTGCACGGTGGCGGCACGCTAGCAGCGCCCGCCGACACGGACGGCGGGAGGAGCGGGTGGGATGACCTCGGACATCGGCACGTCGATCCGGCGGCTGCGCACCGCGCGCGGGGTCAGCCTGCGTGCGCTGGCGGCCGGGCTGGGGGTGAGCCCGGCGACGCTGAGCGCGGTCGAGAACGGCCACACGGGGGTGAGCGCCGTCCGGGTGGCCGCGATCGCCGACCTGCTGGGGGTGCCGGTGGCCCGGGTCTTCGACCCCGACGGCCGGGGCGGGCCGGGCCCCGGCGTCCTGGTCGGGACCGTGGCCGCGCCCCCGGCGCCGGTGCTCGACGACTGGCGCAGCTACGGCCCGCTGCAGCTGGACCCGGCCCTGACCGCGGCGCTGGCCGCCTTCGTCGAGGTGGGGTACCACGGCTCCACCATCCGCACCATCGCGGCGCACGCCGGGCTCTCGGTCTCCGGTCTCTACCACTACTACGAGAGCAAGTACGACATGCTCGTCGCCCTGCTCGACCGCACGATGGTCGACCTCGACGCCCGCATGCGCGCCGCCCGGGCGGAGGGGGGCGACCCCGTCGCCCGGGTGGGGACGCTGGTCGAGTGCCTGGCGCTGTTCCACAGCCATCGCCGTGGGACGGCGTTCCTGGGGGCGAGCGAGATGCGCAGCCTGCGCCCGGAGGACTACCTCCGGGTCGCGGCGGTGCGGCGTGCCCAGCAGCAGGCCGTCGACGAGGAGGTCGAGGCGGCCGTGCGCGCCGGCCAGCTCGCCGTCGCCGACCCCGGGACGGCGGCCCGAGCGGTCGTCACGCTGTGCACCGCCATCCCGCAGTGGTACCGCCCGGCCGGTCCGCTGGCGCCCGAGCAGCTCGCCGCGCAGTACGTCGGGTACGCCCTCGCGCTGCTCGGGCGGGCACCGTTGCAGGACGCCGTCGACCGCCTTGACCCCTCTCGCCTGTGACCTGCATCATGCTGCACGCCAGGCCTGGACCGGACGACCGTCCGGTCGCCGTCTCGACGAGGAGACCCCGTGACCAGCACCGAGAAGCCCGCGGCCCCCGACCTCACCGACCTGCTCGCCGACAGCCCCACGAACTGGGGCAAGTGGGGCCCCGACGACGAGGTCGGCGCCTTGAACTACCTCACCGCCGAGGAGGTGCTGCGCGGCATCGCCCACGTGAAGAAGGGCGAGGTGCACACCCTCCAGCGGCTCATCGGCGACCCGAAGGGCGACCCGGTGTGGCCCGGGCGCACCCCGGCCGAGCGCACGCAGATCCTCGACGAGTCGACCTGGGACGGCGAGGGCGCGCCCGCCTTCCCCGGCGGCCTGCACTACGCCGACGACAAGATCAACGCATTCCTGCAGGGCTCCACGCAGTACGACGCGCTGGGCCACGTCTGGTACGGCGGCAAGATCTGGAACGGCTACGACGCCCGCACCACCGTCGGCGGGCTGCAGAAGGCCAGCGTCGAGCCGATCGCGCAGAAGGGCGTGGTCGGCCGCGGCATCCTGCTGGACATGGCCCGCTTCCGCGGGAAGGCCACCCTCGACAAGGCCGAGACCTTCACCCACTCCGACCTCGAGGCGTGCGCCGCGGCCCAGGGCGTGACCATCGAGAAGCGTGACGTCCTGGTCATCCGCACCAACTTCCTGCAGCTGTTCCACGAGCAGGGCGAGGCGTTCTACGAGGGCTTCTGCGAGCCGGGCCTGGTCTACAGCCCCGAGCTGGTGCAGTGGTTCCAGGACATGGAGATCCCCAACCTGGTCACCGACACCATCGCCAACGAGGTGACCTTCGACCCCAACAACGGCACCGCGCTGCCGCTGCACAACGCGCTCATGCGCAACCTGGGGGTCACCCTCACCGAGATCGCCGACCTCGAGACGCTGGCCGACAGCTGCGCGGCCGACGGCCAGTACACCTTCCTCTACGCCGCCGCCCCGCTGAAGGTGCACCTGGGTTCGGGGTCGCCGGTGAACCCGCTGGC
This sequence comes from Klenkia sesuvii, assembly GCF_037083825.1. NCBI lineage: Bacteria > Bacillati > Actinomycetota > Actinomycetes > Geodermatophilales > Geodermatophilaceae > Klenkia > Klenkia sesuvii. The sequence goes on from NZ_JBAPLU010000011.1 coordinate 101,773, forward strand.
GATCAAGTGAGCGTCTACGCCGACAAGCCGTGGCTGGCCCGCTACGGCGAGGGCCAGCCCGCCTCCATCACCCCCGAGCACGACACCCTGCTGGCGGTGTTCCGGGCGACGGCCGACGCGACCCCCGACGCGGTGGCGATCCGCTACTTCGACGGCACGCTGACCTACGCCGACCTCGACGCCGCCTCCGACGCCCTGGCCCTCGGCCTGCTGGAGGGCGGCTTCGGCCAGGGCGACCGCATGGGCCTGTACGTGCAGAACGACCCGGCCTTCGTCATCGGGCTGCTGGGTGCGTGGAAGGCCGGCGGGGCGGCGGTGGCGCTCAACCCGATGAACAAGGCGGCCGAGCTCACCTACCTGCTCACCGACTCGGGGGCCACGGCGCTGCTGTGCCTCGACGAGCTGTACGACGCGGTCGCCCGCGACGTCCTGCCCGAGACGTCGGTGCGCACCGTCGTGACCTGCTCGGGGCTGGACCACCAGACCCGAGCCGATCCCCGGCTGTTCGAGGGGACGACGAAGCGCACGCCCGGGGGGACGGTCGACCTCGGCGAGCTGCAGACCCGGTTCGCCGGGCAGCAGCCCCCGCCGGTGCAGCTGTCCGGCGACGACATCGGCGTGCTCACCTACACGTCGGGGACGACCGGGCGGCCCAAGGGTGCGATGAACACGCACTCGACGATGACGTTCAACGCCTGCACCTACCGCGAGTGGATGCGGCTGGGCCCCGACGACGTGGTGCTGGGCGTGGCCCCGCTGTTCCACATCACCGGGCTGATCGGGCACGTCGCGATCGCGATGCTGGTCGGCTGCCCGCTGGTCATCGCGCACCGGTTCCACCCCGACGTCGTCCTGGAGGCGATCCGGGAGCACCGGCCGACGTTCACGGTCGGCGCGATCGCGGTGTTCATCGCCCTGGGGAACGCCGCGGGCGCCACCCGGGAGGACTTCTCCTCGTTGCGGACGGTGTACTCCGGCGGGGCCCCGATCGCGCCGGCGGTCACCGACCAGCTGGAGGAGAAGCTCGGCGTCTACGTGCACAACATCTACGGGCTGACCGAGACCAACAGCCCGTCGCACGGCGTGCCGATGGGTGTGAAGGCGCCGGTGGACGAGAACTCGGGCGCGCTGAGCGTCGGGGTGCCGGTGTACGACACCGTCGTCCGGGTGCTCGGCGAGGACGGCGAGGAGGTGCCGGTCGGCGAGGTGGGGGAATTCGCCACCTCGGGCCCGCAGGTGGTGCCCGGCTACTGGGAGCGGCCCGACGCCACCGCCGAGTCGATCCCGGGCGGTGAGCTGCGCACCGGCGACGTCGGGTTCATGGACGCCGACGGCTGGTTCTTCCTGGTCGACCGCAAGAAGGACATGATCAACGCGGCCGGCTACAAGGTGTGGCCGCGTGAGGTCGAGGACGTGCTCTACGGCCACCCCGCCGTCCGCGAGGTCGCCGTGGTGGGCATCCCCGACGAGGTGCGCGGGGAGACGGTGAAGGCCTACGTGTCGGCCAAGCCGGGTGCGACGGTCGACCCCGACGAGGTCATCGCGTGGGCCAAGGAGCGCATGGCGGCCTACAAGTACCCGCGGTTCGTGGAGGTGGTCGACGAGCTGCCCAAGACGACGACCGGCAAGATCCTCCGCCGCGAGCTGCGCGCCCGCGCATGAGGGACCCGCGCCGGTGGCCGGCCGACCGGCCACCGCGCGGGCGTCCGGGGGATCGTTCCAGCCGCTCCGGTACCGCATACTGCCTCCGTGGCCACGACGCGTGGTGAGGGCGCCGGGGACCGGGACGTGCTCCTGGCCCGGCTCGCCGTGGCCACCGCCGCCGCCGGGCTCGGGCTGTGGGACTGGGACCTGCGGACCGACGCGCTGGTCTGGGACGCCCGCAGCATCGCGATCTACGGGCTGACCGGGCAGCCGCTGACCGGCACCGTGGCCGACATCGACCTCGGCATCCACCCCGACGACCGCCCGGTGGTCCAGGAGGCCCTGGACGAGGCGATCGTGGACGGCGACCTGCTCGACGTCGAGTTCCGGGTGGTGCACCCCGACGGCGGGGTGCGGTGGGTGTCCGCCCTGGGTCGCGTGCTGCACGACGGCGACGGCGTGCCGGTGCGCATGGTGGGCACCAACGCCGACGTCACCGACGCCCGGGAGGCCGTCCAGCAGCAGTTCGCCGACGCCCAGCGGATGGCCGGCCTGGTGACGGTGGCCGAGGAGCTGGGCGGGGTGGAGACCGTGGGCGCCGCGGTGGCGGTGGTGACCCGGCACGCCGCCGCGACGCTGGGGACGACCGGGGTCATCCTGTGCCTGACCGAGGAGGACGGGTCGGGCGTCACCACCGTGGTCGACGCGCCGCTGGACTCGCGGACGGTGGACCGGGTGCGCCGGCTGCCCGCGGACTTCCCGCTGCCGATGGTGGACTCCGCGGTGCGCGGCCGGGCCCACTTCCTCCCCGACCTGGAGGCCGCCGCCGCCGCGTTCCCCGGCGGGGTCGGCCTGTGGCGCAGCTCCGGCGTGCGGTCGGGCTGCTCGGTCCCGCTGCGGTCGGCGCACCGGGTGATCGGCTCGCTGGCCCTGGGCCACCGGGTGGACCGGCACTGGCGCCCCGCCGACCGCGAGTTCGTGGGTGCGCTGGGGGCGCTCACCGCGCAGACCCTCAGCCGCATCTCCTCCACCGAGGCCGCGGCCTCCGCCGCCCGGGCGGTGGCCCGGCTGGCCGAGACGCTGCAGCGCTCGCTGCTCACCGCCCCGCCCCGCTCCGACCACCTGCAGGTCGTGCCCCGCTACGTCCCGGCCGCGGCCGAGGCGCAGGTCGGCGGCGACTGGTACGACGCCTTCCTCGGCCCCGACGGCGCCACCCACCTGGTCATCGGCGACGTCACCGGGCACGACCGGGAGGCCGCCGCCGCCATGGCCCAGCTGCGCAACCTGCTGCGCGGCATCACCTGGTCCTCCGGCGGCACCCCCGCGCAGGTGCTCGCCACCCTGGACCGGGCGGTGCAGGGGCTGGACGTCGGCACCCTGGCCACGGTGCTGGTGGCCCGGGTCGAGCAGTCCGAGGACGGCGGGCGGGTGCTGCGCTGGTCCAACGCCGGCCACCCGCCGCCGTTGCTGGTCGACGTCGACGGCGGGTCGGCACCGCTGACCGGGCACGACCTCCTGCTGGGCGTCGACCCCACGCGGCCGCGCCGGGACCACACCGTCGTCCTGCTGCCGGGCAGCACGCTGCTGCTCTACACCGACGGGCTGGTCGAGCGCCGGGGCAGCGACCTGGACGCCGGCACCGCCCGGCTGGCGCAGACGGTGCAGCGCCTGGTGCGTGCCGGGGTCGGCCTGGACGAGCTGTGCGACCGGGTGCTGGCCACGGTGCCCCGCCACCCCGACGACGACGTCGCCCTGGTCGCCCTGCGGGCCCACCCGCAGCAGGTGCCTCGCCCACGTGCGGCCGGTCCGGTCGCCGTCCCGGAGCTGCCGGGGACGGCCGGGTAGCGTCGGCGCACAACCACGGCAGTGCGCAGGAAACCGGTGCGACACCGGTGCGGTCCCGCCACTGTGACCCCTCGGGGGAGCCAGACACTGCGGCTGCCGTGCCCCACGAACTCCGGGCGCGGACCCGGGGGAAGGCTCACGGTGCGCACCTTCACGCTCCTGTCCACGTCCGACACCGACCTGCTGGCCGCGCGGACCAGCGACTCCGACTGGCGGCTGGGCAACCCCTACCGGGTCGGCGACCTCGTCGAGTTCGCCCGCGGCACCGACCTCGTGGTCTTCCGGATCCTCGGCTCGCGCCGGAAGTACGAGGACATGGTGCGGCCGTTGCTGGAGCTGGGCGTGCCGGTCGTGGTGCTGGGCGGGGAGCAGCTGCCCGACGCCGAGCTCATGGGGCTGTCGACCGTGCCGATGGGCGTGGCCACCGAGGCGCACGCCTACCTGGCCCAGGGCGGCCCGGGGAACATCGTGCAGCTGCACCGGTTCCTGGCCGACACCGTGCTGCTGGACGGCGAGGGGTTCGACAAGCCGGCCGTGGCCCCCGACTGGGGCGTCGTCGACCGGCGGTCCTCGGTGACCGGGCCGCGGGTCGCCGTCCTGTACTACCGGGCGCACCACCTGGCCGGGAACACCGCGTTCGTCGACACCCTGTGCGCCGCGGTCGAGACCGCCGGTGGGGTGCCGGTGCCGGTCTACTGCGCGTCGCTGCGCTCGGTCGACCCGGCGATGCTCGACGTGCTGCGCACGGTCGACGCCATGGTCGTCACCGTGCTGGCGGCCGGCGGTTCCCGCCCGGCCACCGCCCAGGCCGGTGGGGACGACGGCGCCTGGGACGTCGGCGCGCTGGCCGACCTGGACATCCCGGTCATCCAGGGCCTGGTGCTCGGCAGCGACCGGGAGACCTGGGCCGGCAACGACGACGGGCTCTCGCCGCTGGACGTCGGCAACCAGGTGGCCATCCCCGAGTTCGACGGCCGCATCATCACCGTGCCGTTCTCCTTCAAGGAGGTCGACGCCGACGGCCTGACCTCCTACGTGCCCGACCCCGAGCGGGCCGCCCGCGTCGCCGGCATCGCCGTGGCGCACGCCCGGTTGCGCCACACCCCGCCGTCCGAGCGCAAGGTCGTGGTGATGCTGTCGGCGTACCCGACCAAGCACGCCCGGATCGGCAACGCGGTGGGGCTGGACACGCCGGCGTCGGTCGTCCGGCTGCTGGCCGCGATGGCCGGGCAGGGCTACGACATCGGCCCGTTCGACGGGCCCGGCTCGCTGCCCGGCGTCGCGGACCTGGACGGCGACGCCCTGGTGCACGCGCTCATCGAGGCCGGCGGCCAGGACCCCGACTGGCTCACCGCCGAGCAGCTGAGCGGCAACCCGGTGCGCATCCCGGCCGCCGAGTACCGGCGGTGGTTCGACACACTCCCGGCCGAGCTGACCGACCGCATGGTCGAGCACTGGGGCCCGCCGCCGGGGCAGCTGTTCGTCGACCCCACCGACGACTGCATCGTGTTCGCCGCGCTGCGCGCCGGCAACGTCGTGGTGATGGTGCAGCCTCCGCGCGGGTTCGGCGAGAACCCGATCGCGATCTACCACGACCCCGACCTGCCGCCCAGCCACCACTACCTGGCCGCCTACCACTGGCTGCGCTCGGAGTTCGGGGCCCACGCGCTGGTGCACGTGGGCAAGCACGGCAACCTGGAGTGGATGCCCGGCAAGACGGTGGGCCTCTCGGCGTCCTGCGCGCCCGACGCCGCCCTCGGGGACCTGCCGGTGGTCTACCCGTTCCTGGTCAACGACCCGGGTGAGGGCTCGCAGGCCAAGCGCCGCGCGCACGCCGTGCTGGTCGACCACATGGTGCCGCCGATGGCCCGTGCCGACTCCTACGGCGACATCGCCCGGCTGGAGCAGCTGCTCGACGAGCACGCCAACATCGCCGCGATGGACCCGCCGAAGCTCCCGGCCATCCGCCAGCAGATCTGGACGCTCATCCAGGCCGCGAAGATGGACCACGACCTGGGCCTGGAGGACCGGCCGCACGACGCCGAGTTCGACGAGATGATCCTGCACGTCGACGGCTGGCTGTGCGCCATCAAGGACTCCCAGATCCGCGACGGCCTGCACGTCTTCGGCTCCCCGCCCGAGGGTGACGCCCGGGTGGGCCTGGTGCTGGCGATCCTGCGCGCCCGGCAGATCTGGGGCGGCGCAGTCGCGATGCCGGGCCTGCGCGAGGCGCTGGGCCTGGTCGAGGACGGGACGGCGGGCCTGGCCGAGACCGACGCCGTCGAGGCCCGGGCGCTGGCGCTGGTGGAGGGGCTCGAGGCCGCCGGCTGGACGTCGTCCGCGGTCGGGCCCGTGGTGACCCAGGTGCTGGGCGGCCCGCACGCCGACGTCGAGCGGGTGCTGCACTTCGCCGTCGACGAGCTGGTGCCGCGGCTGGCCCGCACCACCGACGAGATCGACCTGGCGCTGCACGCCCTGGACGGCGGCTACGTGCCGGCCGGGCCGTCGGGCTCGCCGCTGCGCGGGCTGGTCAACGTGCTGCCGACCGGGCGCAACTTCTACTCCGTGGACCCGCGCGCGGTGCCCTCGCGGCTGGCCTGGGAGACCGGGCAGGGTCTGGCCGACGGCCTGCTGGAGCGCTACCGGTCCGAGGAGGGCTCGTGGCCGGCGTCGGTGGGCCTCTCGGTGTGGGGCACGTCGGCCATGCGCACGAGCGGGGACGACGTCGCCCAGGTGCTGGCGCTGCTCGGCGTCCGGCCCGTGTGGGACGAGGCCTCGCGCCGGGTCAAGGAGCTCGAGCCGATCCCGCTGGCCGAGCTGGAGCGCCCGCGCATCGACGTCGTCGTCCGCATCTCGGGCTTCTTCCGGGATGCGTTCCCGCACGTGGTGACCATGCTCGACGACGCCGTCACCCTGGTGGCGGGGCTGGACGAGTCGCCGGAGGACAACTACGTGCGCCGCCACGTCGACGCCGACGTCGCCGAGCACGGCGACCGGCGCCGGGCCACCACGCGGGTGTTCGGCTCGAAGCCCGGCGCGTACGGGGCGGGGCTGCTGTCGCTGATCGACAGCCGCGACTGGCGCACCGACGCCGACCTGGCCGAGGTCTACGCGGTCTGGGGCGGCTACGCCTACGGCCGCGACCTCGACGGCGCGTCGGCCCGCCCGGACATGGAGACGGCCTACCGGCGCATCGCGGTGGCGGCGAAGAACATCGACACCCGCGAGCACGACATCGCCGACTCCGACGACTACTTCCAGTACCACGGCGGGATGGTCGCCACGGTCCGCGCGCTGACCGGCGCCTCGCCCAAGGCCTACATCGGCGACTCCACCCGGCCCGAGCACGTGCGCACCCGCTCGCTGGTCGAGGAGACCTCCCGGGTGTTCCGCGCCCGGGTGGTCAACCCGAAGTGGATCGCCGCGATGCGCCGGCACGGCTACAAGGGCGCCTTCGAGATGGCCGCGACCGTGGACTACCTGTTCGGCTACGACGCCACCACCGGCGTCGTCGCCGACTGGATGTACGAGAAGCTGACCCAGAGCTACGTGCTCGACCCGGAGAACCGGGCGTTCCTGGAGGAGTCCAACCCCTGGGCGCTGCACGGGATCGCCGAGCGCCTGCTCGAGGCCGTCGACCGGTCGTTGTGGGCGTCGCCGGACCCGGAGGTCCTGGCTGCGCTCCAGCAGGCCTACCTGGATACCGAGGGCGACCTGGAAGCCGGCCCCCGCACCCCCGCCGAGAGGAACTCGTGAACCGCCGCCGCACCGCCCTGCTCGCCCTCCCCGCCGCGCTGCTCCTGGCCGCCTGCGGATCCTCCCCCGAGGGCGCCACCTCGTCCTCGGACGGCGGGGCGGCCACCGCTTCGTCGCCCGCGGTCCAGGGGCCGACGGCCGGTGCGGCGGGGTGCACCGACGCGCCCGCCACGGCCGAGGCGCCGGCTTCGGTGTCGACCGACCTGTCGGTGCAGCCCGGGTCAGCGGCACCGACGCCGAGCCGCCGTGCGGGTTGGTGGTCGCCGACGTGGTGGTCGGCGACGGGCCGGTGGCGGAGTCGGGATCGGCGGTCGAGGTGAAGTACGTGGGCGCCTTCTACGAGTCCGGCGAGGTGTTCGACGCCTCGTGGAAGAACGGGGCGGACTCCACGCTGCCCTTCACCGCCGGCGCCGGCCGGGTGATCCAGGGCTTCGGCCAGGGCGTGCAGGGCATGGCGGTCGGTGGCCGGCGGGTCATCACCATCCCCAGCGACCTCGGCTACGGCGACCGCGGCGCGGGTGGTGGGGCCATCCCCGGCGGCGCCACCCTCGTCTTCGTCGTGGACCTCGTCTCCGTCAGCTGAGCGCTGGCCCAGGGTGGCCGGACATCTCGTACGGTGGCCGGCCGGTGCTCGGTGCGCAGACCGTGGGAGATGTCAGGCCACCCCGGGCGGGAGGCCGGGGAGCAGGACGGCGGGGCGCCACCCGCGCAGCGAGCTGACCACGGCCAGCTCCTCGGCGGCGTGCAGGTCGGCGACGGCCAGCACCCGCTCGGCCAGCACGCCCTCGGCCACCAGCCGGGCGCGGGCGGTGCCGGGCAGGCAGCCCGAGCTCGTCGGGGGCGTCCACCAGGTGCCGTCGAGCCGCACGCAGAGGGTGGCGATCGACGTCTCGGTGACCTCGCCCCGCTCGTTGACCAGCACCACGTCGTCGGCGTGCGGGTGCCGGGCGGCCGCGGCGGTGTAGACGTCGCGGCGGGTGGTCTTGTGCTGCAGCCACGGGCTCGCGGAGTCGACGGGCACCGTGTCCACGGCCAGCCGCACCGGCCCGGTCGTCCCCGGCAGGTCGGCCACCGTCACCGCCACCCGGCCGGCGCGGTCCAGCGTCAACCGCACCCGGCTCGCCGCCCGCCCGGCCACGGCCTGCTCCAGCGCAGTGACCACCACGGCGAGGTCGCAGGCATGGCCCAGGTAGTCGGCCGAGTCGGCCAACCGCGCCAGGTGCTCGGGCAGGTGGGTGAAGCCGGCGTCCGCCGTGTGGCCGAGCGTCTCCAGCAGCTCGAACTCCCCGGTCGGTGCGGTCAGCACCGCGGCCTTGGCGCGCAGCTCCCGGCGCTCGGCGGCGGCGTCGGAGCTCCAGGTGATGCCCCCGCCCGCGCCGTAGACCGCCTGCCCGCCGGCCACGACCGCCGTCCGGATGGCCACCGAGAAGCGCCCCGACACCGGCTCCCCGGGCGGGGCCAGCCAGCCGACGGCCCCGCAGTAGACCCCGCGCGGCGAGGCCTCCAGGTCGGCGATCGCCTGCATCGCGGCGGCCTTGGGCGCGCCGGTGACCGACCCGCACGGGAAGGTCGCGGCCAGCAGCTCGACCAGGCCGACCTCCGGGCGCAGGGTCGCCCGCACCTCGCTGACCAGCTGCCACACGGTCGGGTAGCGCTCGGCGGTGAACAGCTCGGTGACCTCGACGCTGCCGACCTCGGCCACGCGGCCCAGGTCGTTGCGCAGCAGGTCGACGATCATCAGGTTCTCGGCCCGCTCCTTGGGGCTGGACCGCAGCTGCGCCACGACGGCGTCGTCCTCGGCCGTCGTCCGGCCCCGGGCCGCCGTCCCCTTCATCGGGCGGGTGCGCACCCGGCGCCCCGACCACTCCAGGAACAGCTCGGGGCTCGCCGAGGCCACCGTGTGCGTGCCGGTGTCCACCAGTGCCCCGTACGCGCACCGCTGGGCGAGCACGAGGTCGGCGTACAGCGCGGCCGGGTCGGCGCAGGGTGCGCGCAGCCGGTCGGTGAGGTTCACCTGGTAGGTCTCACCGGCGGCGATGAGCGCCCGCACCTGCTCGACGGCCCGCGCGTGCTCGGCGTCCGTGCGGTCCAGCAGCCACGGGCCGGTCGACGTCCCGCCCACGAGCGCGGGGGCGGCGGTGGGCCCGTCGGACAGCCCGAACCAGACCAGCGGTGGGTCGCCGTCCTCAGGTCCCCGCACGGCGAGCGACGGGTCCAGCCCCGGCGCCGCCTCGTAGGACAGGACGCCGTGCGCCCACGCCCCGCCGGCGACGGCCGCCTCGACCTCCCGCAACGCAGGTCGCACCTCGGCGGCCGTGCGGGCCACCACCACCCGGGTGGGCGCGCGGAACAGCCACGCCGTCCCGGCCACGAGGTCGTCGAACCGGGCGGTCACCGGGCCGCCGCGCACCTCGGGCCCGCCTCGACCGGTCACCCCAGCAGCACCGCGGCGGCCAGCAGCGTCGCGGTCGCGGTCACCTCGCCGGAGGCGCCCATGACGTCGCCGTTGACCCCACCCAGGCGCGCCCGGGCCCGGCGGTGCAGCAGCTCGCCCGCCGCCAGGCCGACGACCCCGGCACCCACCAGCCGGGCGCCGAGGGGCGCGTCGCCCAGCCAGACCGCCGTCCCGAGCACGCAGAGGACGGCGACCGCGCAGCACCCGGCCAGCCAGACCCGCGACACCGTGCCGGCCACCGCCGCGGCCAGCGACGACCCCGCGGCCACCGGCACCCCCGGCAGGCCGCAGCGCGCCATCGCCAGGCGCGCGGCCACGACCGCCGTCCACAGCGCGAGCCACCCGCCGTCGACCACGAGCAGCCCGGTCAGGCAGGCGACCTGCAGCAGCAGCACGAGCACCAGGGTGGCAACGCCGAACGGCCCGACGTCCCCGGCGCGCATCACCTCCAGCGCCCGCTCGCGCCCGCGCAGCGGACCCAGGCCGTCGGCGGTGTCGGCCAACCCGTCCAGGTGCAGCCCCCGGGTCAGCCAGGCCAGCAGCGCCACCGCCAGCACCGCGCCGACCAGGGGTGATGCGTACCGGGCCCCCAGCCAGCCGGTGAGCGACGCCAGGTCACCGAGCACCAGCCCGACCAGCGGCGCCCACGGCAGCACACCGCGCGGCGAGGGGTTGCCCGGCACCCGCGCGATGGTCAGCCAGGCGAAGGCGGCCCTCACCGCAGCCGCTGGGGAAGCCCGGCGACGACGAACCACACCTCGTCGGCGGTCGCGGCCAGCCGCTGGTTCACCGTGCCCAGGGTGTCCCGGAAGATGCGCCCGGACGCCGTCTCCGGCACCACGCCCAGCCCCACCTCGTCGCTGACCGCCACCACGTGCGCCGGCGTCATCACCCACGCCTCGAGCAGCTCGTCGACGCGCCGCGAGAGCCGGTCGCGGGCGCGCTGACCGCCGTCCCAGACCCCGCTGGCGTCCATCATCGCGGTGACCCAGGTGGTCACCGAGTCGACCAGGTAGGTGCCCGGCAGCACCAGCTCACCGGGGTTGGTGGTCTCCTTCGTCGTCCACGCGGCCGGACGGCGGGCGCGGTGGGCGGCGATCCGCGCGGTCCACTCGGCGTCGTCCGGGCGGGGGTCGCTGGTGGCCAGGTAGGTGACGTCGTCGCGGCCCTCGAGCAGCGACTCGGCGTGCGCGGACTTGCCCGACCGCGAGCCGCCGAGCACCAGCGTGCGGCTCACAGCTCGAGCCGGGTGATCGAGCCGTTGTGCGGGGTCGTGTGCGGCATCGCCTCGGGCCCGTCACCGGCCACGACCGCCTGGGCCGCCCGGATCGTGTCGCCGTGGGTGACCAGCGCGACGACCTCGGCCGGCGGTCGTGCCTGCAGCTGGCCCAGGTAGTCGGCCACGCGGGCGTGCAGCTGGGCGAGGGACTCGCCGCCCTCGGCCGACCAGTGGACGTCTGTCCAGTCGACGACGTCCCACAGCTCGCGGGAGGGCCGGCCCTCCAGCACGCCGTAGCCCTGCTCGCGCAGCGCGGGGGTGGTGGTGAAGCGCCGGCCGGTGGCGGCCATGCAGTGCTCGGCGGTCTGGACCGCGCGGTGCAGGTCGCTGGCCACCATCGCGCCGGGGCGCAGCTGCGCCAGCTCGGCGGCCGCCCCGCGGGCCTGCTCGTGGCCCAGCTCGGTCAACGGCACGTGCGCCGTCTGCCCCTGCATGAGGCCGGCGGCGTTCCAGGTGCTCTGTCCGTGCCGGACGAGCAGGAGCGTGGTCATCACCGGGGAGCCTAGGGGCCTGGTTACCGTCGAGGGGTGACGATCCCGATGCGGCCACCCACCGACGGTCCCGGCGCCGCGGCCCTGGGCGCCCGCCGAGGTGCCCCGCGGGCCACCCGCCCGACCGGCCCGGACCCGCTGGCCCCGCTGCTGGACCTGCCCGGTGTGCGCGACGCCGCCGACGCCGCCCGCACCGCCGTCGACCGCCTGCTCGGCCACAAGGTGCTCCGCCGGGAGTCGGCCGGGGTGAGCTCGGAGTCCGCGCTGCGCGGGGCCCGGGCCTCGGCCGCGCTGGAGGGCGTCGACGTCCCGCTGGCCCAGGTGCGCACCGGTGACGTCAGCGAGCCGACGCTGCAGGGGGCGCTGCGGGTGTCGGTGGCGCTGGGCTCGATGGTGGAGACCTGGGACCGGGCGCCCGGGCAGGTGCTGGCCCGCATGCACGTGCTCGCCGTCGCCGACCTGGTGCCGCAGGCCGAGCTGGGCCGCCCGGCCGCGCACGCCGGGGAACGGTTGGGCGGGGTCTTCGCGCTGGTCACCGGCGCGACGGCCGCGCCGGCGGTGGTGGTCGCGGCCGTGGTGCACGGTGAGCTGGCCGCGGTGGAGCCCTTCGCCGTCGGCAGCGGCGTGGTGGCCCGGGCAGCCGGCCGGCTGACCGGCATCGCCCGCGGTCTGGACCCCAAGGCCGTGTCGGTGCCCGAGGTGGGCTTCGCCGAGCTGGGCGCCGATGCCTACGCGGCGGCGCTGGCCGGCTACCGCAGCGGGACGACCGACGGCGTGGCCGGCTGGCTGGTGCACTGCGCCCGCGCGACCGAGCTCGGCGCCCGCGAGGGCCTGGCCATCTGCGAGTCCCTCCTCCGCGGCTAGCGCGCCGGGCGGCCCCCAGCCCGCCGCGCGCCGCCCCCCCCCGAAGGGTTGCCCGCCGAGGGCGGGGACGGGGCGTGGGCGTCGGGGCACGGCCGCCCCTGGCGATGCACGCCGGGCCGCGCCCGCCGCCATCCACAACCGGAGCCCTTGTCCACCGAGTGCTGCAGGAGGGTTGTCACCGGCGCCGGTACGTGCACTGGTTCAGCACCCGGCGCTCGGGGCAGGAACTGCTGCATGCGATCACTGGACGTCGACGGGCTCGGGCAGGTCTCCCGGATCGGGCTGGGCACCTGGCAGTTCGGCTCCCGCGAGTGGGGTTACGGCGACGACTACGCCGACAGCGGGGCGACGGCCATCGTCCGGCGGGCACTCGAGCTCGGCATCACCCTGTTCGACACCGCGGAGGTGTACGGCCCGGGGAAGAGCGAGCGCATCCTCGGTGCCGCGCTCGCCGACGACCGCGGCGACGTCGTCCTCGCCTCGAAGGTCCTCCCGGTCGCGCCGTTCCCCAAGCTGGTGCGCAAGGCGTGGCAGGGCAGCGCCGAGCGGCTGGGGGTGCGCCGCATCCCGCTCTACCAGGTGCACCAGCCCAACCCGGTGGTCCCCGACACGGTGACCATGAAGGGCATGGGGGCGCTGCTGGACGAGGGCCGCATCGGGGCGGTCGGCGTCTCCAACTACTCCCTGGACCGGTGGCGGGCCGCCGACGACGCACTCGGCCGGCCGGTGATCAGCAACCAGGTCGAGTTCTCCCTCGCCGCCGCCGGCCCGCTGGAGGACCTCGTGCCCTTCGCCGAGGCGCACGACCGCCTGGTCATCGCCTACAGCCCGCTCGCGCAGGGGTTGCTCGGCGGGAAGTACGGCGTGGACAACCGGCCCGGCGGGGTGCGGGCGATGAACAAGCTGTTCGGCACCGAGAACCTGCGGCGGGTCGAACCCCTGCTGGCGGTGCTGCGCGAGGTCGCCGACGCCCACGCCGTCGCACCCGCGCAGGTGGCGCTCGCCTGGCTGCTCGCCCAGCCGCGCACCGTGGCCATCCCCGGCGCCTCGACCGTCGAGCAGCTGGAGTTCAACGCCGCGGCCGCCGACCTCGAGCTGGGCGGCGACGAGGTCGCCGCGCTGACCGCCGCCGCGCGGGCCTTCCAGCCGCAGTCGGCGGTGAGCACGCTGGCCGAGCGGGCCAAGGAGGAGGCCGGGCCCTTGTTGGACCGGGCCCGCTCCGAGGCCGGGCCGTTGCTGGACCGGGCGGCCCCCGTGCTGGACCGGGTCAGGCAGGCCCTGCGGCGCTGACGCCGGCCAGTCGCCGCACGAGCTGCAGCCCGGTGTCGCTGCCCGGCCAGTGCCGGTCCAGCGCACCCGGACCCGCGGTCCGCACGACCGAGCGCAGCACGAGCGCCACCACGACCGCGTCGTCGGCGTACCCGATCACCGGGACGACGTCGGGCACCAGGTCCAGGGGCGAGGCCAGGTAGACCAGCAGCAGGCCGAGCCGGATGCGCACCCCGCGGGGCAGCGACGGGTCGGCGGCCAGCCGCTTGACCAGCCGGACGACGTCGGGCAGCAGCCGCAGCGCCTCCCGGGCCGACACCGTGTCGGGGTGCCTGCGGGCATACCCCCACAGCAGGCCGAGCAGCACGGCGTACACCAGCAGCAGCCCCGCCAGCACCCCGAGCACGACCTGCCACCACGTCATCGGTGGAGTCTGCCCCGGGCGGCGTGGACCAGGGGGAGGACGGCCGCGTGCCCTCGGTCACGCACGGGGGCTCCTCAGTCGGTGCCGACCTCCATGGCGGCGCGGTCGAGCATCTGCTCGTCCTCGGAGGCCTCGCCGCGGGAGGCGATGGCGTCCGCCCCGCCGGCCTCGAGGTCGCCCACGAGGTCGGCGTGCGAGCCGAGCATGCCGATGGCGGCGTACTGCTCGAGCTTGGCGCGGGAGTCGGCGATGTCGAGGTTGCGCATCGTCAGCTGGCCGATGCGGTCGACCGGGCCGAACGCGGAGTCGGTGGTGCGCTCCATCGACAGCTTGTCGGGGTGGTAGCTGAACGACGGACCCTGGGTGTCGACGACCGCCCAGTCCTCGCCCCGGCGCAGGCGCACGGTGACTTGCCCGGTCACCGCGGCGCCGACCCAGCGCTGCAGCGACTCGCGCAGCATCAGGCCCTGCGGGTCCAGCCACCGGCCCTCGTACATCAGCCGGCCGAGGCGACGGCCCTCGCGGTGGTAGGTCTCGAGGGTGTCCTCGTTGTGGATGGCGTTGACCAGCCGCTCGTAGGCGATGTGCAGCAGGGCCATGCCCGGGGCCTCGTAGATGCCGCGGCTCTTGGCCTCGATGATTCGGTTCTCGATCTGGTCGCTCATGCCCAGCCCGTGCCGCCCGCCGACGGCGTTGGCCGCCAGGACGAGCTCGACGTCGGAGTCGAAGCGTCGGCCGTCGATGCTGACCGGCCGGCCCTGCTCGAACCCGATCGTGACGTCCTCGGGCTCGATCTCCACGGCCGGGTCCCAGAACCGCACGCCCATGATCGGCTGCACGATCTCGATGCTGGTGTCCAGGTGCTCCAGCGACTTGGCCTCGTGCGTGGCCCCCCAGATGTTGGCGTCGGTGGAGTAGGCCTTCTCGGTGGAGTCGCGGTAGGGCAGGTCGTGGGCGACCAGCCACTCGCTCATCTCCTTGCGGCCACCCAGCTCGGTGACGAACTGCGCGTCCAGCCAGGGCTTGTAGATGCGCAGCTCGGGGTTGGCCAGCAGGCCGTACCGGTAGAAGCGCTCGATGTCGTTGCCCTTGAAGGTGGAGCCGTCGCCCCAGATGCCGACGCCGTCCTCCAGCATGGCCCGCACCAGCAGGGTCCCGGTGACCGCGCGGCCCAGGGGGGTGGTGTTGAAGTAGGCGCGCCCACCCGAGCGGATGTGGAAGGCGCCGCAGGTCAGCGCGGCCAGGCCCTCCTCGACCAGGGCGGCCCGGCAGTCCACGAGCCGGGAGAGCTCGGCGCCGTACTGCGTGGCCCGGCCGGGGATCGACCCGATGTCGGTCTCGTCGTACTGGCCGATGTCGGCGGTGTAGGTGCAGGGCACCGCTCCCTTGTCGCGCATCCACGCGACCGCCACGGAGGTGTCGAGACCACCGGAGAAGGCGATGCCGACGCGCTCGCCGACGGGGAGGGACGTGAGGACCTTGGACACGACAAGAGATTATGCACGCCTCCGCATTGTCATGCAGAGTCGGGGTCGGCCAACCCGTGCTCGATGGCGTACCGGGTGAGCTCGACCCGGTTGTGCAGCTGCAGCTTGCGCAGCGTGTTCTGCACGTGGTTCTCCACCGTGCGGTGGGACAGCACCAGCCGCTCGGCGATCGCCTTCGCCGACAGCCCCCGGCTGACCAGCTTGAGCACCTCGGTCTCCCGCTCGGTCAGCCGCGGAGCGCCGTCGTCCGGACCGGACTGCAGCCGCCGGTACTCACCGAGCAGCAACCCGGCGAGGCCGGCGGAGAACACCGCGTCACCGGCCGCCGTGCGGGTGACCGCGTCGGCCAGCTCGTCGGCCGAGGCCGACTTGACCAGGTAGCCCGAGGCGCCGGCCTTGACCGCCTCGAGGACGTCGGCCTGCTCGGCGCTGGCCGACAGCACCAGCACCCGGGTGGCCGGCAGGGCCGCGACGACGTCCCGGGTGGCGTCGACCCCGGACCCCTCGCCCAGCTGCAGGTCCATCACCACCACGTCGGGACGCACGGCCCGCGCCCGGCGGACGGCGGCCCCGACGTCGCCCGCCGTCGCGACCACCTCGAAGCCGCGGGCCACCAGGTCGCGCTCCACGGCCTCGCGCCACATCGGGTGGTCGTCGACCACCATCACCGTCGTCATCGTCCGGTCCCCCTCGGGATCGTCAGCTCCCACTCGGTGCCCTGGCCCGGGCCGGTGTGCAGGACGGCGGTGCCGCCCAGGTCGGCCAGCCTGCCGCAGATCGACGAGCGCACCCCGTGGTGGCCCTCGGTGACCGCCCTGGCCAGCCGGCCCTCGGGGATGCCGGGGCCGTCGTCGCGCACCACGACGACCACCTCGTCGTCGGCCGGCTCCAGCGACACCCACGACCGGGCGCCCGGGGCGTGCTCGGCGGTGTTGGCCAGGGCCTCGCGCACCGCCGCGGCCAGCTCCGCCGTCGTGCCCGCGGGCAGCTCGACCGGCCCGGCGGGCCCGGCGACCTCGACGTCGGGGGTGGCCAGCAGGCGCAGCACGGCACCCAGGTCGGCGGTGCCCACCGCCACCTCGGGGCCGGTGGTGAGCAACCCCCGCAGGGCGACCTCCTGCTCGGCGGCCAGCCGGGCCAGGTCGGCGAGCCCGTCGGCGGACTCGGCGCGCCGCCGCACCGCGGCCAGCACCTGCAGCACGCCGTCGTGCACCGCCCTGCCCAGCCGCTCCCGCTCGGCGGCGGCGGCCTGGGCGGCCGCCGCCGCGCGCAGCACCAGCTCGGCCTGCTGGGTGATGGTCGCCGCGTGGCCCAGCAGCACCGCGACCAGCACGAGCAGGGTGAGGTTGAAGACCTCGCGGTCCCCGACGTACCCGCGCATGAAGGTGACCGCGGCCCAGACCACCAGCGCCCCCACCAGGCCGCCGCCCCGCCCGCGCACCAGCGCCATCGCCAGGGCCGGCCCGGCGACCCAGATCGAGGTGACGATGGGCGCCCCCTCGCCGAAGGCGCCCGCGGGTTGGGTGGCCACGGTGGCGGCCAGCAGCAGCACGGTCACGCCGAGGTCGAGCAGCGCCGTGCGGGTGCGGCGGCCGGCGGCTCGGCTGTAGGCGGCGGTGACCACCCCGGTCCACGCGGCCATCGCGGCGAGCACGGCCAGCGGGGCGACCACCCCGGGGTAGTCGTCGCGCTCGCGGAACCACCCGGCCACCGCCAGCACCCAGGCCACCAGCCGGAAGGCCACCACCACCCGCCACAGCGGGGTGAGCAGGTCGCGGTGCTGCAGGGGGTCGCCCATCAGGCGCGGCGGGCCGTGCCCAGCGCCCGACGGCGGACGTACCAGGCCAGCCCGACGACCGCGGCCCCGACGCCGACCGCGGCCCCGGTGACCACCTGCCCGCGCTGCACCGAGCGGGAGCTCAGCGCCACCGGACGGCGGAACTCCAGCACCGGCCAGCCGCGCTCGGCCGCGGCCCGGCGCAGCGCGCGGTCGGGGTTGACCGCGGTGGGGTGGCCCACCGCCGTGAGCATGGGGAGGTCGGTGATGGAGTCGGAGTAGGCGTGGCAGTCGGCCAGGTCGTAGCCCTGCTCGGCGGCGACCGCCCGCATCGCCTCGGCCTTCCCCTCGCCGTAGGCGTAGAACTCGATCTCGCCGGTGTAGCGCCCGTCGACGACCACCATGCGGGTGGCCACCACCCGGTCGACGCCGAGCATCTCGCCGATCGGCTCGACCATCTCGGCCCCGCTGCTGGAGACCACGACGACCTCGCGGCCGGCCGCCCGGTGCGCCTCGACCAGGTCCACGGCCTCGGCGTAGACCAGGGGGTCGACGATGCTGTGCAGGGTCTCCCGCACGATCTCGTGCACCGTGTCGACGCTCCAGCCGGTGCACATGGCGGTGATCTGCGCGCGCATCCGCTCCATCTGCACCGCGTCGGCACCGGCCAGGGAGAACACGAACTGGGCGTAGGCGCCCTTGAGCACGGCCCGGCGGTTGATCAACCCGCCCTGGAAGAACGGCCGACCGAAGGCCAGCGTGCTGGACTTCGCGATCACGGTCTTGTCCAGGTCGAAGAACACCGCACTGCGGGGCTCGTCGCGGGTCATGGGGCACGAGGCTAAGGGCAGCACGGCCCACCGACGGCCGGCGCGCCGTCGTCCACACCCGGAGGGGTTGTCCACAGATCCGCCGCAGGCCTCCCGCGGCGCTCCGCGGCGGTGCTCACTGGCCGCGTGGACGAACACCCCCTGGTGATCAGCGCCGACGAGGCGCTGGTCGACGACCTGCTGCACCTGCTGGCCGCGGCCGGCACCATCCCCGAGCTCACCCACGGCGGGTCCGCGCTGCGCCGCGCGCACCGCGCGGCCCCGCTGGTGGTGCTCGGCGCCGACGTGCTCGGCGCGGCCGCCGTGCGGGCGCTGCCCCGGCGTCCGGGAGTCCTGGTGGCCAGCCGCGACGAGCTGACCGGGGAGGAGTTCCAGGCCGCCCTGGCCGTGGGCGCCGAGCGGGTGGTCGTGCTCCCCCGCGACGAGGGCTGGCTGGTCGAGCGGGCCGCCCGGGCCGTGCGCGACCCCGTCGACCCCGGGGCGCTGGTGGTGGTGTCGGGGGCCAGCGGCGGCGCCGGGGCGAGCACGCTGGCCACCGCCCTGGCCCTGGGCGTGCGCGGCGAGCGGGGTGCGGTGCTCGTCGACGCCGACCCCACGGGCGGTGGGCTCGACCTGCTGCTGGGCGCGGAGTGGTCCGAGGGCCTGCGGTGGCCGGACCTGACCGGGTTGCGCGGCCGGGTGGACGGCGCCGCGGTGGTGGCCTCGCTGCCGCTGGCCCACGGGGTGCACGTGCTCGCCCCCTCCCGCGAGGTGCCCTGCCTCCCGCCCCCGGAGGCCCTGCAGGCGGTGGTGTCCGCTGCCCGCACCGACGGCCACCCGGTCGTGCTCGACCTGCCCCGGGGCGCCGACCCGGCGTTCGCCGAGCATCTGCTGGCCGAGGCCGACCTCGGCGTCCTCGTCGTCCCGGGGCGGGTGCGCGCGCTCGGTGCCGCCGGGTTGCTGCTGGCCGGCCCGGTCTGGGGCCGTGCGGTGGTGGTGGCCCGCACGGCACCCGGCGGCGTCGGCGCCGGCGAGGTCGCGACGGCGCTCGGGCGCCCCGTCGCGGCCGAACTGGTGCACGACCGCTCGGCGCAGGCTCGCGGCGAACGCGGCGAGCCACCGCAGGTCGGGGCCCGCACGCCACTGGGTCAGGTGGTCCGCCGGCTGCTGCCCCGGCTCGACCAGCGGGCGGTGGCCGGTGCCTGACCCGCTGGTGGACCGGGTGCGGGCCCGGCTCGCCGGTGGTGCCGGGCCGCCGGACCAGGCCACCGTGGCCGCGTTGGTGCGCCAGGAGAGCGGTGGTCTGCTGGGCGACGGCGACGTGCTCACCGCCGTCCGCGCGGCGGTCGACGAGCTCTCGGGTGCCGGGGTGCTCGAACCGCTGCTGCGGGCGCCGGGCACCACCGACGTGCTGGTGGTCGGCCCCGACCAGGTGTGGGTCGACCGGGGTGCGGGGCTCGAGCGCACCGCTGTGCGGTTCACCGACGACGACGCGGTGCGGCGGCTGGCCGTGCGGCTGGCCGGGTCCGCCGGACGTCGGCTGGACGACGCCGCACCGTGGGTCGACGTCGGCCTGCCCGACGGCACCCGGTTGCACGCCGTCCTGCCACCGGTCTCGGGCAGCGGCACCTGCCTGTCGCTGCGGGTGCTGCGCCGCGCCCGGCTGGGCCTCGCCGACCTCGCCGGTGCCGGGGCGCTGCCGGGGCGGTCCGCGGAGCTGCTCACCGCACTGGTGCGGCGGCGGGTGGCCTTCCTGGTCACCGGCGGCACCGGCACCGGCAAGACCACCCTGCTCTCGGCCCTGCTGGGCCTGGCCGACCCGGGCGAGCGGCTGCTGCTCTGCGAGGACGCCGCCGAGCTTGACCCGGCGCACCCGCACGTCGTCCGGCTCCTCACCCGCCCGGCCAACGTCGAGGGGGTGGGCGCGGTCGACCTGCGCGACCTGGTGCGCCAGGCGCTGCGGATGCGGCCCGACCGGCTGGTGGTCGGCGAGGTGCGGGGGCCCGAGGTGGTCGACCTGCTGGCCGCGCTGAACACCGGCCACGACGGCGGCTGCGGCACCCTGCACGTCAACCGGGTGGTCGACGTCCCGGCGCGGCTCGAAGCGCTCGGGACGGCGGCCGGGCTCGGACGCGCCGCCGTGCACAGCCAGGCCGCCGCGGCCCTGTCGGTGGTGGTCCACCTGCGACGCGGCTCGGCCGGCCGACAGGTGCACGAGATCGGGCTGGTCCGCCGGGCCGGCGAGCTCGTCGAGGTCGAGCCCGGGTGGCGGGCCGACGGCGGCCCGGCGCCGGCGGCGGCCGAGCTGCACGAGATGCTCGGCCGGGCGGCTGCGGCGGTACCCGGGGTACCCGGGGTGCCCTGGTGAGCGGGGCACTGCTGTGCCTCGCCGCGGCCGTGCTCTGCTGGCCGCCGGTCACCGTGCTGGCCCGGCTGCGGGTGCCGGCCCGCCCCGCCCGGGGCGAGGTGACGGTGCCCGCCGCCCTCGCGGTCGCGGTCGGCGGGGTGGGGGCCGTGGTGAGCACCCCGGTCGTCGGGGCGCTCGCCGGTACGGTCACCGCGCTCGCTCTGCGGGCCTGGCGCGCCCGGCAACGCGCCCTGGACGGTCAGGCCCAGGTGCGGGCCCTGGCGGAGGCGCTGGGGGTGCTGGCCGCCGAGCTGCGGGCCGGGCGGCCCTTGGCCGCGGCCACCGGCACGGCCGTCGCGAGCTGCCCGCACCCGGGGGCGGCCCGGGCCCTGCGGCCGGTGCTCGCCGGCGCCGCGGTGCCGGGTGGTGCGGCGCCGGGTGGCGCGGAGCCGGGTGGTGCGGTGAAGGGTGGTGCCCGGCAGGTCCGCGGGCCCGGTGGGCCGGCGGGTGAGCTGGCCGGGGAGCTGCCTGCCGAGGCCCGGACGGCACTGGACCGGGTGGTCACCGCGGCGGCGGTGTCGGCGCGCACCGGGTGCTCCCTGGCCGCCGTGGTCACCGTTGCCGAGGACGACCTGCGGGCCCGGCTGCGCACCCGGGCCGAGCTGGGTGCCGCCCTGTCCGGCCCGCGTGCGTCGGCGACCGTGCTGGCCGGGTTGCCGGTGCTGGGCCTGGCGATGGGCGCCGGCATCGGGGCCGATCCCTGGTCGGTGCTGACCACGACCCCGGTGGGCACGGTGCTGCTCGTCGTCGGGGTCGGGCTGGAGGCCGCGGGCCTGCTCTGGTCGGGCCGGCTGGCCGAACGGGCGGCCCGGTCGTGACCCCCGTTGCCCGCGGGGGCCGGCCCCGGTGACCGCGGGCCTCGCCCCGGTCCTGGTGCTGGCCGCCGCGCTGCTGGTCTGGCCCCGCGCGCCCGGCCCGCTCGACCGTCTCCGCACGGGGCCCGGATCGGCAACCGGGGCCCGTTCGGCAACCGGGGCCGGTCCGGCAGCCGGGGCCCGTTCGGCAGCCGGGCCAGGGTCGGCAGCCGGGGTCGGTTCGGCAGCCGGGGTGGTGGCGGCCCGGGACGAGCCACCCGTCGGGCCGGGGACGGCGGGTCGGGCGCGGCGGTGGGGGCTGGGGGTGCTGGCCGGCGTGACCGTGCTGGTCCTCGGTGGGCTCGGCCCGGTCACGCTCCTGCTCGCCGCCGGGGCCACGGTCGCCGTCCAGCGGTGGGCCGCGCGGGCCGTGCGGGCCGCACCCGACGACGGCGCCCGGGTACGGGCGGACCTGCCCCTGGTGTGCGACCTGCTGGCCGTCTGCCTCGCCGCCGGCACCCCGGTGGGCGGGGCGGTGGCGGCCGTGGGCGCGGCCTCCGGCGGGCCGCTCGGCGGCGCGCTGTCGACGGTCGCGCGTCAGCTGCAGCTGGGCGCCTCTCCGCGGACGGCCTGGGTCGGCGCTCCCGAGGACGCCGCCGCCCTGGCCCGGGTGGTCGTGCGGGCGGGGGAGTCCGGTTCCTCGGTCGTGCCCGCCCTGCACGCGCTGGCCGCCGACCTGCGCACGGCGCAGCGCTCGGCGACGGCAGCTGCGGTCCAGCGAGCTGGGGTGTGGGTGCTGGCCCCGCTCGGGTTGTGCTTCCTGCCCGCGTTCCTGTGCCTGGGCGTCGTCCCGCTGGTGCTCGGCATCGCCGCGGACGTGCTGCCGTGACCGCACCCGGTCGGCCCAGCACATCCGGTCCGGCCGCGCTGGTCGTCGTCCACATCGGGGGCCCCTGTCCACAGATGTCGCCGAGCTGGTCCCGGCGGGGTCGGTGGGCAGCAGGGTCGAGGTGTGGCCCGGCGAGCGGGCCGGACGAGGAGGCGTGGCATGGGCAAGGTGTGGCGGCAGGTGCGGCGGGCGCGGCAGCGGCTGGTGGGGGAGCCCGAGGCCGGCATGAGCACGGCCGAGTACGCGGTCGGCACGGTCGCGGCGTGCGCGTTCGCGGCGGTGCTCTACCAGGTGGTCAGCGGGGAGTCGGTGGTCGCCGGGTTGAGCGCTCTCGTGGCGCGGGCGCTGGCGACGCTGGGGTGACGGCGCGCCGGCCGGCCCAGCCGGGTCGCTGCGCCCGGCGTGACGAGCAGGGGGACCTGGGGCGGGGTGACGAGGGGTGGGGGGACGAGCGGGGGATGGTGACGGCCGAGACCGCCGTCGTCCTGCCGGTGCTGCTGCTGGTGCTGGCCGGCGCGGTGGCCGCCGTGGTGCTGGTGTGCGCGCAGCTGCGGTGCGTCGACGCGGCCCGGGAGGGGGCGAGGGCCGCGGCCCGGGGCGAACCGGCGTCGGTGGTCGTGGACCTGGCGGGCCGGGCCGGGCCGCACGGGGCGGTGGTGCGCACCGCGCCAGCCGGCGACCGGGTCACGGTGACCGTCTCGGCCCGGGTGCAGCCGCTCGGCCCGGTGCCGCTCGCGCTGACCGTGTCGGCGTCGGCGACCGCCCTGCTCGAGGACGGTGCCGAGGAGGGCACCGGGTGAGCCCCGGGCGGCCCCGTGGTCGGCGCCGGGGCACCCGGTCATCTCGTGCCGTGGCCGGGTGCCCGCGGGGTGACGGGAGGCAGCGCGGGGCAAGCGACGGCGAACGCGGCTCGGCGACCATCTGGACGGTGGCCCTGGCCGGCGTGCTGGCCCTGCTGGGTGCGGCGTCGGTGCTGATGGGCGCGGCGGTCGTCGCCCGGCACCGGGCCGGGGCGGCGGCCGACCTCGCCGCCCTGGCCGTCGCGGTGCGCGCGGTGCGGGGCGACCCCGCCGCGTGCGGCACCGGCACCTCGATCGCCACCGTCAACGGGGCCCAGCTCGTCGGGTGCTCCGTCGGCGCGGGCTCGGTCGTCACCGTCGAGGTGTCGGTGCCGGTGCGCCTCGGGCCGCTCGGGCTGCTCGCGGCGACCGGCCGCGCCCGCGCCGGCCCGGTGCCGTGGGGCGGCGCGCCGTGATCCGGCGGTTCAGAAGACGAGGTCGTCCTCGGGCGGCTCGGCGAAGGGGTCGTCGGGAGCCGGGGGCGGGTCGGCCTCGCTGGGCTCGGGACGGCGCCGCAGCGCGCGCGGCGGGGGAGCGGCGCCCAGCTGGGCCCGCCGGCGCAGCGCCCGCGAGCGGGCGGCCGACGTCCCGCCCCGGGCCTGGGCGAACGCACCGCCCAGGCCTCGCGGGTCGACGGGCTCCGCGGGGTCCGCCCCGGCGGGGTCGGCCGGGGCGTCGGGGTCGCCCACGTCCCCGGCCGCGGCCAGCTCGTCGAGCACGACGTCGAGCACCCGCACCGCGCCGGCCTTGTCCAGGGGGTCGTTGCCGTTGCCGCACTTGGGCGACTGCACGCACGAGGGGCACCCCCGCTCGCACTCGCAGGTCGCCACCGTCGCCCGGGTCGCGGTCAACCAGCGGCGCAGCACCGCGTGCCCGCGCTCGGCGAACCCCGCCCCGCCGGGGTGGCCGTCGTAGACGACGATCGTGGCCGCGCCGGTGTCCGGGTGCAGGGCGGTGGACACCCCGCCCAGGTCCCAGCGGTCGCAGGTGGCCAGCAGCGGCAGGATGCCGATCGCGGCGTGCTCGGCGGCGTGCAGCGAGCCGGGCAGTTCGCGGTCGGAGAGCTCCGCTCGCTGCAGCGCCCGCTCGTCGAGGGTCAGCCACACCGCCCGGGTGCGCAGCTGGCGGGCGGGCAGGTCGAGCGGGAACTCGGCCAGCACCTCACCGGTGCCCAGCCGGCGGCGCTGGTAGGCCACCACCTGGTTGGTCACGTCGACGGTGCCGGTGTGCGCGGTGACGGTGCCCAGCCGGCGGGTGGTGTCGACGTCGACGATCGAGAGGTCGGTGACGTCGCGGGCGACCGTCGTCCACTCCGGGCTCTCGGGGTGCACCGCGGCGCAGGCGTCCTCGACGTCGAGCTCGTCGACGACGTAGGTCTCCCCGCGGTGCACGTAGAGCGCACCGGTGTGCACCGCCGCGTGCGCCGCGTCGCCGTCCACGGTGCCCAGCAGGCGGCCGGTCGCACCCTCCACGATCGACACCGGCTCGGCCCCCGAACCGCGGATGTCGACGTCCGGGCGGCCCCGACCGGCCCAGTACCAGCCGGTCGGCCGCTTGCGCAGCTGCCCCTCGGTGACCAGGCGGTCCAGGGCCTCGCGCGCCTGCCGGCCACCGAAGTCGGCCAGCTCGTCCTCGGTCAGCGGCAGCTCGGCGGCGGCGCAGCACAGCTGCGGGCCCAGCACGTAGGGGTTGGTCGGGTCGGTGACGGTGGCCTCGACCGAGCGGCCGAACACCGCCTGCGGGTGGTGGGCCAGGTAGTGGTCCAGCGGGTCGTCGCGGGCCACGAAGACCACCAGCGACTCGCGCTGCGCCCGCCCGGCCCGGCCCGCCTGCTGCCACAGGGAGGCGAGGGTGCCCGGGTAGCCGGCCAGCAGGACGGCGTCCAGCCCGGCGATGTCGATGCCGAGCTCGAGGGCGTTGGTGGTCGCCACCCCCAGCAGCTCGCCGGCCGACAGCGACCGCTCCAGCTCCCGTCGCTCCTCGGGCAGGTAGCCGCCGCGGTAGGAGTCCACCCGTCGGGCCAGGTCGCCCCGCCCGCGGTCGAGGAGGATGCGCCGCGCCTGGTCGGCCACCGACTCGGCCGACCGGCGGGAGCGGACGAAGGCGAGCGTGCGGGCGCCCTGGGTCACCAGGTCGGCCAGCAGGCCGGCGGCGTCGGCGGCGGCCGAGCGGCGCAGCGGGGCGCCCTGCTCGCCGGTGCGCTCGGTCAGCGGGGGCTCCCACAGCGCGAAGGTCGCCCCCGGGCGCGGCGACCCGTCGTCGGTCACCGCGGTCACCGGCGCCCCGACCAGCCGGCTCGCCGCCAGCGCCGGGTCGGCCACCGTGGCCGAGGCCAGCACGAACACCGGGTCGGCGCCGTAGCGGTGGCAGATCCGCCGCAGCCGGCGCAGCACGTGGCCGACGTGGGAGCCGAACACCCCGCGGTAGGCGTGGCACTCGTCGACCACGACGTAGGCCACCCGGCGCAGGGTGGAGGCCCAGCGCTGGTGGGCCGGCAGGATCCCGCGGTGGACCATGTCGGGGTTGGTCACGATCCACCGGGCGTGCCGGCGCACCCACTCCCGCTCCTCCTGCGGGGTGTCGCCGTCGTAGGCGGCCGGCCGGACGTCGGGGGCGGCCAGCCCGGCCACGGCGGCCAGCTGGTCGCGGGCCAGCGCCTTGGTGGGGGCCAGGTACAGCACGCAGGCCCGCGGGTCCTCGGCGAGCGCGGCGAGGGCAGGCAGCTGGTAGGCCAGCGACTTGCCCGAGGCGGTCCCGGTCGCCACGACCACGTGCTGCCCGGCGTGCGCCAGCTCGGCCGCCGCCACCTGGTGGGCCCAGGGCTCGCGGACCCCGCGGGCCACCAGCTGGTCGCGCAGCTGCGGCGGCGTCCAGTCCGGCCAGGCGTCGTGGCTGGCAGCCCGCACCGGCAGCCGGTGCACGTGCGTGACGGGGGAGTCCTCGTCGGGGACGCCGTCCAGCAGCCCGGCCAGCAGCTCGTCGCCCGGGAGGTCCCGGGGCAGCGGCGCGGCAGCGGACGTCACCCCACCACTGTCACACCCCGGGGCAACCCGCCAGGTCCGCGCCCGACCTGTGGACGGCGACCCCCGGTGTGGACGACGGCGCACGGACGGTCGGCGCGGCGGGTGACCCTGCGGCGGCTCGGGCCCGACGGGGGCCCGCCCACCACGAGGAGACGCCGGTGCCCGACGTCGTCACGATGCAGCTGGACGCCGTCCAGGCGCTGGCCACCGACCTGGCCGAGCTCGCCGCCGAGCTGGCCGTCGGGAGCGGGACCACCCGGGCCGAGGGCAGCCGGCTGGGGCTGGCCCTGAGCGGCCCCGCGGCCGACGAGCTGGCCGCCACCGGTGCCGGCTGGGCGGGCCTGGTGGAGGCGCTGGCTGGCCGGGCCGGGGTGGTGGCCACGGGTCTGCAGCAGGCCGTGGCCTCCTACCGGGTCCTCGACGGGCTCCTCCTGCAGCGCATGGGCCCCGGGCCGGGCGCCGTGACCGCGCGATGACCACCGGCCTGTCGGCGGTCGAGTCCTGGGACCTCCCGGCGCTGCGCGGGTCGGTGGCGGAGCTGGGCGGCGTCCCCGACCAGCTGGCCGGGTGGCGGGGGCGCCTGGACGGGCTGCGGGGGCGGCTGCGCGCCGCCGACCTGTGGTCGGGGCCGGCGGCCGACGTGGCGGCCACCGCGCTGGTCGAGCTGTCGTCGGTGGCGGGGGAGGTGCAGCACGCCCTGGTGGCCAGCGCCGACCACCTCGAGCTGGTCGCGGTGCAGGCGGCGAGCGCCCAGGAGGAGGTGGCGGCCGCCCGCGCCGCGGCGGCCGGTGGGCCCGTGGAGCTCACCGACTCCGGGCAGGTGCCACCGGTCGCGGCGCCCGGCATGGCCGAGGACCAGCTGCTGGCCCTCGCCGAGCGCGAGCGGGCGGCCAGCTGGGCCGAGGCCCACGCGCGCTCCGCGCTGTCCGCCGCCGATGCGGTCCTGGCCGGTGCGCAGGCCGCGGTCGCTGCGCTGCACGCCCTGGACCCGGGCCCGGTGGGCGCCGGGTTCGACGGGCTGGCGGCCGCCGCGGCCGCGGTGCAGCCACCCCCGACGGTGCCGACCGGGCCCCCGTCCGAGGTCGCCGCGTGGTGGGACGGGCTGACCCCGGCGCAGCGGCAGGCCGCCGTCGTCGCCGACCCCGCCGCCGTCGGTGCCCGCGACGGGTTGCCGGCCTGGGCCCGCGACCAGGCCAACCGCCTGCTGCTCGACGACGCCCTGGCCCACCCCGGGCGACCCGGGTACGACGTCGCGCAGCAGACCGCTGCGCAGCTGGCCGCGCTGGCCACCGGGTCCGCCGACCGGCCCGGCCAGCTGCTGCGCTTCGACCCCGGGCGGGACCTCGTCGTCGTGTCGGTCGGCGACCTGGACACCGCCCAGGCCGTCGGCGTCCTGGTCCCGGGCATGGGGACGACCCCGGCGGACCTGCCCGCCCTCGTGCACGACGCCTCCGCGGTCGGGGAGCTCGCGGTGGCCGCGGCGCCCGGCCTGGCCGTCGCGACGGTGGTCTGGCTGGGCTACCGGACCCCCACGGTGGCCACCGTGGCCTCCAGCCGGGCGGCCCGGCTGGGCGGGCTAGCGCTGGACGCCGCCCTGGACGGGCTGGCCGCCGCGCGCGGTGCGGCCGCGGCGGCCGGCGGTCCGCCGCCCCCGCGCACCACGGTGCTCGCGCACAGCTACGGCACGGTCGTCACCGGCTGGGCCGCTCGGGCCGAGGGGCCGCTGGCGGCCGACGCGGTGGCCCTGCTGGGCAGCCCGGGCCTGCCGGTGGTCGATGCATCGGGTCTGGAGGTGGCCGAGGTGCACGGCGCGTGGACCCCGTTCGACCCCATCTCCTACCTCGGCCGCTTCGGCGCGAGCCCGTCGGACCCGGGGTTCGGCGACACCCCGCTGCCGGTGACCCCGGTGCAGCTGCACACCGAGTACTACGACGAGCACTTCCCCACCGTGGCGGCGCTCGGCGAGGTCGTCGCCGGCAGCCGGACGGGGGAGTAGGGCGTGCCCGCGCCGCGCCCGGTCAGCCCTGGCGGCGCGGCCCGGCCCGCCACGGTGGCCTACCGTGGCGTCCGCCGAGGGGGTGCGCCCACACCGCCGGCCCGGCGCGAGCAGTCAGCACCGACAGGAGTCCCGTTGCCCACCAAGACCACGAAGACCGCCACCGACACCGCCGCCGGCGGTGCCGCGACCCCGCCGCGCAGGCGCACCGCGGCGGCCCGGGGCGGCAAGCCGTTGGTCATCGTGGAGTCCCCCTCCAAGGCCAAGACCATCGCCTCCTACCTGGGCGACCAGTACGTGGTGGAGGCCAGCGTCGGCCACATCCGCGACCTGCCCCGCAACGCCGCCGACGTGCCGGCCGCGCACAAGGGCGAGAGCTGGGCGCGGCTGGGGGTCGACGTCGACAACGGGTTCACCCCGCTCTACGTCATCAGCCCCGACCGCAAGCAGCAGGTCACCCGCCTCAAGCAGCTGGTCAAGGACGCGTCCGAGATCTACCTCGCCACCGATGAGGACCGCGAGGGCGAGGCCATCGCCTGGCACCTCATCGACACCCTCAAGCCCGCCGTCCCGGTGCGCCGCATGGTGTTCCACGAGATCACCCCCGAGGCGATCGCCCGCGCCGTCGCCAGCCCCCGCGAGCTGGACACCGCGCTGGTCGACGCGCAGGAGACCCGCCGCATCCTCGACCGGCTCTACGGCTACGAGGTCTCGCCGGTGCTGTGGAAGAAGGTGCTGCCCAAGCTCTCGGCCGGCCGCGTGCAGTCGGTGGCCACCCGCATCGTCGTCGAGCGGGAGCGGGCCCGCATGCGGTTCACCGCGGCCGACTACTGGTCGCTGACCGGCACCTTCGACGTCGCCCCCGCCGACACCGCCGACGAGGGCGAGCCCCGCCAACTCACGGCCAACCTGGTCGCCCTCGACGACAGCCGCATCGCCACCGGCCGCGACTTCGACGCCGACACCGGCGCCGTGGCCAGCAACGTGGTGCACCTCGACGAGGCCGGCGCCCGCGGGCTGGCCGCCCGGCTCGAGGGCAGCCAGGTCAGCGTCACCCGGGTCGACGAGAAGCGGTACACCCGCCGTCCCTACGCCCCGTTCACCACCTCGACGTTGCAGCAGGAGGCCGGCCGCAAGTTCGGCTGGTCCTCCCAGCAGGTCATGCGCACCGCCCAGCGGCTGTACGAGAACGGCCACATCACCTACATGCGCACCGACTCGACGAACCTGTCCGAGACGGCGCTGCGGGCCGCCCGCACCCAGGCCCGCGAGCTCTACGGCGACGCGTTCGTCCCGGCCGAGGCGCGGCACTACTCGAAGAAGTCCAAGGGGGCGCAGGAGGCGCACGAGGCCATCCGCCCCGCCGGTGACTCCTTCCGCACCCCCGGCCAGCTCGCCGGGCAGCTGGCCCGCGAGGAGTTCCGGCTCTACGAGCTGATCTGGCAGCGCACGGTCGCCTCCCAGATGGCCGACGCGGTGGGCCAGACGGTCACCATCCGGCTCACCGGCCGGTCCTCCACCGACGAGGTCGCCGAGTTCTCCGCCTCGGGCCGCACCATCACCTTCCCGGGGTTCCTGCGCGCCTACGTGGAGGGCAAGGACGAGGGCGCCACCGGCGACGACGCCGAGGCCGACGACTCCGAGCGCCGGCTGCCCCGGGTGGAGCGCGGCCAGGTGCTCGACACCGCCGGGCTCGACCCGAAGGGCCACACCACCAGCCCGCCGGCGCGCTACACCGAGCCCAGCCTGACCAAGGCGCTCGAGGAGCTGGGCATCGGCCGGCCCTCGACCTACGCCTCGATCATGCAGACCATCCAGGACCGCGGCTACGTCTGGAAGAAGGGCTCGGCCCTGGTGCCGACCTTCATCGCGTTCGCGGTGGTCAACCTGCTCGAGCAGCACTTCACCGCGCTGGTCGACTACGACTTCACCGCCTCGCTGGAGGGCGAGCTCGACGAGATCGCCGGCGGCACGCTGCGCCGGGTCGACTGGCTCACCGAGTTCTACTTCGGGGGCGAGGGCGGCCACGCCGGCGGCATCGCGGCCTCCGGCGGGCTCAAGCAGGTCGTGGGCCAGCGGCTGGAGGAGATCGACGCCCGCGGCGTCAACTCCATCCCGCTCCGGGCCACCGGGCCCGCCGGGGAGCCGGTCGTCGTCCGGGTGGGCAGGTACGGCCCGTACCTGCAGGCCGGCGGGGAGGACGGCGCCCGCGTCTCCATCGCCGACGACATCGCCCCCGACGAGCTGACCACCGAGAAGGTCCGCGAGCTGCTCGAGGCGCCCTCGGGCGACCGCGAGCTGGGCACCGACCCCGACTCCGGCCACACGGTCGTGGTCAAGGCCGGTCGGTACGGCCCGTACGTGACCACCGTGCTGCCCGAGGGCAGCAAGGAGGCACCGCGGACCGGCAGCCTGTTCCGGACGATGCAGCCCGAGACGGTCACCCTCGACGACGCCCTGAAGCTGCTGTCGCTGCCGCGCACGGTCGGCAAGGCCGAGGACGGCGAGGAGATCCAGGCGCTCAACGGGCGCTACGGGCCCTACCTGAAGAAGGGCACCGACTCCCGGTCGCTGGACGCCGAGGAGAAGCTGTTCACCGTCACCCTCGACGAGGCGCTGGCGATCTTCGCCCAGCCCAAGCAGCGCGGGCGGGCCGCCGCCAAGCCGCCGCTGGCCGAGCTCGGCCCCGACCCGGTCACCAACGGCCTGGTCACCGTGCGGGAGGGCCGGTTCGGGCCCTACGTCACCGACGGCGAGTCCAACGCCAGCCTGCGCAAGGGCGACGACCCGCTGACCATCACCCTCGATCGGGCGGCCGAGCTGCTGGCCGACCGTCGCGAGCGGGCGCCGGTGAAGAAGAAGGCCACCAAGAAGGCGGCCGCGAAGAAGACCACCGCGAAGAAGACCGCCACGAAGTCGACGGCGAAGAAGACGACGGCGAAGAAGACGACGGCGAAGAAGACCGCGACGGCTGCGTCGCGGTCGTCGGCGGGCGAGGGCGCCGTCCCGGCCGGGAACTGAGCCCGGTGACCGGCGGCCTCGACCCGGGCACCTGGGACGCGCGCCGCCGGTCCTTCGGCGCCGTGGCCCGGGAGTACGCGCAGCTGCGTCCGGGCTACCCGGCCGACGCCGTCGCGTTCCTGCTGGTCGACCGGCCGCTGCGGGTGCTCGACCTCGGGGCCGGCACCGGCAAGCTCACCGACCAGCTGCTGGCCGCTGGGCACGAGGTGGTGGCGGTCGACCCGTCCGGCGACATGCTCGCCGAGCTGACCGCACGCCACCCGCGGGTCGAGGCCGTCGTCGGCGGGGCCGAGGACCTCCCGCTCCCGGGGGCCACCGTGGACGCGGTGGTGGCCGGGCAGGCCGCGCACTGGTTCGACCCGGTCCGCACCGCGCCGGAGCTGCGCCGGGTGCTGCGGCCCGGCGGCGTCGTGGGGTTCGTCTGGAACACCCGGGACGAGACGGTGCCGTGGGTGGCCGCGCTGGGGGAGCGGTTGATCGGGGAGTCCCGCGACCACGACGCCCACCAGGGCGTGGTGCACCGGTTCGCGGCCGCGCTGCCCGCCGAGGTCGAGGAGCACGAGCCGCGGTACGTGCAAACAGCTGACCCCCGACCAGGTGGTGGCCGGCATCGCCACCCGCAGCTACGTGGCGGTGCTGGCCCCGGCCGAGGCAGCCGCCTTCCTCGACGGGCTGCGCACCCTCCTCGCCGAGCACCCCGACACCGCCGGCCGCGCCCAGCTCGACCTGCTGTACTCGACCCGGTCGGTGCGGCTCACCCCGCGCTGACCCGGGGCCGGCCGCGAGCGGCGCACGCGGCGCCCGGTCCTGTCCGACCCCGCCGGTAGCGTGGTGACCGTGGCCGGCCCGGGGGTGTTCATCGCGTTCGAGGGCGGTGAGGGTGCCGGGAAGTCCACCCAGGTCGCCCGGCTCGAGACCTGGCTCGCCGGCCGCGGCGTGCGCGTGCGCACCACCCGCGAGCCCGGTGCCACCGGGCTCGGCGGCACGCTCCGCTCGATCGTGCTCGACCCGGCCACCACCGGCCTGTCGGCTCGGGCCGAGGCACTGCTCTACGCCGCCGACCGCGCCCAGCACGTGCACGAGGTGGTGCGGCCAGCCCTGGTCGACGGGCAGGTCGTCGTCACCGACCGCTACGTCGACAGCTCGCTGGCCTACCAGGGCGCCGGGCGCGCGTTCGACCTGGCCGAGATCCGCGCCCTCTCGCGGTGGGCGACCGAGGGTCTGCTGCCCGACCTCACCGTGCTGCTCGACCTCCCGCCCGAGCTCGGCCTGGCCCGTGCCCGCGGCCGGGCGACCGCGGACCGGTTGGAGGCCGAGTCCGTGCAGTTCCACGAGCGGGTCCGCGGCACCTTCCAGGCGTTGGCCGCGGCCGAGCCCGACCGCTACCTCGTCCTCGACGCCACTGGTGCGCCCGACGCGCTCGCCGCGGCCGTCGCCGACCGTGTCGCCGCCCTGCCGGGGGTGCTGTCGTGAGCGGGCTGCCCGAAGGCGTCTGGCGCGACGTGGTGGGCCAGCCCGAGGCGGTCGCCGAGCTGCAGCACGCCGTGGCCCACCCGGCGTCGATGACCCACGCCTGGTTGTTCACCGGCCCGCCGGGCTCGGGGCGGTCGGTGGCCGCCCGGGCGTTCGCGGCGGCGCTGCAGTGCCCCGAGGGCGGCGACGGCACCTGCCACGCCTGCCGCACCGTGCTGGCCGGCACGCACGCCGACGTCCGGCTCGTCGTGCCCGAGGGCCTCTCGATCGGCGTGAAGGAGATGCGCACCGTCATCGGGTTGGCCGGGCGCGCGCCGTCGCAGGGCCGGTTCCAGGTGGTGGTGGTCGAGGACGCCGACCGCATGACCGAGCAGGCCGCCAACGCGCTGCTCAAGATGCTGGAGGAGCCGCCGGCCCGCACCGTCTTCCTGCTCTGCGCGCCCTCGCTGCACCCCGACGACGTGTCGGTGACCATCCGTTCCCGCTGCCGCGTGGTCTCGCTGCGCACCCCCCCGGCCGAGGCCATCTCCGAGGTGCTGGTCCGCCGCGACGGGGTCGAGCCGGTGCTGGCTTCCTGGTCGGCCGCGGCCTCCGGTGGCCACATCGGGCGCGCCCGCCGGTTGGCCCGCGACGACACCGCCCGCACCGCCCGCGCGGCCGTCCTCGACGTCCCGCTGTCGTTGACCAGCCTGGCCGCCTGCCTGCAGGCCGCCGACGGCCTGGTGGGCACGGCGGCGGCGGAGTCGGCGGCTGCCACGTCGGCTGCCGACGCGGCCGAGACCGAGGCGGTCAAGGCCTCGCTCGGGGTGGGCGCCCGGGGGCCGGGCGTGGCTGCGGCCTCCCGCGGGGCCGGGCAGCTCAAGGAGCTGGAGAAGCAGCAGAAGTCCCGGGCCACCCGCATCGGGCGCGACACCCTCGACCGCGCGCTGGTCGACCTGGCCGCCTTCTACCGCGACGCGATGCTGATCGCCGGGGTGCGGGGCGACCTGACCCGGGTACCGCACCTCAACCACCCCGACCGCTCGGCCGACGCCCTCGACCTGGCGCGCAAGGTCGGCGCCGAGGGCGCACTGCGCCGCATCGACGCCATCCTCGCGGCCCGCACCGCCCTGGAACAGGCGGTCAAGCCGCAGATCGCGATCGAGGCCATGTGCGTGGCCCTGCGCCTGCCGGCGTGACCGTCGGGGTGGCGCCCGGCGGCAGGACCGGCGTCGCGTAGGCTCTCCGACGCACCACGCCGCCTTAGCTCAGTCGGTAGAGCATCTCACTCGTAATGAGAAGGTCGTCGGTTCGATTCCGACAGGCGGCTCCGCACCGGACCGACCGGGTCGCCCGCCTCAGCGACGGAGTTGGGTGTCCAGCACCGCGGCGACGGAGTCCAGCGCGCCGGGGACGACGGCGTAGTAGGCCCACACGCCCCGCTTGTCGCGGGTGAGCAGCCCGGCGTCGACCAGCACCTTGAGGTGGTGGGACACCGTCGGCTGCGAGAGCCCGACGGGGTCGGTGAGGTCGCAGACGCAGGCCTCGCCGCCGTCGTGGGCCGCGACGAGGGAGAGCAACCGCAGCCGGGTCGGGTCGGCCAGGGCCTTGAGCGTGCGGGCCAGTGCATCGGCGTCCGGGGCGCTGATGGGTGCGGCGACGAGCGGTGCGCAGCATGCCTGCGCCTCGACCGTGGTGTGCAGGGCCGTCGCCATGGGACGAGTGTGACGCAGGCATCGACGCCTGTCGATATTGACGCTCGTCGATGTCTGCGGCAGGGTGCTCCATCGACAGTCGTCGATGGATGGGGAAGTCATGGCCGCCTGGAGCGAGCACCTGCGGGGTGCGGCCGTCGCCGCGGCCGAGCCGACGGGTCGGCCGGCGTGAGCGACCCCGTCCGCGAAGCCCGACGACCGGGCACCTCGCCCGACACCCCGGTCCTGGCGCAGCTGTCCACCCTCGACCGGTTCCTCCCGGTGTGGATCGTGGCCGCCATGGCCCTCGGCCTCGCCCTCGGTCGGCTGGTACCCGGGCTGGACGCCGCGCTCGAGGCGGTCACGGTCGGCGAGGTCAGCCTGCCGATCGCCGTCGGGCTGCTGCTGATGATGTACCCGGTGCTGGCGAAGGTCCGCTACTCCGAGCTGGACCGCGTCACCGGCGACCGCCGGCTCCTGCTGGCCTCCCTCGGCCTCAACTGGGTGCTGGGCCCGGCGATCATGTTCGCCCTGGCCTGGTTGCTGCTGCCCGACCTGCCCGAGTACCGCACCGGGCTGGTCATCGTGGGGCTGGCCCGCTGCATCGCCATGGTGCTGATCTGGAACGACCTGTCCTGCGGCGACCGCGAGGCCGCCGCCGTCCTGGTCGCCATCAACTCGGTCTTCCAGATCCTGGCCTTCGCCGCCCTCGGCTGGTTCTACCTGCAGGTCCTGCCCGGCTGGCTGGGCCTGGCCACCACCTCGGCGGAGTTCAGCGTCTGGGCCATCGTCGTGTCGGTCCTGGTCTTCCTCGGCATCCCGCTGGTGGCCGGGTTCGCCACCCGCACGATCGGCGAGCGCCGCAAGGGCCGCGACTGGTACGAGTCCCGCTTCCTGCCGCGAGTCGGCCCCGTCGCCCTGTACGGCCTGCTGTTCACCATCGTCGTGCTGTTCGCGCTGCAGGGCGACGCCATCACCTCCCAGCCCTGGGACGTCGTCCGCATCGCCGTCCCGCTGCTGGCCTACTTCGCGCTGGTGTTCGGCGGGTCGTTCGCCCTGGGCATGCGGTTGCGCCTGGGCTACGCGAAGACCGCCACCCTGGCCTTCACCGCCGCCGGCAACAACTTCGAGCTGGCCATCGCCGTGGCCATCGGCACCTTCGGGGTCACCTCCGGGCAGGCGTTGGCCGGTGTCGTCGGCCCCCTCGTCGAGGTCCCCGTCCTCGTCGGGCTCGTCTACGTCTCCCTGTGGGCCGCCCGCCGCTGGTTCCCCGGCGACCCCACCGTCCCGACCACCTCGAGGAGCGCTGCCCCGTGACCAGTGTGCTGTTCGTCTGCGTGCACAACGCCGGCCGTTCCCAGATGGCCGCCGGCTGGCTGACCCACCTGGCCGGCGACGCCGTGGAGGTCCGCTCGGCGGGGTCGCTGCCCGCCGACCAGGTCAACCCCGCCGCGGTCGCAGCCATGGCCGAGGTCGGCGTCGACATCTCCGCCGCCGCCCCGAAGGTGCTCACCGCCGAGGCGGTGCAGGCCTCCGACGTGGTCATCACCATGGGGTGCGGCGATGCCTGCCCGGTCTTCCCGGGCACGCGCTACCTGGACTGGGACCTCGCCGACCCCGCCGGGAAGGGGGTCGAGGCCGTGCGGCCGATCCGGGACGAGATCGAGGTCCGCATCCGCGGCCTGCTCGCCGAGCTCGACGTCGCCCTCCGTCCGACGGGGAGCGGTCAGGGCTGACTGTGTAGCCTGCCGGGCGTGACCCTCCCCGACGTGCTGCGCGGGCGGCTGAGCCTCCCGGCCATCGCCTCGCCCATGTTCATCGTGTCCGGGCCCGACCTCGTCGTCGCCCAGAGCTCCGCCGGCGTCGTCGGGTCCTTCCCGGCGCTGAACGCCCGCCCGGCCGAGAAGCTGGGTGACTGGCTCACCGAGATCGACGAGCGGCTGGCCGCGGCCCGGGCCAGCGGCGCGACCGTGGCCCCGTACGCGGTGAACCAGATCGTGCACCGCTCCAACGACCGCCTCGAGCACGACGTCGCGCTGTGCGTCGAGCACGAGGTGCCGATCGTCATCACGTCGCTGGGCGCCCGCGAGGACGTCTACGACGCCGTGCACTCCTACGGCGGCATCGTGCTGCACGACGTCATCGACGACCGGTTCGCGCACAAGGCGATCGACAAGGGCGCCGACGGGCTCATCGCCGTCGCGGCCGGCGCCGGCGGCCACGCGGGGACGACGTCGCCGTTCGCCCTGGTGCGCGAGATCCGGCGCTGGTTCGACGGCCCGCTCGCGCTCTCCGGGGCCATCGCGCACGGCAGCTCGGTGCTCGCCGCCCAGGCCGCGGGCGCCGACCTCGCCTACATCGGCTCGGCGTTCCTGGCCACCGAGGAGGCGCAGGCCGCCGCGGGCTACAAGCAGATGGTCGTGGACAGCTCGGCGTCCGACATCGTCTACAGCAACCTGTTCACCGGCGTGCACGGCAACTACCTCGCCGGCTCCATCGTGGCGGCGGGCCTGGACCCGACCGACCTGCCCACGTCGGACCCCTCGAAGATGAGCTTCGGCTCCGACGGCGGGGCGAAGGCCTGGCGCGACGTCTGGGGCTCGGGCCAGGGCATCGGCGTGGTCGACGCCGTCGTCCCCGCCGCCGAGCTGGTCGCCCGGCTGACCCGGGAGTACACCGAGGCCAAGGCCGCCCTCGACGCCGCGGTCATCACCCCCGCCACCGTCTGAGAGGGTGTTGGGTAATTGATCGGCTACTTGTCGGAGTCGAGGTCGTCGGCCAGCCGGCGGGCGGCTTCGGTCTCGATGGGGCCTTGGGGCTCGATGTGTCGGCCGGTGAGTCGGGCGGCCATCAAC
>NZ_JBAPLU010000012.1:0-121876 GCF_037083825.1 Klenkia sesuvii
TCACCACCCTGAACACGATCTCCACGATCGGGTCGTTCGTGCTGGGGGCCTCCACCATCCCGTTCCTGTACAACGTGGTGAAGTCCTGGAAGTACGGGCAGCTGGCCCTGCGCGATGACCCCTGGGGTCACGGCAACTCCCTGGAGTGGGCCACCTCCAGCCCCCCGCCCCGGCACAACTTCCTGGAGATCCCCCGCATCCGCTCCGAACGCCCCGCCTTCGAGCTGCACTACCCCCACCTCCGCGAACGACTGCACGCCGAGGCGCACGCCGGGGCCAAGCAGGGCACCTACGCCCGAGAGGTCCTCGACGACACCGGCCGGCGCGCCGGGCCGAACGACCCCGACCCGCTGTGAGTCGGCTGCGGGGGGCGTGAACCCCCCGCAGCCGGGGGTAGGCGGGCGTCGACCCGATCCGCCCGCCCGCAGGAGAACCGCATGCCCAGCCCTCGCACCCCCCGCACCGTCGTCGTCACCGGAGCCAGCGGGGGGATCGGGCGGGCCACGGCCGTCGAGTTCGCGCGGCGCGGCGACCGCGTCGCGCTCCTGGCCCGCGGTGAGGTCGGGTTGGCCGCCGCCGCCGACGAGGTGCGTGCCGCCGGCGGCACGGCCCTCGTCGTGCCGGTGGACGTCGCCGACGCCGACGCCGTCGAGGCCGCCGCCGACCGCGTGGAGGCCGAGCTCGGCGAGATCGACGTCTGGGTCAACGTCGCGTTCACCGCCGCCTTCGCCCCGTTCCACGAACTCACCGCCGCCGAGTACGCCCGCGTCACCGAGGTCAGCTACCTGGGTTTCGTGCACGGGACCATGGCCGCGCTGCGCCGCATGCGGCCCCGCGACCGGGGGGTCATCGTGCAGACCGGCTCGGCCCTGGGCCGCCGCGGCATCCCGCTGCAGAGCGCCTACTGCGGCGCCAAGCACGCCATCAAGGGCTTCACCGAGTCGGTGCTCACCGAGCTCAAGGCCGAGGGCAGCGGCGTGCACATCACCCGCGTCGACCTGCCCGGGGTGAACACCCCGCAGTTCAGCTGGGTGCTGAACAAGATGCCCAAGCGCCCGCAGCCCGTGGCCCCCATCTACGCCCCCGAGCTGATGGGTCGCGCGATGGTGCACGCCGCCGACCACCCCCGCCGCCGCGCATGGTGGATCGGCACCCCCACCGTCTACACCGTGCTCGGCGCCGAGGTGTGGCCGCAGTTCATGGACTGGTACCTCTCCCGCAACGGCATCGACGGCCAGCTCACCGACGTCGACGCCTCGGCCGACGACCCGGTCAACCTGCACGAACCCGCCGACGGCGACGGCGGGCGCGACTTCGGCGCCGAGGGCCGGTTCTCCGACCAGCAGTGGACCTGGGACGCCCAGATCTGGGCCAGCCGGTACCACGGCGCCGTGGCCGCGGTGGCCGGCGCGGGTTTGCTCGCGGGTGCCTCGGCGCTGCTGCGCCGGCGTCCCTGAGCCGTGGTCTGATGCAGCCCACCCCGGGCGACGCAGCCCGGGACGCAACCGGAGGAGCCCCGATGACCCACCGCCTGCTCGTCACCTACGGCCAGCCCACCGACCCCGCCGCCTTCGACGCGCACTACCGCGACGTGCACACCGGGTTGGCCCAGGCCATCCCCGGCCTCGTCCGGTTCTCCACCGGGCACGCCGACACTATGGACGGCTCGCCGTCGCCGGCCTACCTGGTCGCCGAGCTGGACTTCGAGTCCGCCGAGGCGATGGCCGCCGGGATGTCCTCGGAGGCCGGCCGGGCCGCGGGCACCGACGTCGGCACCTTCGCCACGGGCGGCGCCACGATGGTGCACTTCGACGTCCACGAGATCGACGTCTGACCCTGGGGCCGCCGGGCAGGCCCGGCCCCCCGCGAGCCGGGCGCCCCGCACCCCTCACCTGCCCCCTGCGGAGCAGCCACAAGCGAACAGCGGCGATGAGCGAGGAGCGGTCATGAGCGAGGAGCGGGCATGAGCGACACCCGGGCAGACCTCGGTGAGCACGACGAACCGGCCGAGGACGACGTGGTCGAGGCCTTCGACGCGATCGTGGCCGAGGGCGCACAGCGGCTGCACCGCAGCTGGCGGGAGGTCCTCACCACCGGGTTGGCCGGGGGGCTCGAGGTGGGCACGGGTGTCCTCGCCCTGCTGGCGGTGTACGCCGAGACGGGGAGTCACCTGCTGTCCGGACTGGCCTTCAGCATCGGCCTGGTCGCCCTGCTGCTGGCCCGCAGCGAGCTGTTCACCGAGGGCTTCCTGGTACCCGTCACCGCGGTGGTGGCCAAGCGGGCCAGCGTCCGCCAGCTCGGCAAGCTCTGGGGCGGCACCCTGCTGGCCAACCTGGTGGGCGGGTGGCTGGTCATGTGGTTGGTGGTGCACGCCCTGCCCGACCTGGGCACCACCGCCGTCGAGTCCGCGGTGCACTTCGTCGACGCACCCCTGGACCTGCAGTCCATCTGCCTGGGTCTGCTCGCCGGCAGCGTGCTGACCCTGATGACCCGCATGCAGCACGGCACGGAGTCCGACCC
Organism: Klenkia sesuvii; assembly: GCF_037083825.1. Taxonomy (NCBI): domain Bacteria; kingdom Bacillati; phylum Actinomycetota; class Actinomycetes; order Geodermatophilales; family Geodermatophilaceae; genus Klenkia; species Klenkia sesuvii. The sequence goes on from NZ_JBAPLU010000012.1 coordinate 2,521, forward strand.
GGCGAAGATCGTCGCCGCGGTCGCCGCGGCGTTCCTGCTCGCCGGGCTGCAGCTGTTCCACTCGGTCCTGGACTCGCTGCTGGTCTTCGCCGCACTGATCGCCGGGGCACCGTTCGGCTACGGCGACTGGCTGGCCTGGTTCTGGTACACCGCACTGGCCAACGTCGTGGGCGGCCTGGTCGTGGTGACCTTGCTGCGGCTGGTCCGCAGCAAGGACCTCATCGAGTCCGAGCGCGGCGAGGCAGAGGCGGAGTCGGGGTCGGAGTCGGGGGCCTGAGGGGCCGGTGACCCGGCTGCGGCTGACCCACGCGGTCGCCCCCGGCCGGGAGCTGCCGCAGAGTTGACCCCATGCCGCTGATCACCACCGCGTTCGACGCCACCTCCACCGCCGCCGACGTCGTCGCCGGGCACGACCTCACCGGCACCCGCGCCGTCGTCACCGGCGGCGCGTCGGGCATCGGCACGGAGACCGTGCGCGCACTCGCGTCCGCCGGCGCCGAGGTCACCATCGCCGTCCGGGACCCCGAGCAGGGGGCGCGGGCCGCGCAGGACGTCGTCGGCACCACCGGCAACACCACGCTGCGGGTGGCCCACCTGGACCTGCTCGACCTGGACTCCGTCGCGGCGTTCGTGGCCGACTGGGACGGCCCGCTGCACCTGTTGGTCAACAACGCCGGGGTCATGGCGCTGCCGCAGCTCACCCTCACCGACCGCGGGTGGGAGACCCAGTTCGCCACCAACCACCTCGGCCACTTCGCCCTCACCACCGGGCTGCACAGGGCGCTGGCCGCCGCCGAGGGCGCCCGCATCGTCTCGGTCTCCTCCACCGGTCACCTGGCCAGCCCGGTGCACTTCGACGACCTGCACTTCGCCCACCGCGAGTACGACCCCTGGCAGGCCTACGGCCAGTCCAAGACCGCCAACGTCCTGCTCGCGGTCGAGGCCACCCGCCGCTGGGCCGAGGACGGCGTCGTCGCCAACGCCCTCATGCCCGGCGGGATCATGACCAACCTGCAGCGGCACGTCTCCCAGGACGTCATCGACGGCTGGGAGCGGGCGCAGCGCGAGGGCAGGGCCACCTTCAAGACCCCCGAGCAGGGCGCGGCCACCACCCTCGTCGCCGCCGTCGCGCCGGAGTTCGCCACCGGCGGGCACTACCTGGAGGACTGCCAGGAGGCGCGCACCGTCGGCGACGACGAGCGGACCCGCGACGGCGTCCGCGCCTGGGCCCTGGACCCCGGCAACGCCGAACGGCTGTGGGCGGTGAGCGAGGAGCACCTCGACCAGCGGCCCGACGCCGAGTGAGCCAGGCTGTGCCCGTGAGCAACGAGAACGGCTACGTGGAGCCCGGCAAGTCCTTCGAGCGCGACACGAACTACCTGACCGACCGCATCCTGGCCGACGGCTCGCAGGGCTGGCCGGTGGAGGCTGACCGGTACCGCCTGGTCGTCGCGCGGGCCTGCCCGTGGGCCAACCGCGCGGTCATCGTGCGGCGGCTGCTGGGACTGGAGAACGCGTTCTCGATGGGCATCTGCGGGCCCACCCACGACCAGCGGTCGTGGACCTTCGACCTCGACCCCGGCGGCCGCGACCCGGTGCTGGGCTACGAGCGGCTGCAGGAGGCCTTCTTCGCCCGCGACCCCGAGTACTCCCGCGGGATCACCGTGCCCGCGATGGTCGACCTGCCCACGAAGGCCGTGGTCACCAACGACTTCCCGCAGATGACCCTCGACTTCTCCACGCAGTGGACGGCGTTCCACCGCGACGGCGCCCCCGACCTCTACCCGGACGCCCTGCGGGACGAGATGGACGAGGTGATGCAGCGGGTCTACACCGAGATCAACAACGGCGTGTACCGCTGCGGGTTCGCCGGCGACCAGGACTCCTACGCGAAGGCCTACGACCGGTTGTTCACCGCGCTGGACTGGGTCAGCGAGCGGCTGGGGTCACGCCGCTACCTCATGGGCGACACCATCACCGAGGCCGACGTCCGGCTGTTCACCACCCTGGCCCGCTTCGACGCGGTCTACCACGGCCACTTCAAGTGCAACCGCACGAAGCTGACCGAGATGCCGGTGCTGTGGGCCTACGCCCGCGACCTCTTCCAGACCCCCGGTTTCGGCGACACCACCGACTTCCCGCAGATCAAGCGGCACTACTACATCGTGCACGCCGACATCAACCCGACCCAGGTCGTCCCGGTCGGCCCGGACACCTCGGTCTGGCTCACCCCGCACCACCGGGAGGAGCTCGGCGGCTCCCCCTTCGGCGACGGCACCCCGCCGGGGCCGGTCGCGGCCGGCGAGGAGGTCCCCGAGTCCGAGGGCGCCGGTGGGTCGACGTCCTACTGAGCTGCCTGTCGGCTGGACCCCGCCGGCTCGCGCCGAGCCCCGGTGCTGGCGACCATGGGGTGTGCGCCGACGACTGATCACCCTGCCCGCCGCCGCCCTCCTCGCGACCGGCTGCACCTCCTTCACCGAGGCCGCCGACCCGTCGGGCAGCTCGACGACCACCGGGAGCTCGGCCACGGCCCCCTCGACCACGGCTCCCGCGTCCGCGGTGCCCGAGGACCTGCGGGTGGTCGACGAGGTCGGCTTGGGCGCCACCGGGGTCGCCACGGCACGGTTGGCCGCCGACGGCGACGCCCGCGCCGTGCTGCTCGTCGGCTCCCCTACCTCCACCGTGGTGACCGCAGACACCGCCACCGCGGTCCGCGACGCGCTGCCCACCGACGTCGTGCTGGTCGCCGGCCGACCGGTGGCGGTGGCCCTGGCCGCTGACCCGGTCGCCGCCGACCCCGTCCTGGGGGTGGTGCCGGTCGCCGGGACCACCGCCGGCGCGGTGCAGCTGGACCCGCGGCAGACCGCGCCGCGGGGGATCCCGGTGCTGGCCGCTGCCGACGGCGACGCGGTGCTGCTGCTGGCCGAGGACGCCGACGGCGTCGGCGCGCACGTGCTGGCCGTGGACCCCGGCACCGGTGCGGTGACCGCCGACGGCGAGGTCGAACTCGGGGACGGCGCGGTCGCGGTGGACCTGGTCGGCCTGGCCGCCACCGACGACGACGTGGTCGCGGGCGTGTCCGTGCGCGGGGCCGACGGCACCACGACCGGCCGGCTGGTCACCCTGGACGACCGACTGGAGCCCGCCGGTGACCCGCAGGCGACCGACGGCGAGCTGCTCGCGCTGACCGCCGACGGCACCCCGGTCACCGCCGACCGGGACGGCACCGTGCGGGTGGGCGGTGCGGAGGTGACCGACGAGCTGGGCGCACGGGTGAGCGGTGCGGCGGTGGTCGCCGGCACCCCGGTGGTCGCCTTCCAGGACCAGGGCTCCCCCACCGTCGTCGTCGGCACCCGGGTGCTGACCCTGTGCGCGGGCGACGGCGACGCCCTCGCGGTGGCCGCGCCCGGCGACGGCACCGTGCTGGTGGCCGGCACCTGCGACGGCAGCGCCGTCCTCTGGACCCTCGGCTGACAGCCCAGCAGGGTCCGCGCTGCGGCGCGCCGATCAGGAGCGGCGCTGATCGGAGGTGGGCCCGCCGCGGTGCGGGCTCACCTCCCCCGTCACGGCCGTGCTGCCCGGTGCGGTGGGCCTCAGTGGCGGGTCGTGCCGCAGTCGGTGCAGCGCTTGCGGTGCGCCTCGTTGGTGGTCGGGCAGTTGGCGCAGGTCCAGGCGCCGCGCGTGGGCGCCGGGGCCGTGGTGCGGGCGTCGAGGTGGAGCATGGCGGTTCCCCCAGGGTCGTCGGGTGTGACGGGGGCAACGCTACCGAGACATCATGACGTCTCGATGAACTCGCCGTTGCATCCCGGCGAGGGTCGCGCGCCGATCAGTCGCGCGGCAGGCTGCCGCACCCGCCGGCGCTGCACGCGCACCCGGCGCAGCCGGCCGCGGCGGGGGCCGGCTGCGCGGCGAGCCTGCGGGCGGCGAGGGCGGCCAGCACCGACGCGATGCCGAGCGCCAGGACGGCGACGGCCACGGCGAGGACGGCGGCGGCGGCCAGCCACCCCGGCCCGGCCAGCACGGCGCCCAGCGCGAACGCGGCCACCGCCACCGCGACCGCCGCACCGGCCCGGGCCCGCCGGTCCGCGCGGACCACGAGGCCGGCGAGCACGGCCGCGACCGCCACGACGCAGGCCCACGCGGCCACGACCGGGGGGAAGAAGGCCACCCCGACGGCGAGCGCGCCGAACCAGGCCGCGCCGGCGCCGGCGACCGCGGCCGACCGGTCGACCTGCCCGGCCCGGGCGGCCCGCAGCGCGGCCACCCCGCGCACCACGCCGAGCACGCCCAGACCGCCGACCAGCAGGCGGACGCCGGTGTCGGCCACGACGACGGCCAGCACGGCGAGGACGACGAACACCACGCCCTGCAGGGCCGACCACGGCCAGGACCTGCGGGCCTGCTCCGGGGAGACGACGCGGGCGGTGGATGCGGCGGCGGATGCGGGGGCGGACGCGGTCACCGGGCCAGTGTCCCCCATCCGTCGGGCGGACCGGTCGCCCGTGTGACACGCTCGCCCGACGGGGTCGGACCGCACACCTACACCGCCAGGAGTCCTGCATGACCGCGCAGCAGACCGCCGACCGCATCGGCCGGTCACAGGCCCTCGAACGGCTGGCCCGGGTGGGGCTGGTTGCCTACGGGGTCGTCCACCTGCTCATTGCCTGGATCGCGTTGCAGCTGGCCTGGGGTGGCAGCAGCGAGTCCGCCGACCAGTCCGGCGCCCTGCAGACCCTCGCCGAGGAACCGTTCGGCTCCCCGCTGCTGTGGGTCGTGGGTCTGGGTCTGATCGCCCTGGCGCTGTGGCAGCTCGCCGACGTGCTGCGGTACACGGGGGCGCTGTCGGGCTCCGGCGACGAGCGGAAGAAGGCCGCAGCCAAGGTCGGCAAGTGCGTGGCCAAGGCGGTGGTCTACGCGTTCCTGGCGTACTCCGCCCTGAAGTACGCCGTCGGGGCCGGCTCGTCGAGCTCGGACCAGCAGCAGCAGACGACCTCCGGTGTCCTCGGGTGGCCGGGCGGGCGGTTCCTCGTCGGCATCGCGGCGCTGGTCGTCCTGGGTGTGGGCGGCTACCACGTCGTCAAGGGCGTGACGAAGAAGTTCCTGGAGCAGATCGACACGTCGGAGGCCTCGCCGACGCAGGTGCGCGTGATCACCCGCCTGGGCCAGGTGGGCTACGTGGCCAAGGGGGCCGCGCTGGTCGTCGTCGGGGGTCTGGTGGGCTACGCGGCCCTCACCTTCGACCCGTCGAAGTCCTCCGGGCTCGACGGAGCCATGCACACCATCCTGCAGGCCCCCGCCGGGCAGTGGCTGCTGTCGCTGGTGGCCCTCGGCATCGCCGCCTACGGCGTGTTCTGCTTCTTCCGGGCGCGCTACCCGCAGCGCACCTGAGCCGTGGTGACCCTGCCCCCGGCCGTCGAGCGGGTCCTGGACCGGGCGCAGTCCCGCATCCCGAGGCGCTGGCTGGACCGTGCCCGCGCCGCGGCCGACCGGGTCCGCGACGTCACCGACCACCCGTGGCTGGAACGGCTGGCCCAGGTGGGGTTGGTCGCCTACGGGGTCGTGCACCTGCTCATCGGGTGGTTGGCGTTCACCATCGCGTGGCGGCTGTCCCCCGGCACATCCGGCGCCGACGCCGACCAGGCCGGTGCCCTGCGGACGCTCGCCGAGCGCCCGGGGGGCCTGGTGCTGCTGGGGGTGATCGGGCTGGGGCTGCTGTCGTTGGCGGTGTGGCAGGCCGGTGAGGTGCTGCGCTGGTGGGGTGGGTTGCTCCGGGCAGGACGGCGCGTGCACGCGGCCTTCGTGTGCGCCAAGTGCATCGCGAAGGCGGTCGTGTACGGGGCGCTGGCCGGGATCGCCCTCGTGTTCGCCGTCGGTGCCCACTACGACGCCACCGAGAGCACGCAGGAGCTCACCGACGACCTGCTGGAGGTGCCCGGCGGAGCGGTGCTGCTGGTCGCCGGCGGCCTCGCGGTGGTGGGCGTCGGGGGCTACCTGGCCTGGCGGGGGTGGACGGCCGGCTTCATGAAGGACATCGACCTCGCCGCGGCCCCCGACCGCTACGAGCCGGTGATCGCCGCGGTGGGCCGGGTCGGCTACCTGGCCAAGGCGGTGGCGTTCGCGGTCGCCGGCGGACTGGTGGTGTGGGCAGCCGTCACGTCGGACGTGTCCACCGCGACCGGTCTCGACGGGGCGCTGAACACCATCGGCGCGGTGCCCACCGGCCAGTGGCTGCTCACGGCGGTCGCCGCCGGCTTCGCCGCCTTCGGCGTCTACGCCCTGGCCCGCGCCCGCTACCCCGACCGCGACCCCGCCACCTGAGGGAGCCGCCGGGCTCCTGGCCCCGGCACGACGACGGCGGCCGGCCCCTGGCTCCCGGCTCCCGGCTCCCGGCCACTGGCTCCCGGGTCCCGGCCACGCACCACTGGCCGCCTCGCCGTGGGGCGGGCGGCTCGTGGCGTGCCGGTATCACTCGATGCGTGGGCCGGTGATGATCTCGGTGCCGTCGGGGCGGTAGGTGCGCCATCGCCCACCGGGGTCGCGTTCGACGCGGAAGCCGTGGTGGACCTTGGTGTGGTGGGGTTCGCACAGCAACGCCGAGTTGGCCAGCGAGGTCTCCCCGCCGTGCGCCCAGTGCACCAGGTGGTGCACGTCGGACCAGTGGTGCGGGGCGCCGCAGCCGGCGAACACGCACGTCTTGTCCCGGGCCACCACCGCCCGCCGCAACCCCGGCGTGACCACCCGGTGGGTGCGGCCCACGTCCAGCGGGGTGCCCTCGGGGCCCATCACGACGCGGGTGACGCCTGCATCGCAGGCCAACCACCGGGCCCGCGCCGCGGAGATCACCGACCCGAACCCGGTGGTCGCCGTCGCCGGGCCGGTGCCGTCGGCGACCAGGTCCTCGATGCCGATGGTGACCACCACGTGCGGCTTGACCGACCGCAGCACCGGCAGACCACCGGCGGCCAGGGCGTTGTCGGCCAGCTGCACCAACGCTCCACCCTGCCGCTGGGCACGCGAGCGCAGATCACCGTCGGGCCGGTCGGCCTGCACGATCGACTCCAACGCCGTCTTGACCTTCTCCCCACCCACCGCGTCGAGGTCGAACCGCCCGCTCACCGTCCCGTCGGCGTGCGTGCTGATCGACAGCGACCGCTGCTCCACCGGGTCCGGCTCCACCCCATCGGGGTCCAGTGCCTCCACGAACGCCTGCACCGCGGTCACCAGCGCCCGGTGCGACGACGACATCGCCACCTGCGTCCACGCCCGGTCGAACACGCCCAGGTCGATGCCCTGCAGCTGCGCCGCCGCCCGCTCACGGTCCCCCACCGCCGAGGCCACCACATCCACCTGCGCCGCCGACACCGACCCGTCGGCGAACGCCTCACCCATCACCGGGAAATGCTCCACCGCCCGCCCCACCCGCACGATCCGCGAAGCCTCCGCACCCGACAGCCGCAGGTGCCCGATCAACCACGACCGCACCGACACCAACCCGTCGACCTCCACGGCCTGCGTCAGCTCGGCATGCCGGGCCAATCGGGCGATCACCGCATCCAGCCGGTTCCGCTCGGTCGTCAGGTCGCGCAGCTGCTCCAGCACCTGCACCGACGACAGGTGGTGCAGGTCCTCGACGTCGTCCAGGAGCAGATCCAGGTCGTGCCCAGTGTCGACATCGAGGTCGGGGCCCAGCGACGTCGTGGCCACACCGACCTCCTCGATCTGTTCGAACACCTGATCGAAGCATACTGGACCGCGCCGATGGGAGCAAGACGAAGGCGCAGGTCAGAGCGGTGTCCGCATGCTGACGCACGGTGATTGCGGACCGGTCACAGGCCACGCGGAGCATGCGGCGACCAGCAGCCCCGCAGCAGGACGAGACCCACCGCGACCGACCCGACGATCGGACCACCCCGGGTCCGGACCACCCGCGACCACAGCGACGACGGGTTCTCACGCAGCGGCCGGACGGCGGGCGGTCAGCCGGCCGCGCACCGCGGCGACCAGGCCGATCCCCCCGGTCACCAGCAGCGCCACCGCGATGCCGCTCCACAGCGACGCGCCGACCAGAGGTCCGACCAGCAGACCGATCACGACGACCCAGGCGGCCCAGACGCCCGCGCACGCAACGGCACCGGCGACGAAGACACGCCAGTCGGTACCCGCCGCGGCGCACAGCAGAACCCCGAGCAGTCGACCAGCCGGCAGGAACCGCAGCCCCAGCAGCGTGCGCACCGGGGTCCGCGAGACCCGGTCCAGCAGCTGCGCCCGCCGGACCCCTGAGCACGCCCTCCGGGGACGGCGACGGCGTGCGACCACGAACACGCCCAGGTCGCCCACCACCGATCCCGCCGCCGACGACGCCCACAGCGCCAGCAGGGCAGCGACATCATGACCGGCCCCCGCAGCCAGGGACGCCGACATCGCGACGACCTCGGTGGGCAGCACGGGCACCGGCCCGTCGAGCGCCACGCCGAGGGCGAGCAGGGGCAGGAATGCGCCGTCGTGCAGGCAGGCCAGCAGCAGGTCGTGCAGGCCGTCCACGGTCACGCCGCCCGCAGTGCGCCGGGGTCGACCGCGTCGGCCAACCGGCCGTGCAACGACCACCCGATGACGAGCGTCGCCGTCCAGACGACGCCCACCACGACGACGGCGCAGCCGGCGCCCGCGACCACCCCGATCGCGGCATCGGCACCGGTCACCCCGGTGCCGATCACGGTGCCCAGCACCGTGCCCGTGGCGACCGGGCCCACGGTCGCGAGGCGGAGTCGTCGGCCCTGCACCCGCCGCAGGACCCGCAGCTCGACGCCCAGCGCCGCGGTCGCGGCCAGGCTGCGTCGATGGGTCGCCAGGTCGTCGACCGCTCCCAGGGTGGCCGTGGCCAAGGCGACGAGCAAGCCCAGGAGGGCCGCCGTCCCGGCGAGGGCGAGGCCGGGTACGTCCCCGGCGAACCGGTCCGGTGACGCCACCAGCGCCAGTGGCGCACAGACCCCGACCACCACCCCGGCGACGAGACTGACCGCCGACGCCGTGCCGATCGGCCCGGCGGCCGCGGAGAGCCCGGCCGCCGTCAGCACCGCGTCGGCCGACCCCGACCGCCGCAGGCGGGCAGCCCGCACGCGCGTCCACCCCGCCCCCGCGACCACGGCGGCGCCGAGGAGCACCGCCACGACGACCCCGAGGGCGGCCACACCTGCCCGTCGGTCCCAGCTGCCGGCGACCGGCACGGCGGCGACCGCGCCCAGCAGAACCACCACGAGGCCGATGGCCACGGCGTCGCCGCGCACCCGGCGGGCGGGCCTGCCGGCCACCGCACCGGTCAGAGCACCGATGGCGGCACCGCCTGCGGCGCATCCGATCGCCACTGCCGCCCACCCCACCAGGTCGGCCCACCCGAGATCGGGCAGCAGCCGCACCACCGGGTCGACCGCCGGGCCGAGCACGGACCACAGCACCAGGTACACCGGACCGGCCAGCAGCCCGCCGGCCGCACCCGCCCGCCCCACCTGCAGGGCCTGCACCGTGCGCAGTTGACCGGGGGCGGCCCCGGCCACGTGGAGGGCGCGCGCGGTGTCGCGGCGCCGGACCCCGCCGGCGCACACGGCCTGCACCAGCAGGCCCACGGCTGCGGCGACCAGCAGCAGGACCCCGGTGAGCACCCCGACCCGGATCTCGGCGCTCGTGACCAGCGGGGAGAAGCGCGGGTCGTAGTACTCCGACACCACCAGGCCACCGGAGGTGGGCACTGGGCGAGCGGGGGTGCGACCGATTCCCAGGGAGACCAGCAGCAGTCCGCCGGCCACCGCACTGCCGGCGGCCACCACGCGCTCCCGCGACCGCCGCGACGGCGTCCTGACGCCAGCCAGCACCCGGGCCGCAGCGAACTCTCCCCTGGTCACGACAGCTGCACCGAGTGCGCGACCCGCCCGCCGCGCAGCCGCACCTCGCGGTCCGCACGTGCCGCGACGACGTTGTCGTGGCTGACCACCACCACCGCACCACCCACCTCGAGGGTCGACGACAGGAGGACGTCGAGCAGCGCGCTGCCGGCGCGCGCGTCGAGGCTCGCGGTGGGCTCGTCGGCCAGCAGCACTGACGGGCCGGCCACCAGGGCTCGCGCCGCGGCGGCCTGCTGGGCCTGCCCGCCCGACAGCTCGCCCGGCCACTCCTCCCCCGTGAGGTCCGCCCCGACCCGCGTCAGCCATTCGGCGGCCCGCGCCCGGGCCGTCGCCGGCCGGACGCCCTCGAGCAGCAACGGCAGCGCGACGTTGTCCAGGACAGGGAGGTCGGGCACGAGCTGCCCGTACTGCAGCACCAGGCCCACGCGTCGGCGCCGCAGTCGCGCCCGGGCGGCGTCGTCCAGGGAGCCGACGTCCTGACCCGCGATGCGCACCTGCCCCTCGTCGGCACGCAGCACACCGGCGGCCAGCATCACCAGGGTGGACTTGCCGCACCCCGAGGGACCGGTCACCGCGACCACCTCCCCCGGGGCCACCGTCAGGGACACCCCGCCGAGGGCCCGGGTCCGCTCGTGGGAGAAGCCGACATCGACGAGTTCGAGCAGGGGTTGGTCGGTCACGACTGGTCTCCTCGATCGGTGGGGGCGAGCTCGGCGGCGTGCTCGAGCCAGCGCAGGTCGGCGTCCAGGTGGGCCACGAGGTGCTCACGCACCAACCGCTCCGCGGGGCTGGACCCGGGCGGGTGCGCCTGCAGCTCCCGGATGCGCCGCAGGTGGTGTGCGCGCTGGCGGGCGACGAAGCCGTCGACGTCGATGCCGGTGTGCAGGGCCGCCACCGTCTTCCGGACGATCTCCTCGGCCCCGGAGGCGGTCGCCTCGGCGGGTTCGGCCAGCCATGCCCGCAACCGCTGCTCGCCCTGGGCGGTGAGGGCGTAGACCGTCCGCTCGGGACCGTTGCCGGCCTGGGTGCCCACGACCTCAGCCAGGCCGTCGCGCTGCAGGCGGGCCAGCGTCGCGTAGACCTGCCCGAACGGCAGCGGTCGGGTGTCGGGGAACCAGGCATCGTGCTCGCGCTTGAGGTCGTAGCCGTGCCGGGGCTCGCCGACCAGCAGCGCCAGGTGCAGCTCGGGCAAGGACACACAGGGAGTGTGCACCACGAGTAGTCATCTAGTGAATAGCCGCGCTGGCGTGTCCCTCCCCCGTCGTGGGGAGCGGCCGTCAACCCGCCCGGCGAGCGGCCGACATGGGAGGGGAACCCTGCTGACCACCCATCCCGGAGAGCCCTGCCGTGCCCCGCTCCGCCAGCCCGACCGTCGCCCGCCGGGTGCTCGTCGGTCTCGCCGTCGTGGCCCTCGGCCGGTTGCTGCTGCCCGAGAGCCTGCTGAGCGACGTCGCCTACGGCGTGGTGGCCCTGGCCGCGTCCGCGGCGGCGTGGTGGGCGGTGGCCGCCGGGTGGCGGGCCGGCACCTGGGTCGCCTCGGCCGCCACCCTGGCCGCCCTCGGCGACGTGCTGTGGCAGCTGCTGGTCTGGGGCGGGATGCCACCCGGCGCGGTGTCCCCCGCCGACGCGCTCTACCTGACGGCCTACCTGGCCGGTGGCGTCGGCGTGCGCCGGCTCCTCGCGCGCGCCTCCCGGGCATCGCGGCTGGACCGGCTGGTCGACACCGCCGCGGTCTTCCTCGTCGTCGTGTACCTGGAGTGGGTCCTGGTCCTGGGCGACGCCGTGGCCGACGACCGCACGTCCGTGACCACCCGCCTCGTGCTCGCCGCCTACCCGGTCCTGGACGCCTGGCTGCTCGCCCTGGTCGTCCGCCTGTGGTTCGTGCGCAGCGCCGTGCGCGCCGAGGCCCGCTGGATCGCCCTCGCCGCCGTCGCCTGGTTCGTCTCCGACCTCGACTACCTCGTCGGCCGCGACCTCGCCTCGGTGCTGGACGTCGGCTGGAGCGTCGGCAGCCTCGCGCTCGCCGCCTCGTCGTGGGCCGCGCTCGCGGCCCGGCCCGACGGGACGCCGACGGCCGCCACCGCACCCACGCACCTCGTGACGCGCACCCAGCTCGCCGTCGCGCTGCTGCCGCTGGCCGCCCCCGGCGTCGTCCAGCTCGTCGCCACCACCCGCGGTCAGCAGGTCGACCCGCTGCCGGGCCTCCTGGTCACCGGGGCCGTCCTGCTGCTCGCCTTCCTCCGCGGGGCCCGGCAGCTCGAGCTGCAGGCCGAGCTGCGGGACGCGCTGCAGACCCGCGCCTTCCACGACGTCCTCACCGGGCTGCCCAACCGGGCGCTCTTCGACGACCGGGTCGCCCACGCCCTGGCCCGCAGCACCCGCAGCGGGGGTGCCCCCGTCGTCCTGTCCCTGGACCTCGACGGGTTCAAGGCGGTCAACGACACCCTCGGCCACCCGGCCGGGGACCAGTTGCTGCGACAGGTCGCCGCGCGTCTGCTGGCCCGGGTGCGACCGGCCGACACCGTCGCCCGGCTGGGTGGGGACGAGTTCGCCGTCCTGCTCGAACCGCACCGCGACGACGACCCCGGCCAGCCCGTCGCCCTCGCCGAGCGGCTGGTGGAGGCCCTCGGCCACCCGTACGAGCTCGACGGCCGGACCGTCCGGGTGGGCGTCAGCATCGGGCTGGTGCGCGCCGAGCGCGACGGCTCCTCGACGTCGGCCGCCCTGCTGCGCGACGTGGACACCGCGCTCTACCGCGCCAAGGACGCGGGCAAGGGACGGGTGGCCGTCTTCGAACCGACGATGCGCTCCGAGCTGCTGCTGCACACCCGCCTGGTGGACGACCTGCCCGCCGCACGCGCCGCGGGCCAGCTGCGCGTGGTCTACCAGCCCGTGGTCGACCTCGACGACGGCGGGCTGCAGGGCTTCGAGGCCCTGCTGCGGTGGGCGCACCCCGACCTCGGCACCGTCCTGCCCAGCGTCTTCGTGCCGGTGGCCGAGGAGACCGGCGACATCGTCGCCATCGGGCGGTGGGTGCTGCGCGAGGCGTGCACCGCGGCCGCCGGCTGGCGACGGCAGCCGGCGGGCGCCGGCCTCACCGTGTCGGTGAACCTGTCGGTGCGCCAGCTGCAGGACCCGGCCCTCGTCGACGACGTCGCCGCGGTGCTCGCGGCCACCGGGCTCTCGGCCGGGGCCCTGTGCCTCGAGCTGACCGAGACCGCCCTGGTCGTCGACGCCGAGCACGCCGCGCTCGTGCTCCGGGGGTTGCGCGGCCTGGGCGTGCGCATCGCCGTCGACGACTTCGGCACCGGCTACTCGTCGATGTCGCACCTGCGGCGCTTCCCGGTCGACGTCCTCAAGATCGACCGGTCCTTCGTCGCCGCCCTCGGCGCCGACCGGTCGGCCGCCCCGGTGGTCGACGGGCTGCTCGAGCTGGCCCGGGTGATGCACCTGGACGTCGTCGCCGAGGGCGTCGAGTCCGCCGACCAGCGCGACCACCTGCTCGCCGAGGGCTGCCGCTCGGCGCAGGGGTGGCTGTTCTCCCCCGCCCTCGAGCGTTCCGACGCCGACCGGCGGGTCGCCGCCCGCGGCGCCGACGACCCGCTCGCAGCCGGGCGGCCGGCCCCGGCACCATGACCGACGTGCACCAGCGCGCCCGCTCCGCGAAGCCGTGGTGACCGGCGTGCCGGCGCCCCCCGGCCGCCCCGCACACGACGACGGCCGGTCACCCGGGGAGGGTGACCGGCCGCCGCCGGGGTGCTCAGGGCGTCAGAGCTCGACGTCCTCGTAGCAGGGAGCGGTGAACTCGTAGTCCTGCGCGGTCGAGCCCTCCAGGTCGGCCTCGGCGACGGAGATGCCGGTCGAGGCGTTCGGGTCAGGGCTGGACAGCTGGGTCACCCGGACGGCGGCGGAGTCCGCACCGTCCGCGTAGTCCCCGGACCCCTCGGGCAGCATGCCCTCGTAGTCCACCGAGGACAGGCCCGACGCCGCCTCGTACAGGCCCTCACGGGTCAGGTCACCGTTCTCCGCGGCAGCCTCGAGGGCGGCCTTCAGCGGGTAGGACCACACCCAGCCCGAGGTGAAGAACTCGTTCGGGCTGGTGCCCGACGCCTCGGCCGCGGCCCGCATCGCCTCGTGGCCGGGGGTGTCGGCGTCGAACGGCGCCCACGGACCCAGCAGCTGGTAGGACGCCTGCAGCGCCGGCGCGGCCGGGCTCTGCAGCAGGGCGACGTTCCAGGTCGGCGACGAGCCCAGGAACTTGCCGGTGAAGCCACCGGCGACGGCCTGGCCGACGATCGTGGCCATGTCGGCCGGACCGGTCGAGATGATCACGACGTCGGGCTGCTGGTCGCGGATCGCGGCGATGGCCGAGGCCTGGTTGTCGGTACCGGCGGTGGTCTCGACGTTGGTGAACTCGATGCCGTTCGCGTCGGCGGCGACCTTGGCGCCGGCGGCGGCGTCGCCGCCGTAGTCACCGGCGTAGTGCACCGCCATGACCGACTCGGCACCGTTGGTCTCGACGGCGTAGTCGACACCGTTCATGGCCTCGGCGCAGTAGGTCGGGCCGGACTCCAGGATGGCGTCCTGGAACAGGTAGAGCGAGGTCCAGCCGGCCGGGGCGGCCACGATGTTCTCCGCCTCCAGGTCCTCGACGATCGCGGCGGTGGGGGGCGAGCCGAGGGTCTGGGCCAGGGCCAGGATGTCGGGCTTGATCTCCTGGTAGACCTGGTTGGTGACCTGCGGGTTGTACTGGTTGTCCCGCACGTACTCGGTGACGTTGATGTCGTAGCCGCCGATGCCGCCGTCCTCGTTGACCCGCTGCCAGAAGGCCTCCTGGCCGGCGACGATGACCGGGCCGGCCGGGGCGAACGGGCCGACGGTGAGGTCGGACAGCGTGCCCAGGTAGATGCAGCCGTTGTCGGGGTTCACCGCCTCCGGGCAGGGGTCGCTGGTGACGCCGACGTCGGTGGCGATCCCGCCGTCGCCGCCGCCGCTGCCGCCGTCGGCCGGGTCCTCGCCGCCGCCGCGGCAGCCCGCGGCGAAGACCGCGAGACCGGCCAGACCGGCCGCCGCGACCCGCCGTCGCGTGCGTGTGCTGCTCATCCGTGGTGCTCCCTTCGTGCCGGCTTCCCGTGCCGGGCGGGCGATCCCGTTCGTCGTCGAACGGAAGGTGGTGGGACGGCCTCCTCGCCGAGGGCGAGGGGGTCCGTCTAGTAGCTGAAAGGCCACGCCTTCCAGTAGTTGCGGATGCGGATCCAGAGCCCGAACAGCCCCCGCGGTTCCAGCAGCAGGAACGCGACGATCAGCAACCCGTAGAGCAGGGTCTCGACCTGGAAGACGTTGGGCGTCTGCGTCGCCGAGGAGGACAGGAACGGCAGGTACTCGGGCAGCTCGCGGGTCAGCCGCGGCAGCAGGGCGATGAAGAAGGCGCCCATGATCGACCCGGAGATCGTCGACACCCCGCCGATGAGGACCATCGCGACGAACTGCACCGACACCAGCAGACCGAAGCTGGAGGGATCGAGGTACCCGGTGATGGAGTACAGCAGCGCCCCGGCGCAGCCGGCGTAGAACCCGCTGATGACGAAGGCGCGCCGCTTCACCTTGCGGACGTCGACGCCGGTCACCTCCGCGGCGATGTCCCGGTCGCGGACGGCGGCGAAGCTGCGCCCGATGGCCGAGCGGGCGATGTTGCGGCCCAGCAGCGCGAAGACGCACAGCAGCACGAACATCAGCAGGTACAGCTGCTGGTCGGCGCTGAAGGACTCGGTGCGCCGGGACAGGTCGACCCCGAACAGCACCGGGTCCGCGGCCGGGCGGCCCACCCCGACGCCGCCGGTGACGGCGTCCCACTCGTTCCAGACGTGCGTGCCCAGGAACACCAGGCCGAGGGTCACGATGGCCAGGTACAGCCCGCGCAGCCGGCTGGCCAGCGGCGCGACCACGAGCCCGACGAGCGCGGCGACCAGCCCGCCGGCCAGCAGCCACACCGGCAGGAACGTGATGCCCAGCCCGTACAGCCGGTCGTCGTCGGGGTCGCCGGACACCACCGCGGCGGTGTAGGCGCCGATGCCGAGGAAGAACGCGTGCCCCAGGCTCACCTGCCCGGCGTAGCCGGTGACCAGGTTGAGCCCGATGGCCCCGATGGCCAGCACGCAGCCGGTGGCCAGCAGCCGCAGCAGGTCGTCCTCGAGCAGGAACGGCAGCAGCAGCGCCACCACCAGCAGCGCGCCGACGGCGACCTTCTTGGCGCCGGTGTTCAGCAGTGCCATGTCCTGGCCGTAGGCCGTGTAGAGCATCGGCCGACCCAGCGGCCGGCGGCCCTTGGCCTCCGCCGGCGCCGGGGTCTGCGCCGGGGCCGTGGACCCCGACGGGGACTTCGACGGTTCTCGGACGGCGGTCACACGCGTTCCACCTCTCGGGTGCCGAACAGCCCGTAGGGGCGCACGAGCAGGACGACCAGCAGGAGGACGTACGGGGAGACCAGCGAGAAGTTCTGGCCGAGGAAGGGCAGGTACTCGCCCTGGTAGGTGGCGAAGAAGCTCTCCACCAGGCCGACGAGCAGGCCGCCGACGACGGCGCCGCCGATGGAGTCCAGGCCGCCGATGATGATCGCCGGCAGCGCCTTGAGCGCGATCACCCAGGTGGACTGGTCCACGCCGCCGCCGGTGCCCACGAACGCGCCGGCCACCGCGGCGATGCCCGCGGCCATGGCCCAGGCGAGCGCGGTCATGTTGCCGACCGGCACCCCCTGCACGAGCGCGGTCTCCTGGTCCAGGGACGACGCCCGCATCGCCAGGCCGTACCGGCTGTAGCGGAAGAAGGCGAACAGCCCCGCCCCGACCACCAGCAGCACCACCGCCATGGCGATGTAGCGCTCCTGCACCGGGAGCCCGAACAGGTCCACGGTCGAGAGCCCCCACGGGTCGCCGACGTTGCGCACGTCGGGCCCGATGAAGACGTTGACCACCACGCGGATGGCGATGTCCAGGCCCAGGGTGATGATCGCGACGACGAACACCGGGCGGCCGATCATCGGCCGGATGGTGGTGCGCTCCAGCCCCCACCCGAGCATGGCGATCGCGATCGCGGCCAGCGGGACGGCGAGGAAGAACCCGACCGGACCGGACAGGTAGCTGACCGCCACCGCGCCGGCGAGCATCAGCGCCGGCTGGGCGAAGCTGACCACCTTGGAGGACTTGTAGATGATCACAAAGCTGACCGCCAGCAGCGCGTAGACCGAGCCGAAGCCCAGCCCGCGCACCACGGTCAGCAGGACGTCCCTCACGAGCGGGCTCCCTTGCTGTACATCGACTCGACGAGGGTGGAGTAGCGCTCGGCCAGCGCCGAGCGGCGGACCTTCTGGGTGGCGGTGAGCTCGCCGTCCTCGTGGTCGAGGAGCTTGGGCAGCAACCGGAAGGTCTTGATCTGCTCGACCGGGTTGAGGCCGGCGTTGACGCCGTCGACGATGCCCTGCACCAGCTCCTTGACCTCCGCGCGCTCGGTGAGGTCGCGGTAGGTGGTGAAGGCGATCCGCTGCTTCTGCGCCCAGTCCCCGACCGTGTCGGGCTCGATGCCGATCAGGGCGGACAGGTAGGGACGACGGTCCCCGATGACCACGCACTCCTTGATCAGCGGCGACACCTTGACGGCGTTCTCGATCTCCGACGGCGCGACGTTCTTGCCGCCGGCGGTGATCATGATGTCCTTCATCCGGTCGGTGATCCGCAGCCGGCCGTCCTCCAGCACGCCGACGTCGCCGGTGTGCAGCCAGCCCTCGGCGTCGATGGCCTCGGCGGTGGCGTCGGGCCGGTTCCAGTAGCCGGCGAAGGTCGCCGGCCCCCGGGTGAGCACCTCGCCGGTGGTCTCGTCGATGCGCAGCTCGACCGAGTCGTGCGGCTCCCCCACCGTGCCCAGCCGGATGCGGCCGGGCCGGTTGGCGGTGGCCGAGGCGGTGTTCTCGGTCATCCCGTAGACCTCGTGCACCGGCACCCCGATGCCCATGAAGAACCGCAGCACGTCGACCGAGACCGGTGCGGCGCCGCAGCCGGCCCACCGCACCCGGCGCAGCCCGAGCCGGTCGCGCAGCGCTCGCACGACCAGCACCCAGGCGATGCCGTGCAGCACCCGGCTGCCGGCGGTGTGCTTGCCGCCGTGGGCCTCCATGGTCGCGGCCACCTTGCTCGACAGCGCCAGGCCCAGGTTGCCGGCGTTGCGCTTGAGGGTGCTGGCCGCCGACTGCTTGACCTGCACGGTCGCTAGCAGCTTCTCCCAGATCCGCGGGACGGCGAAGAAGAAGGTCGGCTGGATCTCCCGCAGGTTCTCCGGGACGGTGTCGATGGACTCGGCGAAGTTGACCTGAATGCCGGTGGCGGCGTTGTTCCAGGTGGTGAAGATCCGCTCCGCGACGTGGCACAGCGGCAGGTAGGACAGCGACAGGTCCTTCGGACCCGCCGGCGGGTCCAGCAGCCCGGCCGGGCCGGTGAGCGAGGCGATGGTGGCCTCGACGTTGCCGACGGTGAGCATGGCGCCCTTGGGCGCCCCCGTCGTCCCCGAGGTGTAGATCAGCGTCATCAGGTCGCCGGGCTGGGTCTGGGCCATGGCCTGCTCGACGGCACCCGGGTGGGCGGCGCGGTGCGCCCGCCCGCGGTCGAGCAGGTCGTCCCAGAAGAGCAGCCGGCCGTCGGTGTAGCGGCCGCGGATGCCGCGGGGCTCCAGGTAGACCAGGTGCTCCAGGCCCGGCAGCTCGGCGGAGACCTCCAGTGCCTTGTCCAGCTGCTCCTGGTCCTCAGCGACCAGCAACCGGGCTCCGGAGTCGCGCAGCACGTGCACGACCTCGGCGGGCGGGTTGGTCGGGTAGAGCCCGACGGTCACCGCGCCGACGGCGACGGCGGCGAGGTCGGCGACCAGCCACTCCTTGCGGTTCTCCGACTGGATGGCCACCCGGTCACCGCGGGAGATGCCCAGGTCGAGGTAGGCATGCGCGACGTCGAGGACGTCGTCCCAGTACTGCGACCAGGACGTCTCCCGCCACAGGCCCTTCTCCTTGGACCGCATCGCGACCCCGGTGGGGGTGTCGCGGGCCCGGTCGCGGACGCGGGTGACCACCGTGGTGGTCCCGGTGCCCTGCGTGCTCGGCTCGAGCGTGGTGGTCATGCCGGCGTCCCCTCGTCCGCGGTGCGCTTCTTGCGACGACCACCGGTGTCGTGGTCCTCGCCCAGGTAGGCCTTGATGACGTCGGGGTGGCGCTGGACCTCGGCCGGGGTGCCGGTGGTGATCGGGACGCCGAAGTCGACGGCCATGATCCGGTCGGCCAGGTCCATCACCAGGCCCATGTCGTGCTCGACCATGAGGATCGACAGGCCCAGCTCGTCGCGGATGTCGAGGATGAACCGGGCCATGTCCTCGGTCTCCTCGAGGTTCATCCCGGCCACCGGCTCGTCCAGCAGCAGCAGCGTGGGCTCCATGGCCAGCGCGCGCCCGAGCTCGACCCGCTTCTGCACCCCGTAGGGCAGCAGGCCGACCGGGAAGCGCCGGTAGGGCTCCAGCTCCAGGAACTCGACGATCTCCTCGACCGCCGCGCGGTCGGCCAGCTCGCTCTTCCGGGCCGGGCCCAGCCAGGCCATCGCGGCGAACATCCCGTAGCGGACCTGGTGGGCCCGGCCGAGCATGAGGTTGTCGACGACGGTGAGGTTCTCGAAGAGCTCGATGTTCTGGAACGTGCGGGCCATGCCCTTGGCGGCGATCCTGTTGGGCCGCTGGCCGAGGATGTCCTCGCCGCGGAAGCGAACCGAGCCCTCCTGCGGCCGGTACACCCCCGACAGCACGTTGAACACCGACGTCTTGCCCGCACCGTTGGGGCCGATGATGGCGAACAGCTCGCGCTCGCCGACGGTGAAGGTCGCCCCGTTGATCGCGGTGACGCCCTTGAACCGCAGGGTCACGCCCTCGACCTCGAGCACGGGTGCGCTCGCTGCTGCGTGCTGGGACCCGGCGGTCACGACAGCCACCTCTTCCGCCGCTTGTAGTGCTTGACGTCGCGGAAGCTGCGCTCGCCCTCGCCACCGAGGCCCAGGTAGAACTCCTGGATGTCGGAGTCGTCGAGCAGCTCGGCCGCGGGCTTGTCCATCACGACCCGACCGGTCTCCAGCACGTAGCCGTGGTCGGAGATCGACAGGGCCATGGAGGCGTTCTGCTCCACCAGCAGGACCGTCGTCCCCTGCTCGTTGATCTGGCTGATGAGGTCGCGGATGCTGCCCACCAGCTGCGGGGCCAGGCCCAGGCTCGGCTCGTCGAGCAGCAGGTAGCGCGGGGAGCTCATCATCGCCCGGCCCATCGCCAGCATCTGCTGCTCGCCACCGGACAGGTAGCCCGCGGCTTGGGTGCGCCGCTCCAGCAACCGCGGGAACAGGTCGTAGACCCGCTCCAGGTTCGCCGCCCGCTCCTTGGGTCGGGTGTGCGCCCCCACGCGCAGGTTCTCCTCCACGGAGAACTCGCCGAAGACGCGCCGGCCCTCCAGCACCTGGCTGATGCCGCGGGCCACCACCTGCTGGGGGTCCAGGTGGTCGATCCGCTCGCCGTCGAGGGTGATCTGACCGCGGGTGACCGCGCCGTGGTGGATGCCGAGCAGCCCGGACAACGCCCGGAGCAGGGTCGTCTTGCCGGCGCCGTTGGCACCCAGGAGGCCCACGATCTTCCCGTCGGGCACCTCGAGGCTCACCCCCCGGAGCACCAGCACGACGTCGTCGTAGACGACCTCGAGATTGCTGACCGCGAGCACGTGCCGCCCTTCGCCGGTGGAGGTTGCGCACGCCAACGACGGTGAGGCAGCTCACAGCCACGGCGTGATCCGGGACACTAGGGGCCACCTGTGAGCCAGCGGAAGAGCCGAAGGACGTTTCGGCATCCGATGCGGTGTTTCGTTATCCGCTCGTTACGACCGGACCGGCTGTGTTCGGCTCAGCTGAACACCGGCAACCCCCGCGCCGCCTCGAGCACCCGCCCGAGGGCAGCGACGCAGGCCTCGTCGAGCGCGACCAGGTGGGCGAAGCCGTGCGGCACCCCGGGCAGGTCGAGCGCGGTCACCGGCACCCCGGCACCGGCCAGCGCGGTGGCGTAGGCCCGACCGGGGTCGCGCAGCGCGTCCAGCTCCGCGGTGACCACGAGCGCCGGGGGCAGCCCGGCATGGCCGTCGTCGTCCTCCAGCGGGCTGATCCGCGGATCGGTCAGCGGGTGGCCGCGGGGCACGTAGCTGCGGGTGTACCAACCCATGTCGGCCAGGGCGAGGAACGGCGAGGCGCCGTGCGCCACGACCGAGGGCCAGTCCACCCCGGCCCCCACCGAGGGGTAGAGCAGCAGCTGGGCGGCCGGCTGCGGGCCGCCGGCGGCGCGCAGCTCCCGGCACGCGACGGCCGCCAGGTTGCCTCCCCCGCTGTCCCCGGCGACGACCACCCGCGCCGGGTCCGGGGCGTGCGCCAGCGCCCATCGGACGGCGGCGACGGCGTCCTCGACCGCGGCCGGGAACGGGTGCTCCGGGGCGCGGCGGAACTCGACGGCGAGGACGACGGCGGACAACCCCACGGCCAGGCGCGCGGCCAACCCGGCGTACTCGCGCGCGGTCCCCACCGTCCACCCGCCGCCGTGCAGGAACACCACGGTCGCCCCACCCGGGGCCGGCGGCGTGTGCCGCTCAGCGGTCAGCCCGTCGCCCAGCTCGACGGAGTCCACCTCGACCGCCGGCGCGCCGGCCAGCCCGAGCGCCAGCACCTCGCCGAAGCGGGACCGGGCGACGTCCAGCCCGACCTCCCGGGCCGGCGGACCCAGCAGGGGAGCCAGCCGGTCGGCGAGGGCGGACAGGTGCGGCGGCAGCGACGGAGGGGTGCTCACCCCCGCATCCTCACCCCCAGACGTCGGCGGCGGTCTCCACGACGAGCTCGAGCTTGCGGACCTGCTCGTCGCGGGTCAGCGCGTTGCCCTCCACGGTCGAGGAGAACCCGCACTGCGGGGAGAGCGCGAGCTGCTCCAGCGGCACGTACTGCGCGGCCTCGTCGATGCGGCGCTTGAGGTCGTCGGCGCTCTCGAGCTCGGGGCGCTTGGTGGTCACCAACCCGAGGACGACGCGCTTGCCCGGCGGGACTAACCGCAACGGCTCGAAGCCACCGGACCGGGCGTCGTCGAACTCCAGGAAGAACCCGTCGACCTCCAGGGAGCCGAACAGGGCCTCGGCGACGAAGTCGTACCCGCCCTCGGCCGCCCACGACGACCGGAAGTTGCCCCGGCACATGTGGGTGGTGACGGTGAGCCCCTCGGGCCGGCCGGCGAGCGCGGCGTTGATCTGGCGGATGTAGCGCTCGTGCTGGTGCTCGGCGTCACGGCCCTGGGCGGCCAGCTGCGCCCGCTGGGCCGGGTCGTTGAGGTAGGCCAGCGAGGTGTCGTCGAGCTGCAGGTACCGGCACCCCTGCACGGCGATGCCCTGGACCTGCTGGCGGTAGGCCGCGCTGAGGGCGTCCCAGAACGCGTCCTCGTCGGGGTAGACCGCCGGGTCGATGGCCGCCGCCCCGCCCCGGTAGTGGACCATCGACGGCGACGGGATGGTCAGCTTCGCGGTCTGGCCCGGTTGCACCGCGCCCTGCAGGTGGGCGAAGTCGTCGGCGAAGACGGGCTCGTCGATCGACAGCGGCCCGGTGACGCGCAGGCCGGCCGGGGTGTAGTCGAGGGAGCCGTCGGCGTTGCGGAAGTGGACGGTGATGTTCTCGGCGACCTTCTCGATGCCCTGGATCGCGTAGATGAAGTCCATGTGCCACGAGGCCCGGCGGAACTCGCCGTCGGTGGCGGTGGCCAACCCGACGTCGGCCTGCATCCGCACGACCTCGTCGACCGCCTCGTCCTCCACCGCGCGGAGGCCGTCGGCGTCGAGCTCGCCGG
Source organism: Klenkia sesuvii (assembly GCF_037083825.1). NCBI lineage: Bacteria > Bacillati > Actinomycetota > Actinomycetes > Geodermatophilales > Geodermatophilaceae > Klenkia > Klenkia sesuvii. The sequence continues at coordinate 25,341 of NZ_JBAPLU010000012.1, forward strand.
CGGCGAAGCGCTCGCGGGCGGTGAGCAGGAACTCCGGGCGCAGCAGGCTGCCGACGTGGTCGGCGCGGAAGGGCGGGCCGTCCGGGGATGGGGTGCTCATCCCTTGATCGTGGCCCACCGGGGCACCACCCGCAGCCGCGCGGATACTCGGGGCGTGGACAAGCGGGTACTGATCGGGGCCGGGGTCTGGGTGCTGCTGACGGCAGCGGCGTTCCTGGTCGGCCCCATCCTCGGGTCGGCCGTGCTGCTGTTCGGCGGCGTGCTCGTCGTGGTCGCCCACCTGGCCAGCCACTGGGGCGAGGGCACGACGTTCGAGGAGCGCGAGCTGGCCCGGGCACGCCGCCGCCAGGCCAAGTACGAGGCCAACGCCGACAAGCGGGCGAAGGACCGGGCCCGCTGGGAGGCGGCCCAGGCCCGCAAGGCGCAGCGGGAGGCGCGCAGGAGCGGGTGACAGCTCGCCGCGCTGGTCCTGAGCACCCCCCTCCCGATGATCACGGACTCGTGCGCGGGACACGCCGTCCACGGGTGTCCTGGAGTCCGTGATCATCGACGGCGGTGTGCGTGTCAACTCCGGTTACAGACAACCGTTACCGGCGGGTAGGATCCGCGCCATGTCTCTCGTCGAGGACCGGGGCACCGTCGCCCCCGCCGACACCTTCCACTCCACCGACCCGGCCAACGGCTCGCTCGTCGCCGAGCTGCCCGTGCACACCGCCGACGACGTCGCCGCCGCGGTGGCCCGTGCCCGCGAGGCCGCGCAGGCCTGGGGCGCACTCGGGTTCTCCGGTCGGCGCACCCGGCTGGCCGCCTACCGCGGCTACCTCGCCCGGCGGATGCACGAGCTGGCCGACCTGGTGCACCGGGAGAACGGCAAGCCGCACGCCGACGCGCTGCTGGAGATCACCCTCGCCGTCGACCACCTGGCCTGGGCCGGCGCCCACGCGAAGAAGACCCTCGGCCCCCGCTCCGTCGCCCCGGGCCTGCTCGCGGCCAACCACCAGGCGGTGCTGGAGTACCAGCCCCTCGGCGTGGTCGGCGTGATCGGCCCGTGGAACTACCCCGTGTTCACCCCCATGGGCTCCATCGCGTACGCGCTGGCCGCCGGCAACGCCGTGGTGTTCAAGCCCAGCGAGTTCACCCCCGCCGTGGGCATGTGGCTGGCCGAGGCGTGGGCGGCCGCCGTCCCCGACCTGCCCGACGCCCTGCAGGTCGTGACCGGCCTGGGCGAGACCGGCGCCGCGCTCTGCCGCGCCGGCGTCGGCAAGGTCGCCTTCACCGGGTCCACCGCGACCGGCAAGAAGGTCATGGCCACCTGCGCCGAGACCCTCACCCCCGTGCTCATGGAGTGCGGCGGCAAGGACGCGATGATCGTCGACGACGACGCCGACGTGGCCGCCGCCGCCGACGCCGCGGTGTGGGGCGCCATGAGCAACGGCGGGCAGACCTGCATCGGCATCGAGCGCGTGTACGCCACGACCGCCGTGCACGACGCCTTCGTCGCCGCGGTCACCGCGAAGGTCAGCGCGCTGCGGCCGGGCTCGGACGAGGCAGCCGCCTACGGTCCGATGACGATGCCGTCGCAGGCCGACGTCGTCCGCCGGCACCTCGACGCCGCCACCGCCGACGGCGGCCGGGCCGCCACCGGCGGCACCCTCACCGACGGCTACGTCGCCCCGACCGTGCTGCTCGACGTCCCCGAGACCTCCGCGGCGGTGCAGGAGGAGACCTTCGGGCCGACCATCACCATCACGCGGGTCGACGACGCCGAGCAGGCCCTCGAGCTCGCCAACGGGACGTCGCTGGGCCTGGGCGGCTCGGTGTTCACCGGCTCGGCGAGGCGCGGCATGGACCTCGCCCGGCGCATGCGCAGCGGCATGACCAGCATCAACTCGGTGATCACCTTCGCCAGCGTGCCCTCGCTCCCGTTCGGCGGGGTGGGTGACAGCGGCTTCGGCCGCATCCACGGGGAGGACGGCCTGCGCGAGTTCACCCGCGCCAAGGCGATCACCCGCCAGCGCTTCGCCCTGCCGGTGCCGCTGATGAGCTTCGCCCGGCCCGAGAAGGCAGCCGACGCCCTCGCCCGCGTCATGGGCCTGGTGCACGGACGTCACCGGTGAGCGGCGCCGACGCCTTCGACGTCGTCGTCGTGGGGGCCGGCTCGGCCGGGTGCGCACTGGCCGGGCGGCTGACCGAGGACCCGTCGCTGCGGGTGCTGCTGCTGGAGGCCGGCGGCTCGGACAAGGTGCTCGAGGTCCAGATCCCGGCGGCGCTCTACAAGACCTTCCGCACCCGCCGCGACTGGAACTACGCCACCGAGCCGCAGCCGGCCGCCGCCGACCGTCGGGTGTTCTGGCCGCGCGGCAAGATGCTCGGCGGCTGCAGCTCCAACAACGCGATGATCTACATCCGCGGGGCTGCCGCCGACTACGACGAGTGGGCGCAGCTGACCGGCGACCCCGGCTGGTCCTACGAGTCGGTGCTGCCGCTGTTCCGTCGGATGGAGGACAACGCCCGCGGCGCCGACGCCTACCACGGCACCGGCGGCCCGCTGCGCGTGGAGGACCTGCGCTCCCCGCACCCGTGGACCCGCGCGGTCGTGGAGTCCGCCGTCGCGGCCGGTCACCCGCGCAACCCCGACTTCAACGGTGCCCGGCAGGAGGGCGTCGGGATGTACCAGGTCACCCAGCGCCGCGGCCGCCGCTGGTCGGCCGCCGACGCCTACCTGCACCCCGCCGCCGGCCGGCCCAACCTGGCCGTGCGCACCGGCTCGCACGTCACCCGGGTCCTGCTGGACGGCGACCGCGCCACCGGCATCGAGTACCTCGCCGACGGCAGGCTGCAGCAGGTGCACGCCGACCAGGTGGTGCTCAGCGCCGGCGCCATCGGCACCCCGCAGCTGCTGCAGCTGTCGGGCATCGGACCGGCCGACCACCTGCGCTCGGTGGGCGTCGACGTCGCCCACGACCTCCCGGGCGTCGGCGAGGGCCTGCAGGACCACCCGCTGGTGCCCACCATCTTCGACGTCCGCAGCGGCAGGTCGCTGTTCCGCGGGGAGTCCCCGGCGGGCTACGCGCAGTGGTTCGGCGCCCGGCGCGGACCCCTGACGTCCAACCTGGCCGAGGCCGGGCTGTTCACCCGGTCCGACGACGCGCTGGCCGAGCCGGACCTGCAGTTCCACTTCCTGCCGGTGAAGTACTGGCAGCAGGCGCGGGTCGACCCCGACGTCGACGCGTTCACCGCCTGCGCGGTCCTGGTGCGGGTGGAGTCCCGCGGGTCGGTGCGGCTGCGCTCGACCGACCCGACCTGGGCGCCGGCCATCGACGCCGGCTACCTCACCGACGACCGTGACCTGGAGGCGCTGGTCACCGGGGTCGAGATGGCCCGGGACATCGCCGCGGTGGGCCCGCTGGCCGGCGTGCTGGGTGCGGAGTGGTCCCCGGGTGGCACGGTGTCGACCCGGGCGGGCCTGCGCCAGGCGGTGCGCGACACCATGGAGTCGCTGTACCACCCGGTGTCCTCCTGCCGGATGGGCACCGACGACACCGCGGTCGTCGACCCGCGGCTGCACGTGCGCGGCATCGAGGGCCTGCGGGTGGTCGACGCCTCGGTGATGCCGACGCTGGTCCGCGGCAACACCAACGCGCCGACGATCATGATCGCCGAGCGCGCCGCGGAGCTCATCCGGGCCGAGCTGGGCGCACGCACCGCCGTCCCGGCCTGACGCCCCGGGCGGACGACGACGGTCCCGTGCCCTGGTGAGCGTCGGCGAGCGGGGTGGCCCGGTCACCGGCAGAGTGGGCACTCCCCGACTCCCTGGAGGCTCTCCGTGTGGCTGTTCCTCACCCGTCGCCTGCGCATGTGGTTGCTGCTGAGCGTGGGCGCCCCGCTGCTGGCCAAGCTGCTGCAGCGGGTGGGCAGCTCCTTGGAGCGCCGCACCGGCCCGACGACGCTGTCCCGCGCGCTGTGCAAGGGCGGGGAGTTCATCGACTCCCGCCGCCGGGGCGCCCGCCGGGACGCCCGCCGCGGCGGGCGTCGCTGACCTCGCTGCCGGTCCAGCGCCCCGGCCGGGCCGGGGACCCTCAGTCCAGCGCCGCGTGCCCGTGGTGCCCGGCGGGTTCCCGGTCGTCCGGGTCGTCACCGCGGTCGTTACGGCGGTCGCGCAACCAGTCGGGGACGGCGATGACCAGCGCGCCCACCGCCCCGAGCACCGCCACGCCGATCGCGACCCCCGCGGCGGTGGGGTAGTCCTCCTCGGTGGCGCCGAGGACGACGTAGAACAACCCGGGCAGGACGGCCGACCCCAGCGCGGCGCCGAAGCGCTGGGAGGTCTGCAGGCCCCCGCCGGCCGCGCCCGCCATCCGCACCGGGACGTCGCGGAGGGTCAACGTGATGTTCGGGCTGATCACGAACCCGCCGCCCAGGCCGGCGACGAACAGCGCCGGCAGCACCGCCCAGGTGAGCGTGCCGGGGTCGAGGGTGGCGACCAGGAAGGCGGTCAGCAGCAGTCCGGTGGACACCACCGACAGCCCGACCACGGTCAGCAGCCGGCCGAACCGGCTGACCAGCCGGCCCGCCACCGCCGCCGAGCCGGCCGCGCCGACGGCGAAGGGCATGACCGACAACCCCGAGTGCAGCGCCGTCCAGCCCAGCCCGGTCTGGAAGTACAGCGCGAACACCAGCCAGATCCCGCTGAAGCCGATGAAGTAGACGGTGCCGACCGCGACGCCGGCGCCGTAGCCTCGGGTCCGGGTGAGCAGCCGGACGTCGAACACCGGCTCCCTGCCCCGGGCGACCACCCGGCGCTCCCACACCACGAAGGCGGCCAGCGCCGCAGCCCCGAGCAGGAACAGGAACCACAACCGGTTCAGTCCACCGGCCTCGGCCTGCACCAGCGGCAGCAGCACGAGCACGGCACCCACGCCCAGCAGCAGCGTGCCCACGACGTCGATGTCCGTGCTGGTGCCCGAGGGCCGCCCCTTCGGCAGCAGCCGGGCGGCCAGCAGCAGGGCGACCACGCCGATCGGCACGTTGACGAAGAAGATGGCCCGCCAGCCGAGGTCCTCGCCGAACAGCCCGATGAGCAGCCCGCCGACCACCGGCCCCGTGGCGGTCGAGAGGCCCACCGTGGCACCGAAGAGCCCGAACGCCTTGCCCCGCTCGGCGCCGCGGAACAGCTGCTGGATCAGCGCCGAGTTCTGCGGGGCCAGGAAGCCCGCGGCCACGCCCTGCACCAGGCGGGCCGCCACCAGCGACTCGATGTTCGGTGCGGCCCCCGCCGCGGCGCTGGCCAGCACGAAACCGGCGAGGGCGACCAGGAAGATGCGGCGGCGGCCGAACGCGTCGCCGAGCCGGCCCGCGGGCACCAGGACGAGGCCGAAGGTCAGCGCGTAGCCCGACACCACCCACTGCACCCCGGCCGGGGTGGTGCCCAGCGCCTCGCGCATGGAGGGCAGCGCGACCGACACGATGCTGACGTCGAGCAGGGTCATGAACCCCGCGACCAGGGTGACCGACAGCGCGCGCCAGCGGCGGGGGTCGGGCTCGTAGGTGTCGTCGGCGGCGGGGCGCCGGTCGGTGGCGGTCACGCGGCAGTCACGGAGGTTCGCCCTACCCCACCGACCGCTCGCGGGAACATCGCGGGAACATCGCCGCGCGGTGTGACGACCAACTCCCCTCCGGTCGCCGTCCTTGGACCCCCGGCGTGGCACAGTGGTGATCACCGGCGCCGCCCCCCGCTCGTCCGGAGCGGGTGGACCCGACGTCGGCGCAGTGGCAGCGCCAGAGAGGCGCGCCGGCGACCCGACGTCCGACCGGACGGTGCGGCCCTCCCCGGGCCCCGCCCTGGCGATGAACGGTGGCCACCGACCTGGTGAGGACACCCGTGAGCACCGAGCACGACCCCGCGAACACCCCCGCACGCCCCCGCCGCCGGGCCACCAGCCCGGCCGGGCCCGGCGGCAGCCGGCAGGCCCCGGCCTTCCGCGCCCCGGGCGCCGGCTCCCCCGCCCAGCCGCTGGTCACCCGGCACGAGCCGCCGCGGCCCGAGACCCCGGGTGAACCCGGCACCGGACGGCGCCGCCGCCGCGGTGGCCGCGGCCGCGGCTACGGCCCCCGCCCCGAGCAGCAGACCGCCGGGCAGCCGGTCGAGCAGGCCGTGGCGCAGACCGCGTCCGCCCCCGCGCCCGCGGCGACCCCGGCGCCCCGCCCGGCGGTGGTCCCCGCGCAGGCCCCGGCCACCGTGCTGGCGACCGACACGACGTTCGCCGCGCTCGGCGTCCCCGCGCCCCTGGTCGAGACGCTCGAGGCCAGCGGCATCACCGCGCCGTTCCCGATCCAGGTCGCCACGCTGCCCGACACCCTCGCCGGCAGGGACGTCCTCGGCCGGGGACGGACGGGGTCGGGCAAGACGTTGGCGTTCTCCCTGCCGCTGGTCGCCCGGCTGGCCGCCTCCGACAGCCGGCGCCAGCCGCGCAAGCCGCGGTCGCTGGTGCTCGTGCCCACCCGTGAGCTGGCCAACCAGGTCGCGGCGGTCGTCACCCCGCTCGCCACCTCCGTGGGCATGAAGACCGCCGTCGTGTTCGGTGGCGTCGGGCAGAACCCGCAGGTGCAGGCCCTGGCCGGCGGCCTCGACGTGCTCATCGCGTGCCCCGGCCGGCTGGAGGACCTCATCGGCCAGGGCCACTGCGACCTGTCCGCCGTCGAGATCACGATCCTCGACGAGGCCGACCACATGGCCGACCTGGGCTTCCTGCCCGGCGTCAAGCGCCTGATGGACCGCACGCCGAAGGTGGGCCAGCGGCTGCTGTTCTCGGCCACCCTGGACAACGGCGTCGACGTGCTCGTGCAGCGCTACCTGGACCGGCCGACGACCCACTCGGTCGACCCCGCCGTCGCCCCCGTCGCGACCATGACCCACCACGTCTTCCGGGTCGACGCCGCCGACAAGGCCCAGGTGGTGAAGGAGCTGGCGTCGGGCCTGGAGCGGGTCGTGCTGTTCACGCGCACCAAGCACCAGGCGAAGAAGCTGGCCAAGCAGCTCACGGCCGGCGGTGTTCCGGCCGTCGACCTGCACGGCAACCTCAGCCAGAACGCCCGCGAGCGCAACCTCGAGGCGTTCACCACCGGCTCCACCCGGGTGCTGTGCGCGACCGACATCGCCGCGCGCGGCATCCACGTCGACGACGTCGCGATCGTCGTCCACGTCGACCCGCCGGCCGAGCACAAGGCCTACCTGCACCGCTCGGGCCGCACCGCCCGCGCCGGGGCCGGGGGCACCGTGGTCACCATCGCCACGCCCGACCAGGCCGGCGAGGTCCGCCTGCTGGCCCGCCAGGCCGGGATCACCCCCGAGGTGTCGGCGATCAAGCCCGGTGCCCGCGAGATCACCGCGCTGACCGGCCCGGCCGCCCCGTACGTGGAGCCGGCGCCGGTCGTCGAGCAGCCCCAGGGCACCGGGGGCGGACGGCGCCGGGGCGCCGGCCGGGCCGGGGGCGGCACCGGTGGCTCCCGCGGAGGCACCACGGGTGGCGCCCACGGCGGCGGTGCCCGCGCCACCTCGGGCACCGGCCGCTCCACCGGCCCGGCGCGCACCCGGGCCGAGCTCGCCGCCCGGGCGGGTCAGCAGCCGGCCCGCCCGCGCCGCAGCAGCGGTCGCTGACCGGTCTGCCCGGGGGCCGCACCGGCCCCCGGGCGGACCGCTCCGCCGTGGGGGAGGATCGAACCCTCCCCCACCCGCACCGACGAACGAGGTCCCATGCGCCTGCCCATCACCCCCGCCGAGATCGCGCCGCGCCTGGCCACCGGGGCGTTCATCCTGAACTCCGGGCTGGGCAAGCGGAACGCCGACGAGGCCACCGCCGCCGGCCTGCACGGGTTCGCCTCCGGCGCCTACCCGTTCCTGGGCAGGACCTCCCCGGCATCGTTCGCCAAGGCGCTGTCCACCGCCGAGATCGCCATCGGCGCCGCCCTGCTCACCCCGTTCGTGCCCACCGCCGTGGCCGGTGCGGCGCTCACCGGGTTCGCCGGCGGCCTGCTCGGGCTGTACCTGCGCACCCCCGGGCTGACCAAGCCCGGCAGGTCCGTCGCCCCCACCCAGGACGGTCTGCCGGTCTCCAAGGACGTGTGGATGCTCGGCATCGGCCTGGGCCTGCTCACCCAGGCCGTGCGCGACCGCCGGGCGAAGTAGCCCGCCCCCGTGTGCTTCTCGGCCACGGCCGACTTCGTCGCCGCCGGGGTGCTCGCCCCGGTCGGCGTCGCCACACTGACCCAGGTGCGCACCCGGCGGGACGTGCCCTTCGCCTCGCTGCCGATGCTGTTCGCCGCGCACCAGTTCACCGAGGGCTGGGTGTGGCTGGCCCTGGAGGGCCACGTGCCCACCGGGGTCGGTGACGTCGCCGCCTGGCTCTACGCGCTGTTCGCCTACGGGCTGCTGCCCTTCCTCGTCCCGGCGGCCCTGCTGCTGATCGAGCCGCCGGGCCGCCGACGGCTGCACATGGTGCCCTTCGTCGTGGTCGGCGTCGTGACGTCGGTGTACCTGTTCTGGGCCACGGTCGCCCACCCGGTGGACTACGAGCAGGTGCACCACTCCATCGCCTACACCGCGCACGCCCCGCTGCTCGGCGTCGCCGCGGTCGGCTACGTGCTGGCGACGGTGGGCGCCGCGCTGCTGGCCGGTTACCGGTCGATCATCGCCTTCGGCGTCGTCAACGCCGTGGGCCTCACCGCGACCCTCGTCGTCCTCGCCGAGGCCTTCGCCTCGATCTGGTGCGTGTGGGCGGCCTTCACCAGCGTCCTGGTGCTGGTCTTCTTCCTGCGCCGCAACCGCGCCCAGGGACCCGCGGTCAAGCGGCACCAGCAGCAGCGCCCGGCGACCACCTCGGGCTGACCCCGCCGGGCCGGTCGGGCCGGGTCGGCGGCTGCACGGTGGCGGGGCCCGGCCGGGGCGGGCAGGCTGGGCGGCACCGGCGACGACGCGCGCGGGCAGTGCGCCGCGGCCGGCGACCGGCGTGGGACGATGGAGACATCATGACGACATCCGGAGCTGCTGCTGTGACGACGACCCCGACCGCCCCCCGCCGTCCCCGCGTGGTCATCATCGGCTCCGGCTTCGGTGGCCTCTTCGCCGCGCAGCGGCTGCGCAAGGCAGACGTCGACGTCACCCTCGTGGCCAAGACCGGCCACCACCTCTTCCAGCCGCTGCTGTACCAGGTGGCCACCGGGATCATCAGCGAGGGCGAGATCGCCCCGCCGACCCGCGACATCCTCAAGAAGCAGAAGAACGCCACCGTCATCCTGGGCGAGGTCGTCGACATCGACCTCGCCGACAGGACGGTCACCTCGTGGCTGCTCGGTCGCGAGACCGTGCACGCCTACGACCACCTGATCGTGGCCGCGGGTGCGGGGCAGTCCTACTTCGGCAACAGCCAGTTCTCCCAGTTCGCCCCCGGCATGAAGAGCGTCGACGACGCCCTCGAGCTGCGCGGCCGCATCCTGGGCGCCTTCGAGATGGCCGAGGCGGCCACCGACCCGGCCGAGATCGACCGGCTGCTCACCTTCGTCGTCGTCGGCGCCGGCCCGACCGGCGTGGAGATGGCCGGCCAGATCGCCGAGCTGGCCCGCCGCACGCTGAAGAACAACTTCCGCAACATCGACCCCAAGTCGGCCCGGGTGATCCTGCTCGACGCCGCCCCGGTCGTGCTGCCCCCCTTCGCCGAGAAGCTGCAGAAGAACGCCGCCGAGCAGCTGCGCGGCATCGGCGTGGAGATCCAGCTCGGCGCCATGGTCACCGGCCTGGACGCCAACGGTCTCGACGTCAAGGAGGGCGACAGCACCCGCCGGATCACCGCGGCCACCAAGATCTGGGCGGCCGGCGTGCAGGCCAGCCCGCTGGGCGCGCTGCTGGCCCAGCAGTGCGACGTGCAGGTCGACCGGGCCGGCCGGGTGGAGGTCCAGCCCGACCTCACGCTGCCCGGGCACCCCGAGGTGTTCGTCGTCGGGGACATGATGAGCCTGGACCGGTTGCCCGGCGTCGCGCAGGTGGCCATCCAGGGTGGCCGCTTCGCCGCCGACCGCATCGCCGCCACGGTCTCCGGTCGCAAGCACAAGGAGAAGTTCGAGTACTTCGACAAGGGCTCGATGGCCACCATCAGCCGCTACAAGGCCGTCGCCGACCTGGGCAAGATCAAGGTCACCGGCTTCCTGGCCTGGGCGATGTGGCTGCTGGTCCACCTGGTCTACATCGTGGGCTTCAAGAGCCGGCTCACCACCACCTTCAGCTGGGTCGTCTCCTTCCTCGGCAAGGGCCGGGCCCAGCGGGTGGCCACCCAGCAGCAGGTCTACGGCCGGCTGGCGCTGGAGAAGCTGGGCCCCGACTTCGAGGTGGCCCAGACCGGCGGCCTGCACGGGTCGGCAGCCGACCCGGTCCGCATCGACGCACCTGCCGACCGCACCGTCGCCTGACCGGCAGCGGTCCAGCGGCGGCGCGGCGGCGGTCCAGCGGAGGGTGGCCTCGCCCGCCGGGGTGCGGGCAGCCACACTCGGGGCGTGAGCAGCCTGCGCCTGTCGGACTCCATCGTCGTCGCCGCCTCCCCCGAGGAGGTGTACGACCTGGTCTCCGACGTCACCCGCACCGGCGAGTGGAGCCCGCAGTGCCGCGCGTGCTGGTGGGAGGCCGGCGCCACGGGCGCGGTCGGTGACGTGTTCGGCGGCCGGCAGGAGACGCCCGAGCGCACCTGGGAGACCAGGTCCCGGGTGGAGGAGGCCGACCGGCCGCGGGCGTTCGCGTGGAGCGTCAACGACCGCAAGGTGTTCTGGCGGTACGACCTCGAGGCGGTCGAGGGCGGCACCCGGCTGACGGAGTCCTGGGAGTTCGCCGACGCCGGCCTCGCGTTCATGGCCGAGAAGTACGGCGCCGACGCCCAGCACGAGATCGGCACCCGGCAGGAGGCCGCCCGCACCGGCATCCCGGCCACGCTGGCCGCCCTGAAGCAGATCGCCGAGCAGGGCACCGGGTCGCGGGGCTGACCACTCGCGCCCGGTCGTGAGCCCGGGGGTCGGCCCCCGGGGTCCCGCCGAGCGGTCAGCGCTTCTGGCGGCGGCTGCCCCCGTGCCAGTCCTCGGTCTGCCCCACCTCACCGGGGGCGACGCCGAAGCTGCGCAGCTGCGGCCGCTCGCGCAGCGACCGCTTCAGCTCGGTGAAGCCCGGGAACGACGCCAGGCCGATGACGTGGTCCCAGAGCGCGACGGCGTCCTCGGGCGCGGGCAGCCGGCTGATGACCGGCCCGAAGAACGCCAGCCCGTCGGGCGGGTCGAACTGCAGGATCGGCGTGCCGACGTCCTTGCCGGCCAGCGCCAGGGCCTCGTCGGTCTCGGCCTGGATGCCGGCGTCCAGGGTGTCGTCGTCGAGCGCGTCGGCGAGGTCGCCCGCGAACCCGAGCCCGGACAGCACCGGTGCCAGGAAGTCGGCAGTGCCGCGACGGTCGTGCCCGGGGGTGCCACCGACCGGCTCGGCGTCGTGGATCTCCGTGCCGACCGCGGCGTAGAAGCGGCCGACGCCGTCGGTGCCGTGCTCGTCGCGGACCCGGGCGGCCACCCGCAGCAGGCGCAGGCCGGCGGTGTGGCCGGCCTCGTACTCCGGCGGGAAGTGGCTGGCGTAGTCGACGTGCGCGTTGAGCAGCCGCAGCGAGATGAACCGCCACTCGACGGTGTACTCGCGTTGCCGTGCCACCTCCTCCACCCACCGGCTGGTGAGCCAGGCGAAGGGGCAGACCGGGTCGAACCAGAAGCGGAGGTCGGTCACCCGTCCAGTCTGGCGCCCCGGGCACGACCACGCAGGTCGCGCCGGTCGTGCCCGGGGTGGCAGCGGCGGCCTCACCCGGAAGGAGGGGTCAGCGCCTCCTGGGGTGGACGATCTGGTTCCGTTGCCCGATGGGGAGGGCGGGCCGCCCAGCGCGGGCCCGTCCGACGTCCCCCGGAGGTCCGGTGCCGACCCTCGACACCCTCCTGCACCGCACCCGCGCACCCCACCGCGGCGTGCCGTTGTGGGTGTACCTGACCGCCCTGGTCGGCGTCCCGCTGGTGGGCGTGGTCGCGCTGAGCTCGATCATCGTCGAGACCCGCCGCGCCGAGGCGCGCAGCGCGGTCCGGGCCGCGGACGCCGTCCAGGAGACGGTCCTGCTGGACCAGGCGCGGCGGACCGCCGAGAACGAGGTCGTCTGGTCGCTGCTGCTGTGGGCCATGGACGACCCGGTCATCATCGAGGGGATCGGGCTCCCCTCGGCGCAGGTGCAGGCGCAGCGTCCGCTCATCGACGGGTTGCGGACCAGCTACCGCGAGGCCACCGACGCCGCGTTCGCCGGCCTGGCCGCACGCCGGCCGGAACTCGCCCGGTCCGCGCGCGGCGCCCTCGAGGAGGCGCGCGCGATCGCCGACGCCCGCGCCACGAGGCTGAACGACCTGTTCCTCGACTACGTCGAGCTGTCCGACCAGCTGTGGGCCGCCGAGCGCCAGTCGACCGCCGCGGCCCTGGCCGACGGCACCCCCGCCCCCACCCGCGCCGCCGTCGCCGACGCCGCGCTGGTGGCGCAGTACGCGCAGTCGGCGAGCCGCCAGCTGCCGCTCTACCTGGGATCGCTCATCGACCAGGAGGCCGGCTCGACGATCGGCACCCGGTTGGGGTGGGAGACCGGCTGGCTGACCTACACCGGGGCCCGCGCCCAGCTGGACGAGCTGGCCGACCCCGTCAACGTCGCCCGGTGGCGCGAGTTCTCGGTGCTCCCCGTCGTCCTGGGGCTGGACGCCGCGCTCGACCCCGCAGCCACGGCGCCGGGTGCGGTGCCCACCGTGCTGCAGGTGGTCTCCCTGGTCACCCAGCGCACGACCCGGGACGTGGCCACCGCGGAGCTGGTCGGCGGGACCTTCGCGCACGCCCAGGTGCTGGCCGCGCAGGACGCCGACGCCGCCAGCGACCGCTCCACGACCACCCTGGCGCTGGCCGGGTCCCTGGTCGCCGCGGCCGCGCTCGGCGCCGTCCTGCTCGCCCGGTCGATCGGGCGCTCGCTGGGCCGGCTGGCGGCGCAGGCCGCGCAGGTGAGCGAGGGGGCGCTGGTCGAGGTCGGCGGTCGGGGGCCGCGGGAGGTGCGCACGGTCGGTGCGGCGCTGGGGACGGCGGTCGGCAGCCTGCGCCGGATCCAGGACCAGGCGCAGGCGGTGGCCGAGGGCGACCTGACCAACGTGCTGCTGGAGGAGCCGCTGCCCGGCCCGTTGGGCGCGGTGGTGCACGCCTCGGTCCAGCAGATCGTGAGCTCGGTCCGCCAGCGGGAGGAACTGCAGTCGGCGCTGGCCCACCAGGCTGCGCACGACCCGCTCACCGACCTGCCCAACCGGGCCCAGGCGCTGGCGCTGACCGCCGCCGCGCTCAACCGCGGGCGCCGGTCCGGGGACATGGTGGGTCTGCTGTTCGTCGACCTCGACGGGTTCAAGGCCGTCAACGACGGCTACGGGCACGCGTGCGGGGACGAGGTGCTGCGCGAGGTGGCCCGCCGACTGCGCGGGCAGCTGCGCGGCGGGGACGTGGTCTGCCGGCTCGGCGGCGACGAGTTCGTCGTCCTGGTCGAGCCGGTGGAGCTCGAGGCCGACCTCGTCGAGCTCGCCGGGCGGCTGATCGAGGCGGTGTCCCGGCCCATCACCGCGCAGGGCCACCGGATCACAGTCGGCGCCAGCATCGGCGTCGGGGTCAGCCGGGACGCCGCGGTGGACGCCGACGCGCTCCTCGCCGAGGCCGACACCGCGGCCTACCGGGCCAAGGCGCACGGCCGCGGGCGGGCAGAGGTCTTCGACGACGCGCTCCGCGCCCAGCTGCTCGCCCAGGCCGCCCTGGAGCGGGCCATCGCCACCGGGCTGGGGGCCGGCGAGTTCGAGGTGCACTACCAGCCCGTGGTCGAGGTGGGATCGGCGTCGATCGCCGGCTACGAGGCGCTGGTCCGCTGGAACCGGTCCGGGCTCGGGCTCGTCCCCCCGGACGAGTTCATCCCGGTCGCGGAGTCCACCCGCCTCATCTGCGACCTGGACCGCTGGGTGCTCGGCACCGCCACCCGCCAGCTCGCCGCCTGGCGCGCCGCCGCCGGCGGGGCGGCCGACCACGTGACGGTGGCGGTCAACCTGTCCGGCCGGCACCTCACCGACCGCCGGGTCGTCGACGACGTCGCCGCCGCCCTGGCCGCCGCCGGGCTGCCCGCCGACCGGCTGGTCCTGGAGGTCACCGAGACGGTCCTGGTGGACGACCCGGTCGCCGCCGAGCACCTGACCGCCCTCCGCGGGCTAGGGGTCTCGATCGCCATCGACGACTTCGGCACCGGCTACACCTCGATCGGCCAGCTGCGCAGCCTGCCGGTGGACACGCTGAAGATCGACCGGAGCTTCGTGGCCTCCACCGAACCCGGCCACGACCAGCTCGTGGCCCTGATGATCAAGGCCGCGCACACCTTCGGCCTCACCGTGGTCGCCGAGGGCGTCGAGGACGTCCACCAGCTGGGGCGGCTGCAGGAGGAGCGGTGCGACCACGCCCAGGGCTGGTGGTTCGGCCGTCCGTTGCCGGCCGACCGGGCCGGCGAGCTGCTCGTGGGGCCGGTGGCGACGGCGGGCTGACCGCCGGGCGGCGGCCTCAGTCCCGCAGGTGCGCCGCGGACTGCTGGGCGGTGCTGACCAGGGCCTGGTCGGGGCGGATCCGGGTGACCTCGACCGACTGGGCCGGCAGCAGCGCCGCCAGCAGCCAGTCGGTGCCCACCCGCACGCGGTTGGCCACCGAGGGCAGGGCGTAGAGGTGGTAGCCACGGGCGACGAGCTTGGCCAGCGGGCCGTGCAGCTTCAGGCCCAGGGGCTTGGCGATCGCATCGCGCCCGCCCAGGTCGGCGACCAGGCCGAGGTCGTGGTGCCGGTACTCCTTCGCGGTCCCGAAGCCCAGGCTGGCGGCGACGTTGCGGCCCAGCGCGGTGCCCTGCCGCTGGGCGTGCTGCGCGGTGGGCGGGGTCAGCGGGGCGCCCTCCTGGGTGAGGTCGGGCACGGCGGCCGCGTCGCCGCCGGCGAACACGCCGTCGGCACCGGGCACCGAGAGGTCCGGGCGGACGACGAGGCGGCCCTTCTGCAGGGGCAGGTCCAGCGTCTCCACCAGCGGGCTGGCCGCGACGCCGGCGCCCCACACCAGCGTGCGGCTGGGGATCGTCGAGCCGTCGGTCAGCTCCGTCTCGCCCTCCCTCGCCTCCTTCACGGTCACGCCGAGCCGGACGTCGATGCCGCGGCGGCGCAGCGCGCCCAGGGCCCGCTCCCCCAGCTCCGGACCGAGCTCGGGCAGCACGCTCTCCGCCAGGTCGACCAGCACCCAGGAGATGTCCTCCGGGCGCACGGTCGACCAGCGCGCGGCGATGGTGCCCAGCCAGTACTGCAGCTGGGCGACGATCTCGGTGCCGGTGTACCCCGCACCGACCGCGACGACGGTCATGCGCGCCCGGCGCTCGGCGTCGTGCTCGGGGCCGGCCGGCAGGGCGTCGGCGCGGTCGAGCTGGCGCAGCAGGTGGTCGCGCAGGAACTGGGCCTCCACCAGCGTCTTCACCCCGTGCGCGCGCTCGGCCACACCAGGGATGTCGAACTGCCGGGTGATCGACCCCGGCACCAGCACGAGGCGGTCGTAGGAGAGGGTCACGACCTCCTCGGTGGCCCCGCCGTCGTCCGTCGTCCGGACCGTGACGGTCTTAGCCTGGTGGTCGACGTCGGTGGCGCTGCCCAGCACCACCCGGGTGCGGCGCAGCTGCTGGCGGAGGCTGACCGCGATGTGGCGGGGCTCGACGACGCCGGCGCTGACGTCGGGCAGCAGCGGGCTGTACAGCAGGTAGTCGCTGGGGTTGACCAGGACCAGCTCCGCGGCTTCGGCGGGCAGGGTGCGCTCCAGCCGGCGCAGGGCGTGGTAGCCGGCGAAGCCACCACCGACGACGACGATGCGGGGGCGGCTCATGGGGTTCTCCTCTGCGGTGCGGGTGCGGGTCCGTCGATGACCTGCCCGCGGGCGCGGGTCCCGAACCCGTCACGCGGGTCACGCCGTCGGCAGGTCGCAGAACGGTGACGATCCGCCCGCCGACGCGTCGGACCCCCGTGGGCCCGGGCAGCCCGACCCGATGCGACGACTCGCCCCCTGCGCTGCACCGCTCGTCCTGGCCGTGCTGATGGGCACCGGCTGCGCGGTCTCCCGGGCACCGGCCCCCGGCGGCGCGGACCCCGGTGCAGCACCCGCCCCCCAGTCCGCTCCCGCCGCCGGGCCCGACGCCCCCGCCGAGGACCAGATCGCCCGAGCGGTGTTCGACCGGGTCAACGCCGAGCGGGTCGAACGCGGCCTGGCCGAGGTGTCGTGGAACGAGGGCCTGGCCACGCTCGCCCGCGACTGGAGCGAGCAGATGGCCGGCTCGGGCGAGTTCGTCCACCAGGACCTGCGTCCGGTGCTGCAGGGTGACCGGCTGCCGGGCCTGGTCGCGCTGGGCGAGAACATCTTCACGTCGTCGGGCCCGGTCCCCGCCGGCACCGTGCACGTGGAGTGGATGCGGTCCGACGAGCACCGCGCCAACCTGCTCGACCCGGGTTGGGACCGGCTGGGCATCGGGGTCGTGTGCGCCGCCGACGGCTCGGTGTGGGCCACCCAGGAGTTCGGCCGGACCGCCGGGTCGGACCGGCCGGCCGTGGCCCGCACGACCCCGCCGGCCGAGCCGCTGGTGGCGGCGGGGCAGGACGGACCCAGCTGTTGAGCGACCGCGCGCGGTTCGCCACCGCCACCCGGCCGCTCCATCGGGGGCTGGACCGGGCCGGACGACGGTGGCGGACGGCGGTCGGCCGCCTGCCCGGACCGGTGGTGACCTTCGGCCGGTGGCTCACCAGCCCGGAGTTCTCGACGGTGAGCGCCGCGTTGGCCTTCTACTCGCTGATCTCGCTGCCGCCCATGGTGCTCATCGCCTTCTGGGTCGCCGGGCTGGTGGTGGACGACGCGACGCTGCAGGGCCTGGGCGACCAGGTCTCCGGGCGGACCCCGGACCAGCTGCCGGTCGGTGCGGTGCTGCGGGGGTTGATCGACGTGGCCTCCCGCGTCGGGCCGGTGGCGGTGCTGTCGGCCGTCTGGCCGGCCACCGCCTACGGGGCGGCACTGGCCCGCGCCTTCAGCCAGGTCACGCCGCAGACCAAGGAGAAGATCCGGGGCCTGCGAGGCAGGCTGCTGGCCCTGGCGGTCATCGCCGTGCTGCCCGTGGCGGTGTTCTCCGGGCTCGCCGCGCTGTTCGTCGTCCCGCGGCTGCTGGGTTCCGGGTGGCAGCTCACCGTCCTGCTCGCCCTGGGCGTCCTCGTCCTCCTGGTGGGGATCATCAGCCTGCTCTACTGGCTGTTCCAGGTCCGGGACACCCGGTGGGACGACGTCGTGCTGGGCGCCCTCGTCGCCGCCGGCCTGGTGGGCCTGAGCACGGGGGTCTACCTCGGCTACCTCACCTGGTTCGCCGACTTCACCGAGCGGTACGGCGCCAGCTCGCTGGCCACCCTGGTGCTGCTGGCCTTCTGGCTGCTGATCGGCAACGCCGTGCTGCTGGTCGGCTACCGGTTCATGGTCCGCCGTGCCCAGGTCCGCACCGGCGAGGACCCGTGAGGGGCGCGGGGGCCCGGTTCGGCACCCGGGTCGCCCTGGGCTGGGGCTCGGTGGTCGGGCTGGCGGCCGTCTTCGGCGTGCTCTGGCTGCTGGTGGTCCGCGCCTGGGCCCCGCTGGGTGCCCTGGACGGCGACGTCGCCGCCGGCCTCAACGAGGTGGTGCGCCGGTCCCCGGGGACGGTCGACGTGCTGCGGACGGCGACCGACCTCGGCGGGACCGGGACGTCGGTCGTCGTGCTCCTGCTGACCGGTGCGTCCCTGCTCGTGCGTGACCAGCGGCGGCTGGCGGCGTTCGTGGCGGTCACCGGCCTCGGGCTGTGGGTGCTGGTGCCGCTCACCAAGGCGGTGGTGGACCGGGCCCGGCCGGTCGTCGACGTCCCGGTCGTCGCGGTGCCCGCCAACGCCAGCTTCCCCAGCGGCCACGCGATGGCGTCGCTGGTCACCTGGGGCGTCGTGGCGCTGGTCGCCCTGCCGGTGGTGCACCGCCGGGCGCGGCCGTGGCTGGTGGCGGTGCTGGCCGTCGTCGTGGTGGCCGTGGGGGTCACCCGGCTGGCCCTGGGGGTGCACTTCGTCTCCGACGTGCTCGCCGGGTGGGCCCTGGGGGCCTGCTGGCTGGCCGCGACCGCACTGGCGTTCCGCGGCTGGCAGCACGACACGGGTCGCCGGTCGCGGGAGCCGTGGGACGGCCTGGAGGTCGACCGGCGGCAGGCCCGGGAGCTGCGGGTGCCGGCCGCGACGGCACCGGCGGTGTGGCCCAGCGCCCGCCGTCTGGGCCCGGTCGCGGTGCTGCTGGGCGGCGCACTCATCGGGCTGGGCCTGCTTGTCGTCGGGCCCCTGCAGGGCACCCCGCTGCTGCAGGCGGACGACGCCGTGGCGGCGTGGTTCGTGCAGCAGCGGACCGGCGACCGGACCGTGCTGGCCGACCTGGTCGGCTCGCTGGCCGGCACCCAGGTGTTCGTGGCCGTCTCGGTGGCGACCGCGACGCTGGCGGTGGCCCTCACCCGGAGTCTGCGCCCGGCCGTCTTCGTGCTCGTGGCGGTGGCCGGCGAGCTGCTGCTCTACCTCGTGGTGTCCCAGGTGGTCGGCCGCGCCCGCCCGGACGTCGTCGACCTGACCACCGGGCTGCCCGTGGGGGCCGGCTGGCCGTCCGGGCACGCCGGCGCCGCGGTCGCCGTCCACGGTGCGCTGGCGCTGCTGGTCCTCCGGTGTGCCCGCGGCCGGTGGCGCTGGGCGGTGCCGGCGTTGGCGGTGCTGGTCGCCCTCGGGGTGGGCACCGCGCGCTTGTACGTCGCGGCGCACCACCCCTCGGACGTGCTGGCCGGCTACGTGCTGGGCGGGGTGTGGCTGATGGCGTGCGCACGGGTGCTGCTGCCCCCACCTCGCCGTACCGGGTGACCGCTCAACCCGCCGCGGTGCGGGGTGCCTCCCAGAGGTCGATGCCGGAGTCGACGGCGTGCCGGTCGATGGCGGCCAGCTCGTCCTCGCCGAACGACACGTTCTGCAGGGCGCCCACGTTGTCCTCGAGCTGGCGGACGCTGCTGGCCCCGATCAGCACCGTGGTGACCCGCTCGTCGCGCAGCGCCCAGGCCAGCGCGAGCTGGGCGAGGGTCTGGCCGCGGCCCTCGGCGATCGCGTTCAGCGCCCGCACGTGGTCCAGCGCCTCGTCGGTGAGCAGGTCGGGCGACAGCGACTTGTCCTGGCTGGCCCGCGAGCCCTCGGGGATGCCGTCCAGGTACTTCGTGGTGAGCATGCCCTGGGCGAGCGGGGAGAAGGCGATGCAGCCGGCGCCCACCTCGGCCAGGACGTCGAGCAGGCCCTCGGTCTCGATCCAGCGGTTGAGCATCGAGTAGCTGGGCTGGTGGATGAACAGCGGGGTGCCCAGGTCGGCCAGGATCGCCGCGGCCCGCCGGGTGTCCTCGGGCCCGTAGGAGGAGATGCCGGCGTAGAGGGCCTTCCCGCTGGTGACGGCGGTGTGCAGCGCACCCATCGTCTCCTCCAGCGGTGTGGTCGGGTCGGGCCGGTGGCTGTAGAAGACGTCGACGTGCTCCAGTCCCATCCGCTGCAGCGACTGGTCCAGGCTGGCCAGCACGTACTTGCGCCCGCCGCCGCCCTGGCCGTACGGGCCCGGCCACATGTCGTAGCCGGCCTTGGTGGAGATGACCAGCTCGTCGCGGTAGCGGCGGAAGTCCTCACGCAGGTGCCGGCCGAAGTTGGTCTCCGCCGACCCGTAGGGCGGGCCGTAGTTGTTGGCCAGGTCGAAGTGCGTGATGCCCAGGTCGAAGGCCCGGCGCAGCACGTCGCGTTGCCGGTCGAAGGGCACGTCGTCGCCGAAGTTGTGCCACAGCCCCAGGCTGATCGCGGGCAGGTCGGTGCCGCTGCGCCCGGTGCGGCGGTAGGTCATGTCGTCGTAGCGGTTCTGCGCCGCCTCGTAGGCCATGCCCATGACCTTGCCCGATGCCCCGCGACCCACGCCCGCCGGCCGTCAGCGGACGCCGTCCACCGGGGCCTCCTGGGTGGCGCGCCCGATCCACCGGGTTCTGACGCCAGGGTGCGGGGTTCTCGCCCTCTGCGGGCCGGTCGAGGGGGCGGGAACCCCGCAGTCGATCGTCGCCGGGTCCTCAGCGGGGTAGGTCTGCCGACCGTCGGGCGGTGGTCAGCTGCCCCGTCCGCGCCGCGCCGGTCACCCCCCTGACCGGCGGACCTAGCGGTGCGGGGCGCCCGCCCGGTCGTCGGCGACCACCGTGGTGCGCAGCACGCCGAGCCGCTCGACCTCGACCTCGACGACGTCGCCGGGCTGCAGCAGCCACTGGGGGTCGCGGGCGTACCCGACCCCGGACGGCGTGCCGGTGGCCAGCAGGTCGCCGGGGCGCAGGGTGAGGGTGCGGGACACCAGTGACAGCGTCTCGCCGACGCCGTAGACCATCTGGTCGGTGCGGGCATCCTGCACGACCTCGCCGTTCACCCGGGTGCTGATCCGCAGGCCGTCGCGCAGGTCGCCGACCTCGGCCGCGGGCACCATCGGCCCGAGCGGGCCCGACCGGTCGGCGTTCTTGCCCAGGATCCACTGACTGGTCAGCTTCTGCGCCCGGCGGGCCGTGAGGTCGTTGAAGGTCGAGTAGCCGAGGACCCCGGCCAGGGCCTGCTCGGGCGTGGCGTCGACCAGGGTCTCCCCCACCCAGGCCACGACCTCGCCCTCCCAGTCGAGCCCGGCCTCGTCGGGGGGCACCGGCACCGTGCCGTCGCCGGCCGACAGCGACGCAGTCCACCGCGCGAAGAGGGTGGGGTGCTCGGGCATCCCCGCCCCGGCGAACGATCCCTCGGCGACGTGCTCGGCGTAGTTCAGGCCGATGCACAGCACCCGCGCGGCGGGCAGCACCGGCGGCACGAGTTCGACGTCGGCCACCGCGTACTGCGGGCCGGTGGCCCCGGCCGCCAGGTGCCGAGAGGGGTCCGCCCAGAACCGGGCCAGCGGGGCGATGACCTGCACGCCCACGCCGTCGGCCGTGAGCGTGCCGACCATCACGCCGTCGTCTGTCGCGATGCCCACCAGTCGCACGGAGAACCCTTCGGTCGGAACCCTTGAAAGGTTCGGAGGTTTGCGCTTCACTGCGCACCATGGCACGGCGACCCGGTGCGGTACAAGCGTTCGTGCCCACCCGCGCCGAGCAGCTCGCGCTCTCCCTCGGCGAGCGCGTGGGCGCCATGGGCCCCGGCGAACCGGTGGGCACCCTCGAGTCACTGCGCGCCGAGACCGGCTACGCCTACTCCACGGTCAGCGAGGCCGTGCGCCTGTTGCGCGACCGCGGCCTGTTGGAGATCCGGCCCGGGCGCGGGGGCGGGCTGTTCGTCGCCGACCGCGGACCCGTCGTCCGGCTGCGGCACACCCTGCTCGGGGTGGGCGACGACCCGACCGCGGTCGCCGACGCCGTCGAGCTGCGCCAGCACCTCGAGGAACTCGTCGACCTCGGCGCCGCCCGCTGCCGCACCGCGGGCGACACGGCCGAGCTGCGGGCCCTGGTCGACGAGCTGGCCGCCGCCCCCGACTGGCCGGCGTTCCTGCACGCGAACTGGGCGCTGCACGCCCGCATCGCCGCGATCTGCCCGAACGCCATGGCCCGCGCCGTCTACACCGCGACGCTCGGCCAGCTCGACACCACCGACCCCCGCCCCGACGACGTCGCCGCCCACCCCGACGCGGCCTACCGCGAGCGCCGGGTCCAGGTGCACCGCGATCTGGTGGAGGCCATCGCCGGCGGCGACGAGACCGCCGTCCGGGCGGCCGTCGCCCGGCACAACGACTGAGGGGGACGACGATGTCCGAGTTCCGGCAGTACCTCTTCCCGCCCGACCACCCGCGCCTCACCGAGGTCGCCGGGCTCGACCCGTACGCCTACCGGGAGCACGCCCGCACCCCGGGCACCTTCACCGGCGGTCTGGTGGAGGGCTGGACCCCGCTGTACCGGCAGCCCTTCCGCGGCATCACCGAGGACGGCGTCCTCCGCGCGGGCCTGTACGACCTCACCCCCGCCGAACCGGGCGAGGAGGCACCGGTGGCGGCCATGGTCGACGCCGCCCGTGCGCTGGTCGACCTGCTCCCCGCCGACGACCGCGCCCGGGTGCAGCACGACGTCGACGCCGTGGAGTGGCAGACCTGGGCCAACCCGGAGTTCATGCAGTTCGACACCGGCCTGCGGCTGGAGTTCCAGCCCGCCGAGGTGCGCCGGGCCGCTCTCGCACTGATGGCCGCGTCGCTGTCACCCGAGGGGTTCGCGCAGGTGCAGCTGATGATGCGGATCAACGGCTTCCTCGGCGAGGTCGTCGGCCTGCCCGAGGTGCTGGGCGAGTTCAGCTACAACATCGCGCTCTACGGCGAGCCCGACCGGCACGCGCCGTGGGGCTGGCAGCTGTTCGGCCACCACTGCGCGGTCAACTGCCTCGTGGTCGAGGGCCGCATGGTCGTGTCGCCGGTGTTCCTGGGCGCCGAGCCCGACGTGATCGACGACGGCCCGTACACCTCGCCGCGGGCCTTCGCCGGCCGCATCGCCGAGTGGCGGGCGGTCATGGCCGGGATGACCGCCGAGCAGCGCGCCGCGGCCACCGTCTGGGCCGAGATGGTCGACCCCGCCATGCCCCCGGGCCGGGTGCACCCCGGCGACGAGCGGCACCTGGGTGGGGCCTTCCAGGACAACCGGGTCATCCCGGTCGAGGGCGTGCGGGTCGCCGACCTGCCCGACGCCCCCCAGGACGCCGCCCGTGCGGTCGCGGCGACCGCCGTCGCGCTGCTGCCCGAGGGGCCCCGCGCGGCCCGGATGCGCGAGATCGCCGCGCACTGGGCGGAGACCACCTTCAGCTGGATCGGCGGCCACGGGCCCGACGACGTCTTCTACGCCCGGCTGCAGTCACCGGTGGTCATCGCCGAGCTCGACCACCACTGCGGCGTCTTCCTCGACTACCGCACCCCGCAGCCCTTCCACGTGCACACCGTGCTGCGGACCCCGCACGGCAACGACTACGGCCGCGCCTGGGTGCGGCAGTGGCAGGCTGCGCAGGCGTGACCGACCTGGGCCGCGCCACCCAGGTGCTCGACGCGCTCGCGGAGAGCCGCGGCCCGCTCACCGTCACCGACCTGACCAGCCGCACCGGCCTGCCCCGCTCGGCCGTGCACCGCGCCCTGCAGGGCCTCGAGCGCGAGCTCTACGTCGTGCGCGTGCCCGAGCGGCCGGGGTGGGTGCTCGGGCCCGGCCTGCTCAAGTTCGGCATGAACGCCCACCTGCGGCTGCTGTCGGCCAACCGGGCGGCGCTGGCCACCCTGGCCCGCGAGGTCGCCGAGAACGTCGAGCTCGCCGTGTTCAGCGGCCGCGAGGTCGTGGTGGTCGACCAGATCGCCTCCCCCGAGCGGCTGCGCGGGGTCACCAAGGTCGGCCGGTCGTTCTCGCTGCACGCCAGCTGCATCGGCATGGCGCTGCTGGCCCAGCTGCCCGACCAGCGCATCGCCGAGCTGCTGCCCCCGGTGCTCCGACGGTTCACCGAGCACACCGTCACCGACCACGCCGCGGTGCTCGCCGAGCTGGCCGAGGTTCGCCGCACCGGTGTCGCGGTCGACGAGGAGGAGCACGACCTGGGCATCTGCGCGGTGGCCACCGGGTTCACCGGGCCCACCGGGGCACTGCAGGCGGTGGCGGTCGTCGTGCCGACGCAGCGGTTCCGCGCCAAGCTGCCGGCTGCGGTCGAGGGCCTGCGCCGCATCAACCCCCGGGTGCGCTGAACCCGGGCCACGCTCGGTGGCCCGGGTCCCGGGGGGCGCAGGTCAGGCAGGCACGAGCGGGACGTCGGCAGCCCCCGCCGGCACCCGGAAGCTGCCGGCGGTGGCCCGCCGGTCGGCGGCCCACAACGCGACGACGGCGACCAGGCAGACGGCCGCGGCGACGGCGAACGTCGAGAACACCCCGCGGGCGCCCCCGGCGGCGATCGCCGCACCACCCAGCGCCGGGCCGAGGAACGCGCCGATGAACGAGGTGCCGTTCGACCACCCCAGCGCGGCGGCCCGGGCCGGCAGCGGGTAGATGTCCGACGTCGTCGTGTGCACCAGGTTCATGGTCGAGTGCCCGCCGATGCCCATCAGGGCCACCGCGACCACGACGCCGGGCAGCGACACCGGCAGCAGCAGGAGCGCGACCAGGCCGGCCAGGGTGCAGGCGCTCGTGACCACCGAGACCACGGCGGAGCCGCGCCGGTCGGCCGCCGACGCGGTGGCGAAGGAGCCCAGGACGGCGGCCGCGGTGAGCACGAAGGTGAGCAGCAGCGCGGTGGTCAGCGGGAAGCCCAGGTCCACCATGGCCTGCGCGGCCCAGACGTTGAGGCCCTGCCAGGCGACCATGTTGGCGACTGCGCAGACGGCGATCACCACCGCCACGACGGCACCCCGGCCGGCGAACAGCGCCCGGAGCTTGTCCCGGCCCGACCAGGCCCGGTTGGCCACCTCCTGCGGGGTGTCCGTCGGGATGGTCATGACGGCGACCGCGACGACGATGGCCAGCGCCAGCCCCGCGCCCACGAAGAACATCGGCCGCCACCCGAACGCCGGCAGCACCGGGATGGCCAGCAGGGCGGCCACCACCCCGCCGAGCGGGATCCCGGCCATGGTGATCGTGACGACCAGCGACCCGCGCTGCGGCGGCGCGCTGTTGCGGGCGACGGTCATCGCGGTGGTCAGCGCCCCACCGACGCCGAACCCGGTCAGGAAGCGGGCCACGGCCAGCATCCCGCCGCTGGTCGACGACCCCGTGAGCAGCGCACCGGCGGCGAAGACCGTGATGGCCAGCAGCAGCACCCGCTTGCGGCCCACCCGCTCGGCCAGGGCCGGGGCCAGCAGCGCGCCGAGGATCGCCCCGATGTAGACGAAGCCCCCGATGAGCCCGATCTGCTGGTCACTGATGCCGAGCCCGGCATCGGCCACCAGCAGCGGCACGACCGAGCCGAACACGATGAGGTTGAAGCCCTCGATCACCGTGATGACCATGCACAGCGCGATGACCGCGGGGTGCGCGCGGGGGGTGGGAGGTGCGGACATGGGGTCTCCTGGCGACTCGGCGCCGCGTCGGTGCGGCAGGTGGCGGTCATCGTGGGAGTCGGCTGTGACCGAGGGAACAACGCCGTCCCGGTTCCCGGGACGGAAGCAGTGACGCGAGCCACACCGTGGGCTGGACTGCTGCCCACACGACACCGACCCGGAGGAGCCGAGGGTGGAACTGCACGAGGTCGGGGCCCTGCTGGACCCCGCGCCGCTGCCGCTGGAGACCGGGTGGGAGCGACTGCCGTCGGTCCAGTTCCCCGACCCGTCGGGGTGCTCCGACGTCGAGGCCTACGTGGCGGCGGCGCGGCGCAGCCACTCCTGCGTCGGGCCGGACCTGCCCGACCTGGGCCTCTCCCCCGAGCAGGACGCCGCGGAGGCCCCCGACCTGCCGGCACTGTTCGTCGCCGAGCACCGCGACACCCGTCCCCCGCGGAACCCGTGGTGAGCGCGATGACCGCCGAGGTGGCGGTGGTCGGGTTCGGCCCGGTGGGCAAGCTGCTGGCCATCCAGCTCGGCCGCCGCGGCCACGACGTCGTGGTCGTCGACCGGCAGGAGGCCGGCTACCCGCTGCCCCGAGCGGTGACCCACGACAGCGAGTTCGCCCGGGTGCTGCAGTCGGTCGGGCTGCCCCCGGACACCATCCCCGAGGTCACCGAGCCCTACGACGCCCGCTACGTCTGGCGCAACGGCGAGGGCCGCACGCTGGTCGAGGTCGACTGGACCGGCCGCGGGGAGTCGGGGTGGTTCAACACCTGGTTCTTCCACCAGCCCTCGCTGGAGGACGCCCTGGACCGGGTCGTCGCCGGGTTGCCCGCCGTGCGGGTGCTGCGCGGGCAGGAGGCCGTCGGCCTCGACCAGGACGACGACGGAGCGACCCTGCGACTCGTCGGCACGGACGGCACCTCGAGCTCGCTGCGCGCCGCGTGGGTGGTCGGGGCGGACGGCGCCAACAGCCGGGTGCGCAGCTGGGCCGGGTTGGCGTGGCACGACGAGGGCTACTTCTACGACTGGCTGGTGGTCGACGTCCGGCCGCAGCCGCACCTGCGCTTCCCGCACGTCGCCGAGCAGACCTGCGACGTCGCCCGCCCGGCGACGATGGTGCCCGGCGGGCCGGGGCGGCGGCGGTGGGAGTTCATGCGGTTGCCGCACGAGACCCGCGAGCAGCTCGACCGCCCGGAGGCTGCCTGGGAGCTCCTCGCCCCCTTCGGGCTCACCCCGGCCGACGCCGAGCTCGAGCGGCACTCGGTCTACACGTTCCAGGCCGGGTGGGCCACGGCGTGGCGGGCGGGCCGGGTGCTGCTGGCCGGTGACGCCGCGCACCTCATGCCGCCCTTCGCCGGGCAGGGCCTGGGCGCCGGCGTGCGGGACGCTGCCAACCTCGCGTGGAAGCTCGACGCGGTGCTGCGCGGGGCGGCCGGTGAGGAGCTGCTGGACAGCTACGGCAGCGAGCGACTGCCGCACGTGCAGGCGTTCGTGCGGTTCTCGATGGAGCTGGGCCGGGTCATCTGCATCTCCGACCCGGCCGAGGCGGCCGCGCGCGATGCCCGGATGACCGCCGATTGGGACCGCGGCATGGAGCCGCCCGCGCCCCCGCGGCCGGCGCTGGGCCCCGGCGCGCACACCGGCCCGGCCGGTGGTCGGCTGTCGCGGCAGGGCCGGGTTCGGGTGGACGGCGGGCCGCCGAGCCTGCTGGACGACGTCCTCGGCGGCCCCGGGGTGCTGCTGGCCCGCGACGCCGCCGCGCTCGCCGACGTCGACGCCGCGGCCCTGGCCGAGCTGGGTGTGCGCGTGGCCGCGCTCGGCGGCCGGTCCCCCGGGGTCGTGACGGTGGGCGACGTCGACGGCACGTACGGCCGGTGGTTCGCCGAGCTGGGTGCGACGGCGGTGCTGGTGCGGCCCGACGGCTGGCTCTACGGCGCCGGCGACGACCCGGAGGCCCTGGCCGCCGTCCTGCTGGCCGCCGTCCGTCGCCCGACGCCGGTGGGTTGAGCCGGGTCAGGGGTCCAGCAGGCGCAGCTGCACCAGGACGCGGTACTCGCCGGGGCGCCCGGCTGCTGGTGGGCGGCGGCGCCCCGCGCACCGGTTGCGGGGTCGTCGCCCCCGCATCCCGCTCCGAGAGGGCCGCAACCCCGCACCTCGTGGTCAGACCGGGCGCTCCATGGCGGCCCGGCGGCCGAAGCGGTCCAGGACGGCGAACCCGCGCGGCGGCCGGCCCTCGACCAGCACCCGCCAGGCCGCCGCCCGCTGCTGCGGTGTGGCCGGTGGCGGGAAGTCGGTCATGCCCAGCGGCACGAAGAGCTGGTCGGCCGCGCGCTCGACGGCGGCCAGCAGCGGCAGGTCGGCGTCCTCGGCGCAGCGGACGCTCACAGCTCGGTGACCTCGTAGGTGTGCCCGGCCGCGCGCAGGCGCTGCACCAGCACCTCGCCGAACGCGGTGGCAGGGGTGAGCGAGCCGGCCCGGTCGGGCAGGTCGTCCAGGGCCAGCGACAACCCCGCCTCGCCCAGCATCACGGCGGTGGCGGCGTAGCCGGGGTCGCCCTGGCCGGCGGCGACCGAGCGGTAGCGCCGCCCCGACTCCGTCGCACCCGTCGTGACCATGCGGAAGAACCCGCGGGCGCGGGCCGCGGCGTCGGGGCCCTCCCCCGGCGCGGGCAGCACCTTGTCCAGCAGTGCCGCGGTCGGGCCGAACGACATGCCCGCCAGCACCGCGCCCAGCCCACCGGTGACGACCCCGGCGGTCACCGCGCCGGCGATGCCGCCGCCGGTGGCCATCACCTCGCCGTAGGACAGGCCGCGGCCGTAGGCGAAGTCGGCGAGCGCGTTGCTGCGGCGCACGATGCGGGTGTTGAACGGGGCCATCACGAACGGCGCGGCCCAGCGGCCGTCGGCGGTGCGGGTGGGCGGCGCGGCGTCGCGCGGCTGCCGGGTGGCCGGCTCCGCGGCCCGGTCGGGGCTGAGCGCGTAGGGGTGGCCGGCGATCCGGCGCAGCTCGGGGCGGTCCTTGATCGCGGCGACCTGGGCGCGCATCGAGTCGATGGTGCCGCCGGAGAAGCCGCCCTTGGCGGTGGCGACGGTCTGCACGTCGGTCAGCCCGCCCGCGCCGTCGGCGGCGGCCCGCCGCGCCAGCTCGGCGACGGCGAGGTCGGAGGGGATGGAGTCGTAGCCGCAGGCGTGCACGATCTTCGCCCCGGACTCATGGGCCACGGCGTCGGCGGCGTCGATGGCGTCGCGGACGAAGAGCACCTCGCCGGTGAGGTCGGCGTAGTGGGTGCCGGCCCGGGCGCACGCCTGCACCAGCGGCAGGCCGTACCGGGCGTAGGGCCCCACGGTGGTGACGACGGCCCGGGTGCTGGCGGCCAGGTCGGCCAGTGCCGCGTCGTCGCCGGAGTCGGCGACCAGCACCGGCCAGCCGCGGCCGGCCTCGGGCAGGTCGGCGCGCACCAGCTCGACCTTGGCCCGGGTGCGGCCGGCCAGGGCGATGCGGGTACCCGCGGGGGCGTGCTCGGCGAGGTAGCCGGCCACCAGCCGGCCCACGAAGCCGCTGGCACCGAACAGGACGAGGTCGTACGGGCGGTCGCTCACCGCACCATCCTGCCCCGCACGCGCGGACGGGGCCCGGCGTCCGCTCGGACGCCGGGCCCCGCGGAGCTGCGGTCGGTCAGCTGATCAGGGTGTCCCGGATGTCGGGGTTGGCCTCGAGCCAGGCCTCGACGGCCTCGTCGTAGCGGCCGTCGCCGTACTCGTTGACGACCATGTCCTCCAGCGACCCGTACTGCTCGTCGGTCAGCGACAGGCCGCCGATGAGGTCGGCCAGCTCGGGGTGGTCGGCGGTGAACCCGTCGCGGGCCAGCTCGTGCAGGCCCTCGGGGTCACCGAGTGCGCCCTCGGGGTCCTGGAGGTCCTTGACCGGGAACTCGCTGTTGGCCCAGAACGGGCGCCACAGGGTGACGACGATGTCCTCCTGCGCGTCGGTGGCCGACTGCAGCTGCGCGAGCATCGCGGTGGTCGAGGACTCGACCAGCTCGTAGTCCTCCTCCAGCCCGTAGGTCGGCATGACCTCCTCGCGGGTGACCCGGGTCAGGCCGGCACCGGGCTCGATGCCGTAGATCTGGCCGTCGAAGCGGCCCGGGTCGGCGGCCAGGTCGGCGATGGAGTCGATGTCGGTGTACTCGGGGACGGCGAGGGTCAGCACCGCCCCGTCGTAGTAGGCGCCGAGGTCCTCGATGTCGTCGCCGTAGGTCTCCATGTAGTCGGCGTGGGTGACCTCGGGCCAGGCGGAGGGGTAGACGTCGAAGTCACCCCCGGCCAGGCCGGCGTAGAGCAGCCCGGCCTCGCTGAGCTCCTGCATCTCCACGTCGTAGCCGCGCTCCTCGAGCACGTGCTGCCACAGGTAGGCGGTGCTCAGCCCGTCGGTCCACGAGGGCAGGTAGCCCAGCGTGATGGTCTCGGTGGTGGCGCCGTCGGCGGACGTGGTGGCGTCGTCGTCGGAGCCGCCGCAGGCGGTCATGGTCAGGGCCAGGGCGGCCGCGCCGGCCACCAGCCGGGCGGTCCTGGTCGTCGTCGACGTCGTCATGGTGGGTCCTCTCGTCGGGGGTGGTCCGCCGGCGGCGCCGGCGGCAGGTGGGTGGGGCAGCGCTCAGGCGCGGCCGGGGGCGGTGGTCAGCTCGGCGTCGGCGGTGGTCTGCCCGCCGCGGCGGGGCAGGCGCAGCCGGGACCCGCCGGCACCGAGGGCGGCGGTGAGCCGGTCCAGCCAGATGGCGAGGACGACGACCGAGATGCCGGCCTCGAACCCCAGCGCCAGGTCCAGCCGGGAGATGCTGGTGACGACGGCCTGGCCGAGCCCGCCGGCGCCGACGATGCCGGCGATGACCGACATGGACAGGGCCAGCATGATCACCTGGTTGATGCCGGCCAGGATGGTGGGGCGGGCCAGCGGGAGCTGGATGCCGCGCAGGATCTGCCCGGGCGAGCTGCCGAACGCGCGCCCGGCCTCGACGGTCTCGACGTCGACCTGCCGGATGCCCAGCTCGGTGAGCCGCACGCCGGGCGGCAGCGCGAAGACGATCGTGGTGACCACGCCGGGCACCAGCCCGATGCTGAACAGGGTCACCGCCGGCACCAGGTAGACGAAGGCCGGCATGGTCTGCATGAAGTCCAGCACCGGCCGCAGGAGGGCGCTGACCCGGTCGTGGCGGGCCGCCAGGATGCCGACCGGCACCGCGACCAGCGCGGCGACGGCGGCGGCGAAGCCGACCAGCGCGAGGGTCTCCATGGCCTCGGGCCACAGGCCCATGCTGACGACCAGGGCGAAGCCCAGTGCCGACCCGACCGCGAAGGCGGCCGAGCGGGCCAGCAGGCCCAGCAGCGCGAAGACCAGGGACAGCACCAGCGCCGGCACGGCCAGCAGGGCGTCGGTGAGCCCCTCGACCGACGTCTCCACGGCCGCGCCGACGGCGTCGAAGACCAGGCCGAAGGTGTCGGTGGACCAGTCGAAGGCGGTCTCCAACCAGTCCCCGAGCGGGATGCGGGGCAGGTCGTCGAGCGCATCGGCGGCGTGCACGGTGGCCTCAGACACCGGCGACCTCCCTGTCGTCGTCGTGGCGGTCGTCGTGGTCGTCGCCGGCGCGCCTGTCCGCGAGCTCGGCGTCGGGGGCGCCGGCGGGGACGCCGTCGTGCGCGCCGGGCTCGCCGGCAGCCGGGCTGAGCGCGGCCAGCAGCGCGGTCACCGGGACCACGCCCACCGGCCGCCGGGCCTCGTCGACCACCACGACGGGGTGCCCGGTGGCGGCGGCGGGGCCCAGCAGGTCGGCCAGGGGCGCGTCCGCCGGGACGCAGGCGGCGGGGGGCGCCGCCTGGCCCGCCGAGCCGCTCCCGGCGTCGGCGGCGGCCAGCACCCCGTGCACCGGGCCACCGGGCTCGGCGAGCACGAGGTGGTCGGCCCCGGTGCGGGCCAGCTCGGCGCCGGTCTCACCGGGCCCGGCCGAGGGCGGCAGCACCGCGACCGGTTCGGCCAGGCTGCCGGCGGTGACCACGCGGGAGCGGTCGACGTCGGCGAGGAACTGGGCGACGTAGTCGTCGGCCGGTGCGGTGAGGATCTGCTCGGGGGTGTCGCACTGCACGATGCGCCCGTCGCGCATGACCGCGACCCGGTCGCCCAGCCGCATGGCCTCGTTGAGGTCGTGGGTGATGAAGACGATGGTCTTGCCCAGGTCGCGCTGCAGGTCCAGCAGCTGGTCCTGCATGCCCCGCCGGATGAGGGGGTCCAGGGCGCTGAACGCCTCGTCCATGAGCAGCAGGTCGGTGTCGGCGGCCAGCGCGCGGGCCAGCCCGACCCGCTGCTGCATGCCGCCGGAGAGCTGGGCCGGTGAGGCGTCGGCGCGGTCGGCGAGCCCGACCAGCGACAGCGCCTCGCGGGCGCGGTCGCTGCGGGTGCGCCGGTCGACCCCGCGCACCTCGAGGGCGTAGGCGGCGTTCTGCAGCACCGACCGGTGCGGCAGCAGCGCGAAGTGCTGGAACACCATGCTCATGCGCTCCTGCCGGACCCGTCGCAGCCCGGCGCGGTCGAGCTCGGTGAGCTCCTCGCCGTCGAGGGTGACGCTGCCCGCCGTCGGGGGCAGCAGCCCGTTGAGCATCCGCAGCAGGGTCGACTTCCCCGACCCGGACAGGCCCATGACCACGAAGATCTCCCCGGGCCGGACGGTGAAGCCGACGTCGACCACGGCGGGGGTCGCCCCGTCGTCCCGGACGTCGGCGACGGTCGCGCCCTCCTGCAGCCGGCGGACGGCGTCCTCGGGCCGTCGGCCGAACACCTTGTACAGACCTCGTGCGTGCAGCACAGGCAGCTGGTCCTCTCGTCGGGGGCAGGGCGAGGACCGGCGCAGGCGTCGCCTGCCCGGTCCGGGGTTCGCAGATCCAGGAGTGCGGAGGACATCGCTCCGCTGGGGCGCCGTCGGTCCCGCCGCTGCGCGTCGCAGGCTGTGCGGGCCGGGTCCCGGCGCTGGGCGCCGCCCAGCCGGACGGCGCCTGTTCCGAGGTCGACCGTAACCGCGGGGGCACCCCCCGCAGCAACCCGTACCGGCCCGATCGTCACCGCTTCGTGATCTCGCCGGGTCGCCCGTCACCGGGCCGTGACGCCGTCACCCAGGTCCGCCGGGGCCGGTCGGTAGCCTTCGGTCCGTGGGCCAGGACCGTGGGGACCGGGAGCCGGGTCGGCTCTACAGCGACCTGTTCCAGGACGCCTCGCACTTCGAGGAGCGGTTCGTCGACGACCTCGACCGGCTGGCCGCCATGAGCTCGGCACTGAAGACCCTCGGCCTGCGCGTGGTGCTGACCAGCGGCTCGTTCGACATGATCCACGAGGGCCACAGCCGCTACCTCGAGCACGCCCGGTCCCTGGGCGGGTTCCTCATCGTCGGGGTGGACAGCGACGAGAAGGTGCGCCGGCGCAAGGGGCCCAGCCGGCCCGCCGTCCCCGAGATGGAGCGGCTGCGCATGGTCACCCACCAGCGCGGGGTGGGCATCGTGACCCTCAAGCACGTGCACCACGAGCAGTGGGCGCTGATCAAGGCGGTGCGTCCAGCGGTGCTGGTGGCCACCGCCGAGACCTACACCGACGACGAGGTCGCCCAGCTGGAGAGCCAGTACTGCGGACGGGTCGAGGTGCTGGACAGGATGTCGACGGTGAGCACGTCGGCCCGGTTGCGGCTGATCCACCTCGCCGACGCCGCCCAGTCCGCCGGCGAATGACCCAGCTCCTGCTGCACGCGCCGGTCTACCACGCCGGGCACCGTCGCCTGCTCGACCAGCACCCCGACGTCGAGGAGGTGCTGCTGCTGGGCGAGGGGTTCGCCGAGCGCTTCCCGGCGATGCGCAAGGAGATCCGCGGCCTGGACGCCGCGACCGTGGGCCGCATCCTCGCGCTGGAGCACGGGGTCGACGTCCGGGTGGTGCAGCCGGCCGACCTGCCGGCCGCGCTGGAGGACGTCGTCCTGGCCCCCGACGAGTCCGTCACCCGGGAGCTGGCCGGCGACCACCCGCAGGTGCAGTGGCGCCTGGTGCCGGTGTTCCTGCGCTGGGACCGGCAGTGGGCCACCGAGGAACGCCCCGCCGGGGCCACCGCCGCGACGACGACGGACCCCGTGCACGTGGCGCTCATGCGGCAGACCATGGCCGCCGGTGACCGGTCCTCGGACTGGTGGCGCCAGGTGGGGGCGCTGGCCGCCCGGGACGGCCAGGTGCTGGCCACCGCGCACAACCGGCACCGGCCCACCGAGCACGCGCCCTACGTCGACGGCGACCCCCGCAACGAGTTCTCCCGGGGGCTGCGGGCGGACCTGTCGACGGCGATCCACGCCGAGGCCTCGCTGGTGGGCCAGGCCGCGGCCGGGGCCTTCGACACCGCGGGCGCCGACCTCTACGTCTCGGCGTTCCCGTGCCCGGCGTGCGCCTACCTGGTCGCCGAGGCCCGGTTCGCCCGCTGCTTCTTCCGCGGCTCGTACTCGCTGCTGGACGCCGAGCAGATCCTCGCCGGCGCCGGCACCGAGCTGGTCTGGGTCGACCTCGGCGCCGGGGGCGTCAGCGCGCCGAGCTGAACCGCATGCGCAGCGGCTGCTCGCCGTCGGGCACCAGCACGTGCAGGTGCACGTGGGCGATGGTGCCGCCGGTGCCCTCGCACGGCCCGTTGCGCATGCCCAGCCCGTAGGGCCCCGTGGAGCCGCCCCGCACGGTGCGGAGCACGTCCCAGAGCTCCGCCCGGGCTGCGTCGTCGAGGTCGAGGACGTCGGTGACGTGCGTGCGCGGCACCAGCAGCAGGTGCTCGGCGGCGCCGCGGTAGGGGAAGTCGTTGCGGACGGCGCGCCAGTGCTCGGTCTCGGCGACCAGGTCTCCCCCGCCGACCTCGGAGCCGGCGTCGGCGCAGAACAGGCACACGCCCCGGGCCTCGAGGTCGGCCATGCGGGCGACCTGCTCGGGCATGCGGGCGTTGGCCGGGCAGTAGAGGTCAGCCACGGGTGAGCGTCTCGAAGGTGACGTCGGCGCCCGAGGCGGTGGCCAGGTCGCGGCTGTCGACGACGGTGAACGCGTCGAGCCAGCCCTCGGGCATGCGGGTGTCGCCGTCGGGTTCCAGGTGCACGCGGGTGAGGTGCACCGTGCCGACCTGCGGCAGGGCTGCGGCGTACAGCTGGGCGCCGCCCATGACCACGACCTCCGGGTGCTCGGCGTCGGGGGCCAGCCGGGCCGCCAGCGCGAGCGCGGAGTCGAGGTCGCCGACGGTGGTGGCCGCTCCGGCGGTCCACACCTGCGGCCCGCCGGGGGGCGTGCGGCGGCTGACCACGACGGTGTGCCGGCGCGGCAGCGGCTGGCCGAGCCGGGCGACCACCGACTGGTGGGTGAGCCGGCCGGCGACGACCACGTGGCCGGTGGTGAGCTCGCGGAAGCGGCGCAGGTCCTCGCTGATGTGCCAGGGCAGCCCGTCCGCGTCGCCGATGACCCCGTTGTCGGCGACCGCGACGACGATCGAGAGCTGGGTCGCGGGCCCGCTCACGACGCGACCGGGATGCCGCGGATCGAGGGGTGCGGCTCGTAGTCGGCGAGCTCGAAGTGGGTGCCGCGGAAGTCGTGGACGTCGGTGACCTGCCGGCCCTCGTCGGTGAGGGTGAGGGTGGGCAGCCGGCGGGGCTCGCGGGCGAGCATCTCGTGGACGGCGTCGAGCTGGTCGACGTAGACGTGCGCGTCGCTCATGGTGTGGTGGAACGTGCCCGGCCGCGTACCGGTGAGCTGCGCGAGCATCAGCGTCAGCGCGGCGTACTGCACCATGTTCGCCGGCACCCCGACCGGCACGTCGGCCGAGCGCTGGAACATGTGCAGGTGCAGCGTGCCGTTCAGGACCCGCACGTGCACCCACCCGTGGCAGGGCGCGATCGTCGTCCCGGGGGTCTTGCCCTCGCCGCGCACCTGGTACTGCGGGATCCACGGCGAGACGAAGTGGGTGCGCAGCTCGGGGAGCTCGCGCACCTGCTCGACCAGGTGGGTGAACTGGTCCATCGGCTCGCGCCCGGGCGGGGCCGGGAAGTCGTGGAACGCGCCGCCGTAGGAGCCCGGGCCGAGGTCGCCGTCGGGCAGGCCGCGCTTGCGGGTCTTCGCAGGCGTCGCCCAGGCGTCCCACCAGTCGCAGCCGAACGCGGCCAGCTCGTCGATCGTGGTGGCGCCGTTGATGAAGGCGCACAGCTCGCCGACGGCCTTGGGCCAGAAGCTCCCGATCGACCGCTCGGTGATGAGCGGGAAGCCGTTGCGCAGGGGGTAGCGGGTGGTCTGCTGCATGAGCGTGAGCGCCTCGACGCCCTGCCGAGTCGCCGTCCGCTCCCCCTCGGTGACGATCGCCCGCAGCACGTCGGCGTACTGGGTGTCGGGGGTGCGCTCGGCGAACGGCAGGTAGAGGTCGTCGGTCACCCGGACAGGTTCCCAGAACCGAGCTGGACGACGAGGAGGGCGGTGTCGTCGAGCCGCTGCACGACGAGCTGCTGCAGGTCCTCGACGACGTCCTCGGGCGGGGTCCCCGGCGGCAGGGCCCGCAGCCGGTCGACCAGGCGCCGGGTGCCCTCGTCCAGGTCGCGGGCCGGCCCACCGCCGGGGCCCGGCTGCTCGACCAGGCCGTCGGTGTGCAGCACGAGCTGGCTGCCCGCGGGCACCACCCGGGTGACGACCCGGCGCGGCCGCGCCGGGTCGGCCCCCAGGAGCAGGTCGCGCACGGGGTCGAGCACCTCGACCGCGCCGCCCGGCAACCGCAGGAGGACCGGGGGGTGGCCGGCGTTGGCGTAGCGCAGGGTCCACCCCGGCTGGTCGGCGGAGGGGCGCCGGGCCTGCACGACGGCGGCGGTCGCCAGCGCCGGCACGTGCAGCACGTCCATGAGCCGGTCGACGCCGGTGAGCACCTGCGCCGGGTCCGGGGCCGGCGTCGCCCAGCTCTGCGCGCGGACGAGGTCGCGCAGGGTGCCCATGGTCGCGGCGGCGTCGACGTCGTGCCCGGCCACGTCGGCGACCACGACGCCGACCGCGTCGCCGGGCACGTCCATGAGGTCGTACAGGTCGCCGCCGACGGCGGCACCGATGACCGCGCTGCTGTAGTGGGCAGCCGCCGTGACGCCCGGGAGGTCGGGCAGGCCGGGCAGCAGGGCACGCTGCAGCGTCTCGGCCACGGTGGCCTCGCGGGTGTAGCGGCGGGCGTTGGCCAGCGCCTGCCCGGCGCGCCGGCCGAGGTCGGCGGCGACCTCGAGGTCCCCCTGCGGGAACGCGTGCGGGGTGGCCCGCACGAGCACCATGGCGCCCCAGGTGCTGTCGGGCGCGGCGAGGGGGACGGCGGCCAGCGCGCGGGTGCCGAGCCGGGCGTAGACCGAGTCGGTCAGCCCGCGGCCGTAGGGCGCCAGGCGGTCCGGGGTCAGGTCGGCGACGGCGACCGTGGCGCCCGTGAGCACGGCCTGGGCGGCCGGCGCCACCTGCGGCAGCGGCCGGCCCTCGTAGACGCGGGCCACCTCGGCCAGCTCGGCCTCCCGGCCCTCGGGGGCGTGGTGGCGGGTGGTGACCCGGACGACGATGCCGGCCTCGTCGGTCTCGGCCACGAACACCCAGTCGGCCAGCTGCGGCACGCAGAGGTCCACCAGCTGGTCGACGACCGTCTGGGGGTCCAACGAGGCCGACAGGGTGGTGGTGGCCGCGGACATCAGCTGCAGCCGCTGGTGGGCCGACTGCAGGGAGATGCGGGCCGCCGTCTCGCGGGCCAGGGCGGCCTCGCTGGCCGCCCGGGCGGCGTCGCGCTCGGTGGCGGCGACGATCTCGGCGGTCACGTCGGTCTGCACGCCGACGAAGCCCACCAGGTCATCGCCGTCCAGGATCGGGTCGATGCTCAGCCGGTTCCAGAACGGGCTGCCGTCGGCCCGGTGGTTGAGCAGCGTGACCGTGACCGACTCCCGTGCGGTGATGGCCGCGCGGATGCGGGCGACCTCGGCGGGGTCGGTGTCGGGGCCCTGCAAGAAGCTGCAGTTGCGGCCGACGGACTGCTCCACGGTGTACCCGGTGGTCGCGGTGAACGCCGGGTTGACCCACAGCAGCGGGTTCCCGGGCAGACGGGGGTCGGAGATGGTGATGCTGACACCGGTCGCGTCCAGGCCACGGCGCTGCAGCACCTCCAGGCCCCGGGACACCGGGTCGTGCGCCACACCACCTGCCACGGCGGGTCACTGTAGTCAGCACAAGGTCACGCCGAGGTCACGCCGAGGTCACGACGACGCCGCGGAGCCGGGAGACCGGGACGGCCCGTCGGGGGATCACCCGGCCAGCAGCCGGCGCAGCCAGGCGATGCGGGCAGCCCGGGCGGCGCGGGAGATGTCCGCGTCGGGGACGAACAGGTCGAAGCCGTGGCAGCCGCCGGGCCACACGTGCAGCTCGGCGACGCCGCCGGCCGCCCAGATGCGGGAGGCGTAGGCGACGTCCTCGTCGCGGAAGGTCTCGGTCGAGGCGACGTCGATGAACGCGGGAGGCAGGCCGGACAGGTCGGTGGCCCGGGCCGGCGCGGCGTACGGGGAGACGTCGGGGCCGCCGGCCGCGTCGCCGAGCAGGGCTCCCCACCCGGTCTGGTTGGAGGTGCGGTCCCAGACACCGACGCCGGCCATCCGGTGGGACGAGCCGGAGTCGTTGCGGTCGTCGAGCATGGGGTAGACGAGCACCTGGCCGGCCAGCGCCACGTCGCCGCGGTCCCGGGCCATGAGGGCGAGGGCGGCCGCGAGCCCGCCCCCGGCGCTGGCTCCGGCGACGAGGACGCGCTGCGGGTCGATACCGAGCTCGCCGGCCTGCTGGACGGTCCACCGCAGCGCGGCGTAGCAGTCCTCGACCGGTCCCGGGTGCGGCGTCTCGGGGGCCAGCCGGTACTCCACGGAGACGACCACCAGACCGAGTTCTGCCGCCCAGCCGGCCACCTCCATCAGCCCCGACCGGGCGTCGCCGATGATCATCCCGCCGCCGTGGGTGTGCACGATGGCCGGTACCGGGCTCGTGGCGCGGGTCGGGCGCAGCACGATGACCTCGACCTCGCCGTCGGGGCCGGGGACCGTGCGGGTGCCGACGTCCAGGGCGCCGCCCTGGGAGAGCTCCTCGTCGGTGGGCGGCGGCAGCGCGGGGTTGGGCTGACGGAGGAGCGGGATCATCTCCGGGGTCAGCGACGGCGGCAGCGCCTCCCCCAGGGCCTCGAGCGCGGCGGCGACCTGGGGGTCGAAGGGCGGACGGGGCAGCGACGTCGTCGTCACGGGTCCTCCTCGGGCCGGGAGCGGCCCTCGGTGACCGCGGTCACCATCGTGCCCGGCGGACTCGGTCGCGCCCAGCGCCACCCGGCGGCAGCTGCCCGCCGGGTGGCGGGTACGCCGACGCCCCGGTCACCCCGTGCGGGGTGACCGGGGCGTCGGCGCCGTCAGGTCAGCTGCAGCCGCTGGTGGAGCCGCAGCCCTCGCAGACGTAGCAGCTGCCCGCGGGGCGCATCTTCGTGCCGCAGGTCATGCACAGCGGCGCGTCGGTGGCGGTGCCGGTCACCAGCTCGAGCAGCTCGGCCGACGAGTGGGCCTCCTTGACCGAGGCGGGACCGGCCGGGGTGACCTTCTCCTCGGCCTTGGTCTCGGTGGGGGCCGACCCGCGCAGGGCCTCGAGGTCGACGTCCTCCTCGACGGTGGCGGTGGAGGCCGAGCCGTAGGACCCGGCGACCTGCGCGGCGCGCTCCTCGGCGGTGAAGATGCCGAGGTTGGCCCGCTTCTCCACCGGCAGGTGGTCCAGCGCCAGGCGACGGAAGATGTAGTCCATCACCGACTGGGCGATGCGGATGTCCGGGTCGTCGGTCATGCCGGCGGGCTCGAAGCGCATGTTGGTGAACTTGGAGATGTAGGTCTCCAGCGGCACACCGTGCTGCAGCGCCAGCGAGATGCCGATCGAGAAGGCGTCCATGACACCGGCCAGGGTCGAGCCCTGCTTGCCCAGCTTGAGGAAGACCTCGCCCAGGCTGCCGTCCTCGTACATGCCGGCGGTCATGTAGCCCTCGGCACCGGCCACGGAGAACGACGTGGTCATGCTGGTGCGCTTCTTGGGCAGCCGCTTGCGGACCGGGTGGGCCAGCGTCGGGGCCGGCGCGGGGGCCGCTGCGACCTCCTCGACCTTGTCCTTCTTCTTGCCGCCGTCGGACAGCGGCTGACCGACCTTGCAGTTGTCCCGGTAGATGGCCAGGGCCTTGATGCCCATCTTCCAGCCCTGGAAGTAGATGTTCTCGACGTCCTCGACCGTCGCCGTCTCGGGCATGTTGACGGTCTTGGAGATCGCGCCGGAGATGAACGGCTGCACCGCGGCCATCATGCGCACGTGGCCCATCGGGGAGATGGCCCGCTCGCCCATGGCGCAGTCGAACACCTCGTAGTGCTCCGGCCGCAGGCTCGGGGCGTCGACGACGTGGCCGTGCTCGGCGATGAACTCGACGATGGCCTCGACCTGCTCGTCCTGGTAGCCCAGGCTCTTCAACGCCCGCGGCACCGTCTGGTTCACGATCTGCATCGAGCCGCCGCCGACCAGCTTCTTGAACTTGACCAGCGAGAAGTCCGGCTCGATGCCGGTCGTGTCGCAGTCCATCATGAAGCCGATGGTGCCGGTGGGGGCCAGCACCGAGGCCTGGGCGTTGCGCCAGCCGTTGGTCGTGCCGATCGCCAGGCAGTCCTGCCACTGCGCGGTGGCGGCCTTGAGCACGTCGGCGTCGTCGGCGCCGACCGGGCGGATGGCGTCGTTGGCGGCGGCGTGCTTGCGCATGACCCGGGCGTGGGCCGTGGCGTTGCGGGCGTAGCCGTCGTAGGCGCCCACGACGCCGGCCAGCTCGGCCGAGCGGCGGTAGGCGGTGCCGGTCATCAGCGAGGTGATGGCCGCGGCCAGGGTCTGGCCGCCGCGGGAGTCGTAGGCGTGCCCGGTGGCCATGAGCAGCGCACCCAGGTTGGCGTAGCCGATGCCCAGCTGCCGGTAGGCGCGGGTGGTGTCGCCGATCGGCTCGGTCGGGAAGTCAGCGAAGCAGATGGAGATGTCCATCGCGGTGATGATCAGCTCGACCGCGCGGGTGAAGCGGGCGGAGTCGAACGTGCCGTCGGCCTTCAGGAACTTCATGAGGTTCAGCGAGGCCAGGTTGCACGAGCTGTTGTCCAGGCTCATGTACTCCGAGCACGGGTTGGACGCGTTGATGCGGCCGGTCTCGGGGTTGGTGTGCCAGTCGTTGATCGTGTCGTCGTACTGGATGCCGGGGTCGGCGCACTCCCACGCGGCGGTGGTGACCTTGCGGAACAGCTCCTTGGCGTCGACGGTCTCGATGACCGAGCCGTCCGACCGCGACCGCAGGCCGAACCCGGTGCCCTCCTCGACCGCGCGCATGAACTCGTCGTTGACCCGGACCGAGTTGTTCGCGTTCTGGTACTGGACGCTGGTGATGTCCTTGCCGCCGAGGTCCATGTCGTACCCGGCGTCGCGCAGCGCGCGGATCTTGTCCTCCTCGCGCGCCTTGGTCTCGACGAACTCCTCGATGTCGGGGTGGTCGATGTCCAGCACGACCATCTTCGCCGCGCGACGGGTGGCGCCACCGGACTTGATGGTCCCGGCCGAGGCGTCGGCACCGCGCATGAAGGAGACCGGGCCCGAGGCGGTGCCGCCGGAGGACAGCAGCTCCTTGGAGGAGCGGATGCGGGAGAGGTTCAGGCCGGCACCGGAGCCGCCCTTGAAGATCAGGCCCTCCTCGCGGTACCAGTTCAGGATCGAGTCCATCGTGTCGTCGACGGCGAGGATGAAGCAGGCGCTGACCTGCTGCGGCGACGCGGTGCCGACGTTGAACCAGACGGGCGAGTTGAAGCTGAAGTACTGGTGCAGCAGCATCCAGGTCAGCTCGTGCTCGAACAGCTCGGCGTCGCCCTCGGTGGCGAAGTAGCCGTGCTCGCGGCCGGCCTCGGTGTAGGTGAGGACCACGCGGTCGATGAGCTGGCGCAGGCTGGTCTCGCGCTGCGGGGTGCCCACGGCGCCGCGGAAGTACTTCGTGGTGACGATGTTGGTGGCGTTGATCGACCACTCCGAGGGGAACTCCACGCCCCGCTGCTCGAAGTTGATCGACCCGTCGCGCCAGTTGGTCATGACGACGTCGCGCCGCTCCCAGGTCACCTCGTCGTAGGGGTGCACGTCGGCGGTGGTGAACACCCGCTCGACCGTGATGCCCTTGCGGCCGACGGCCTTGCCGTTGCGCTTGCGGCCGGACGAGATGCGGTCGGTGGTCTCGGTCAAGACTCCCCCTGGGGTTCGTGTGTCGACACCTGGCCGGTGGACCGGGTGCAAGGAGCGTGCGGAGCTGGTGGCGCGGTGACCGGACGACGTCGGGTGGGACACGAGCCGGTCGGAGGTGCATCGGGCGGCTGCGACGGGGAGGGCGCAGCACGCGGTCGGTGAGGTGGCGGGTCGGCGGTCAGTCGGCGGGGACGACGGCGCTGTGCGGGGCGGCGTGCGGGGCGGCTCCGCCGCGCGGGATGACTGGAGGCGGCAGGTCGGCCGAGGCGATCTCGGCCACCGAGGCCGCCTTGGCCCGCATCTCGGCGATCTCCTTCTCGAAGTCGGCCGCCGAGGTGAAGGAGCGGTAGACGCTGGCGAACCGCAGGTAGGCCACCTCGTCGAGGTCGCGCAGCGGGCGCAGGATGGCCAGCCCGACGTCGTGGCTGGGCACCTCGGCCGACCCGCTGCAGCGCACGGCGTCCTCGACCTGGGCGGCCAGCACCGCCAGCTGGTCCTCGTCGACCGGGCGGCCCTGGCAGGCGCGCCGCACGCCGGCGATGACCTTGGCGCGGTTGAACGGCTCGGTCACCCCGCTGCGCTTGACGACGGCGAGCACCGCCTCCTCCACCGTGGTGAACCGGCGACCGCACCCGGGACAGGAGCGGCGGCGACGCGTCGTCGCGCCCTCATCGGTCTCGCGGGAGTCGACGACCCGGCTGTCGGGGTTGTGGCAGAACGGGCAGCGCACCGGGTGGTCTCCTCCCTGCGACGGGCTCCCTGTGGACCCCGCGGGGGACATCCGGTGGACGACCTCGGGGAAACCTGGGGAACAGCATGTGGACGGAACGACATCTCTGTAACTACTAGATGTTGTGGTCAGACTAGCTCCGCACCCCTACAGGTGCGCAACTCCGTACCGGCGTGTCGTCTTCCCCGGACGCGTACCCGCAGGTGGACGCCACGGAGCACGCCAGCGGTCCCACCCGCCCCACGCCGACCACAGCTCCTGCCAAGACCGGGCACCGCACGTGGCACCGCCACGCCGGCGCGCTCGGCGGCGTCGCTGCGGGGTCACGGCAGCAGCAGCACCTGGCCCGGCACCAGCGAGGCATCGGTGAGCCCGTTGACCTCCTGCAGGGCGTCGACCACCGCGCGCGGGTCGACGTCGGGCGCGATCGACTGGGCGATCGACCACAGGGTGTCGCCGCTGTGCACCACGACGCTGGACCGCCCGGCCAGCTCGAGCGCCGGCTCGTCGGCCGACCCCAGCACCGCGGACCCGACGACCGCGGACACGGCCACGACGGCGCCGACCCCGAGCCCGGCCAGCACCCGCCGGCCGCGGCGGGTCAACCGCACCGGCGCCTGCGCGGCGCGCTGCGGCGGCTGTGCGATGCGCGGTCGGGCCACCGGCCTCGGTCGCAGTCCGACGACGTCAGCCGACCCCGGACGCAGCGGGAGCTTGGTTGCCCCACCCGCCGGGACCGTCGACGCCGCCACCAGCGCGCGACCGGCGGGGTGGTTGCCCCGGCGCCGGACGGCGGCGGGCGCCGGGGCAGGAGCGGGGGCAGGGGCAGGGGCAGGGGCAGGGGTAGGGGCAGGGACGGTGTGCAGGTGGGGCGCGGTACCGGCCATGGTGGGTCACTCCTGTCGCTCGTCCGGACCCCCACGCGGGGCCCGGCACGCTCGAACGGCTGTTCGATCGAACGTCTGTCCGATGTCTACCGCACCCCTCCGACAAAATCGAGATGACACGGGTGGAACTTCGAACACGTGTTTGAACTGGCGGCCGCGAGGCGTTACGGTGCGTACTGATCAACCCCTGATCGATCCACCGCTCGATCGACCTGGTCGGCCCACCGGTCCCCGGACCGCAGCCGGTCGACCGCACAGCACGGTCGCGCCACCGCGACCGACGAGGAGGACACGTGGCCAGCTCGGGAGACACCCCCGGCGGGACGAGCACCGGCAAGCGCACCGCGCGGTCGAGGGCGGGCACGTCCTCGACGTCCGGCACGGCCGAGGCCGACCGCGGCTCGGTGCGCGAGTTCCCCGAGCGCGGGGAGGCCGGCGACGGCCTCACGCAGCGCCAGCGACGCGTGCTGGAGGTCATCCGCGACTCGGTGGAGCGTCGCGGCTACCCGCCGAGCGTGCGCGAGATCGGCGAGGCCGTCGGGCTGTCCTCGGCCTCCTCGGTCGCCCACCAGCTGTCGGTGCTGCAGAAGAAGGGCTGGTTGCGCCGCGACCCCAACCGGCCCCGCGCGCTCGACGTCCGGCTGCCCGGCGACCACCCCGAGGCCGACCCCTCCGGCGCGGGCCTGGCGGCCACCGGGGCGGGTTCGGGCGTCGACGACCCCCGCGTCCCCGCACCGACCTACGTGCCGCTCGTGGGCCGCATCGCCGCTGGTGGGCCCGTGCTCGCCGAGCAGGCGGTCGAGGAG
This sequence comes from Klenkia sesuvii, assembly GCF_037083825.1. Lineage (NCBI taxonomy): Bacteria > Bacillati > Actinomycetota > Actinomycetes > Geodermatophilales > Geodermatophilaceae > Klenkia > Klenkia sesuvii. The sequence continues at coordinate 69,323 of NZ_JBAPLU010000012.1, forward strand.
GTCTTCCCGCTCCCGCGGGAGCTGGTGGGCGAGGGCACGCTGTTCATGCTCAAGGTGACCGGTGAGTCCATGGTCGACGCCGCGATCTGCGACGGCGACTGGGTCGTCGTCCGCCAGCAGGCGACCGCGGAGAACGGCGAGATCGTCGCGGCCATGATCGACGGCGAGGCCACCGTCAAGACCTACAAGAGGCGGGACGGGCACGTGTGGTTGCTGCCGCACAACCCTGCCTTCGAGCCCATCCCCGGTGACGACGCCACGGTGCTCGGCCGCGTCGTCACGGTCCTGCGCCGGGTCTGACCCGGCGCCGGGTCGGCCTCCGTCAGCGCCGGCGGAGTCGGCCCACGCCGGCGACCAGCACGGCCGCGGCGACCACGGCGATCGCCCCGGCGGTCCACGGCGACAGGCGGGGCCGGGCCGGGTCGGTCGCCGTGCCGGCGACGGCCGGGTCGGTCCCTGCCGTCGCCGCGGCCGGGGACAACGCCCCCACGGCCGGCAGCAGGGTCAGTGCGGCCGGGAGACCCTCGCCGGTCACCAGCAGGCTGCGCCCGTCGGCGGCGAACGCGATCGCCTCGCCCTGGGGGGCCTCGGGCAGAGCCACCCGCACCGGCGGTGCGGCCAGCGCGCCGACGACGTCGGACCCGGCCATCGACCACACGTACGCGTCGGTGTAGGTCCGCAGCGCCAGCAGGGCGCCGTCGGGGCTGACGGCGCCACCGGTGACCATGAGCTGCCCCGCCCGACCGACCGGCCCGCCGGGGGTGCCGGTCAGGGTGAAGGACAGGTCGGCCACCTTCTCCATCGGCACGGCCGCCTCGGCGTCCAGCGCCTGGGCGGGGCGGTAGACGGCGCTGGCGCCGAGCACCTCCTTGGTCACCAGGTAGGGCGTGCCGTCCGGGGCCAGCAGCAGTGCCTCCGCGTCGTGCGGGCCGTCCGGGTAGGTCAGGCGGTACACCGGCGAGCTGCCGTCGGGGCGCAGGGCGATGAGGGCCACGGTGGTCCGGCCCAGACGGTTGTCCCCCGTGTCGGCCACCCACACCGTGCCGTCGGCTCCCAGCGCGAGGTCCTCGGGGTCGTAGGGGTCGACCGCGGCGGTCCGCTCGCCCACCACCGCGCACGCGCCGTCGAGCTCGTGCACCACCACCGAGTCCCCGCCGTCGTTCATCGCGAGGGTGGTCGACCCGGCGACCGCCAGACCCGACATCTCCGGCAACCGGGCGTCGGTCACCGAGCAGACGTCGGTGGGGTCGCCGAACAGGACCGTCTCCTCGGCGGCCGCCGTCTGCACCTCGGGTCCCGGGGACCCGGCGGCGAGGAACGAACCCGGCAGGAACGGCCCGGCCAGGACGGCGGCGCTGAGCGCGGCCGCGGTCAGCACCGACCGGGGCCACGACCGCCGGGCCGTGGCCTCAGGCAGCGGTTCGCCGTCGAGGAGCACGTACGAAGCGTGACAGCACGGTTGCGTCGAGTGCATGCACCACGCCCAGCAGGACCATGCCCACGGCAGCTCCCACGAGTGCATCGGTGACCCAGTGGAAGTTCAGCGCCACCATGGCCACACCCGTCACACCCGGGCCGACCACGGCGAGCAGCCAGAACGCGCGCTGCGCCGCCGCCGGCAACGCGAAGTCGACCGCCTGCCAGCGCGCCACACCCCACATCAGCACGGCGTTGGCCACGTGCCCGGAGGGGTAGGACGCGCCGTCGCGGTGGAAGAAGGACCCCGGGTAGGCGGGCGCGGTGCGGCCCGTGCCGTACTTGAACCCGTAGACGACCGCGGTCAGCAACACGAGGGCCACCAGCACCCGCACCAGGGGCAGCAGGCTCCGCCGGCGCACCGCGATCCACCCCACCAACCCGGCCAGCACCACGAGGATGGTGACCCGACCGCCGGCCTGGGTGAGCACCCAGACCGGCCAGTAGGCGGCGGAGTCGCGCAGGCCCCAGTCGCTGACCACCTCCGACACGCGCAGGTCCATCCGCTCCAGCGCGCCCCGGCCGAGCAGGTCGACGGTGACCAGCACCGTGACCAGCACGCCGAGGCCGACGGCCCACCACGCCGGCCGGCCGGGACCGATGACCGCGGGTGCGCGCCGAGCGGGCGCCTCGGCCCTCGGGGTGCTCACGCCGTCACGGTACCGCCCGGCCGTGACCTCCCCGTGACCTCGCTGAGCGCCGGGTCCGGTGGGACGGCGGGGACCGCACCTCAGGACCGGGCGGCGCCGAACTCACCGAGCGCGGCGGCCAGGGCGCCGTCCACCCGGGCGTGCAGCCGGGTGCCCTCGGCGCAGAACTCCTCGCTGAGCACCTCGCCGTCGGCGTGCACCCGGGAGACCAGGTCGCCCCGGTCGAAGGGCACGAGCACGTCGACGTCGACGTCGGGGTGCGGCAGGCGCCCGGCGATGACCTCCCGCAGCTCGGCCACGCCCTCACCGGTGGCCGCCGAGACCCACTGGGCCCCCGGCAGCGCCTGGCGGAGCGCCAGGACGTCGTCGGGCGCCATCGCGTCGACCTTGTTCACCACGACCAGCTCGGGCACCGCGGCCGCGTCGATCTCCGACAGCACCACGTGCACGGCGTCGATCTGGCCGAGCGGGTCGGGGTCGGAGCCGTCGACGACGTGCACCAGCAGGTCGGCGGCCGCCACCTCCTCCAGGGTCGACCGGAACGCGTCGACCAGCTGGTGGGGCAGGTGGCGGACGAAGCCGACGGTGTCGGTGAGCGTGTAGTCCCGGCCGTCGGGGGTCTGCGCCCGACGCACCGTGGGGTCCAGGGTGGCGAACAGCGCGTCCTGCACCAGCACGCCGGCGTCGGTGAGCCGGTTCAGCAGGCTGGACTTGCCGGCGTTGGTGTAACCGGCGATGGCGACCGAGGGCACCTTGTTGCGGTCCCGCCCCGACCGCTGGGTGGCCCGGGCGGTGGCCATCCCGGCGATCTCGCGGCGCAGTTTGCTCACCCGGGCGCGGATCCGCCGACGGTCGGTCTCGATCTTGGTCTCACCCGGGCCGCGGGTGCCGATGCCCCCACCGCCGGCGACGCGGCCACCGGCCTGCCGGGACAGCGACTCACCCCAGCCGCGCAGCCGCGGCAGCATGTACTGCATCTGGGCGAGCTCGACCTGCGCCTTGCCCTCCCGGGACGAGGCGTGCTGGGCGAAGATGTCCAGGATCAGGGCGGTGCGGTCGACCACCTTGACCTTGAGGATCTTCTCCAGCTGGTTGAGCTGGCCGGGGGTGAGCTCGCCGTCGCAGATGACAGTGTCCGCGCCGGTCGCGGCCACGACCTCGCGGATCTCGGCGGCCTTGCCCGAGCCCACGTAGGTGCCCGCGTCGGGCTTGTCGCGGCGCTGGCTCACCGCCTCGAGCACCTGCGACCCGGCGGTCTCGGCCAGGGCGGCGAGCTCGGCCAGCGAACGGTCGGCGTCGGCCGCCGTCCCCTCGGTCCAGACTCCGACCAGCACGACGCGCTCCAGGCGCAGCTGGCGGTACTCGACCTCGGTGACGTCGTCCAGTTCGGTCGACAACCCGGCCACCCGCCGGAGCGCGCCGCGCTCCTCGAGGGCGTAGCTGCCGGTGGTGTCGTCCGGGGCGTCCCACTGCCCGCGCGGCGCGGGGCGGGGATCGGTCGGGACGGCGGTGGGCACGGCGGCCTTGGCGGCGCGTGCGGCGGCGTCCTCGAGAACGGCCCGGTTCTGTGCTGTGGTCATCGTCTCCCAGCGTGACACGCCCCCGCGGTGGGGAGCACCTTGATTCCTCCCTGCACAACCGGCACAGGGCCCCCGCTCATTCCTGCGGGTGGACCCGAGGTGGACCGACCACCGTTCCCCGTCCGCGCCGCGCCGCGCCGCGCCCGGCGCGCGGCACGCCCGGGGACCAAAGGAATTGCCCCTCCCGAGCACCGGGTCCAGGCTGCCCGCCATGACCAGCCTCTGGCGGCACCACGACTTCCGGCAGCTGTGGGTGGCCGAGACCGCCAGCCACGTCGGCACCCAGGTCGTGGGGGTCGCCCTGCCCGTCGTCGCGGTCGCCGTGCTGGCCGCGACGCCGCTGGAGATGGGTGTCCTGACGGCACTGGAGACCGCCGCCTTCCTGCTCGTGGCCCTGCCGGCGGGGGCCTGGGTGGACCGCTGGCGGCGACAGCGCGTCCTGGTGCGGGCCGACACCGTGCGGGCGGCGGCGCTGGCCACCATCCCGGTCGCCTACCTGCTGGACGCCCTCACCCTCGGGCAGCTCTGAGCCGTCGCCGCCGTCGTCGGCACGGCCACGGTGTTCTTCGACGTGGCCTACCAGAGCTACCTACCCACCATCGTCGACCGCAGCCAGCTCACCGACGGCAACGGCAAGCTGGAGATCAGCCGCGCGGTGGCCCAGGTCGCCGGTCCAGGCCTCACCGGGGTGCTGCTGCGCGTGCTCGCCGCCCCGGTGCTCGTCGTGGTGACCGCCGTCGGCTACCTGCTGTCGGCGTTCTTCGTCAGCCGGATCCGGCAGACCGACGTCGTCCCCGACCGGTCCTCCCGCCGGCGCCTGCGGACAGAGATCGCCGAGGGGCTGGGCTTCGTCGCCCGGCACCGCCTGCTGCGCCGGATCGTGGCCTGCACGGGCACCGGCAACCTGTTCGGCGCGATCACCGACACCCTGCTCGCCCTCTACGTGCTGCGCACGCTGGGCCTGTCGGAGTCCACCCTGGGGCTGGTGCTCTCCGCGGGGGCCGCCGGTGGGCTGGTCGGGGCGTTCACCGCGTCCCGGGTGGCCCGGCTGGTCGGCGAGGGCCGGGCCATCCCGCTCTCGGCGGTGGTCTTCGGCCTCGCCGCCGCCCTGACGCCGCTCGCCGCGGCCGTCGACGGGGCCGCCCGGGTAGTGCTGCTGGTGGCCGGCGGCATCGGGGTCAGCTGGGCGGCGGTGGTCTACAACGTGCTGCAGGTGAGCTTCCGGCAGCGACTGTGCCCACCACGGCTGCTCGGCCGCATGAACGCCTCGGTGCGGTTCGTCGTGTTCGGCACCATGCCGGTGGGCGGGTTGCTCGGCGGGGTCCTGGGGACGGCGACCGGGGTCGTGCCGGCCCTGTGGGTGGCCGCCGCCGGTCAGCTCCTGGCCGCGCTGCCCGTCGTGCTCAGCCCGTTGACCGGGATGCGGGACCTGCCCGACGAGCTCGACGCGACCACGGGCCCTGAGGTCAGCCCCGGGACCAGCCCAGCCACGAGGGGGTCAGCGTCCCCGAGCTGACCACCACCGCCGGCCCGGTGAGCACGGTGGTCTGCGGGGACACCTCGACCGACAGCCGGCCACCGGGGACGTCGACGGTCACGGCGCCCGCCGACCGGCCCCCGGCGTCGAGGGCGGCCCAGGCGGCGGCGCAGGCCCCGGTGCCGCAGGACCGGGTCTCCCCCACCCCGCGCTCGGACACCCGCAGCCGCACGTGCGCCGTGGTCCCCGCCGGCCCCTCCTCGGCGGAGAGCACGTTGACCAGCTCGACGTTGACGCCGTCGGGGAACAGCACCGGGTCGACCGCCGGGGCGGTGGTCAGGTCCAGGCCCTCCAGCACGGCGTCGGTCAGGCAGACCAGGTGCGGGTTGCCCATCGAGACCCCGGTGCCGGGGTAGGACACCCCGCCCAGCCGAGCCTCCCCACGGCCCAGCGGGCGCGCCGGGCCCATGTCCACCCAGTAGCCGGGCATCGCAGGGTCCTGGGTGGTCAGGCCCACGCGGCGCGGTCCGCCCCGGGTGCCCACGAGCACCCCGGCGCGGGCGGTCTGGGCGTCCAGCAACCCCTCGGCGAGCAGCACGTGCAGGTACAGCCGGATGCCGTTGCCGCACATCTCGGCGTGGGAGCCGTCGGCGTTGCGGTGGTCCATGAACCACGCGCACTCGTCCAGGGCGTCGCCCAGCACCTCGGCGGCGTCGGGCACGCAGGCGCTGGGCACGACCCGGAGCACGCCGTCGGCGCCCAGACCCTCCCGGCGGTCGCAGAGCCGGCGGACGAGGGCGGGGTCGAGCCGGCTCTCGGGCCACACGGTGCCGTCGGGGTCGGGCAGCACCACGAAGTCGTTCTCGGTCCCGTGCCCCTTGAGCACCCGGGGCCCGCTCGCGTCGATCACGCCCCGATCGTAGAGAGCGCGCGCCCGACCAGGTCGCGGTCGGCGGCGTCGAACCAGGTCACCGCCGCGTCCCGGCGGAACCACGACCGCTGCCGGCGGACGAACCGGCGGGTGGTGCGCACCGTCTCCTCCCGGGCCGCCACCGGGTCCAGGACGCCGTCGAGCTGCCGGAGCACCTGGGCGTAGCCCAGCGCCCGCGACGCCGTCGGCCCCTCGCGCAGCCCGTCGGCGGCCAGCGCGGCCACCTCGGCGACGAAACCGGCCGCCCACATGCGCTCGACGCGCAGGGCCACGCGTTCGTCGAGCTCGGCGGGCTCGCGGTCGACGCCCAGGACGACGGCCGGGTAGTGCGGTCGGGGCTCGGGCAGCGAGGCCGCGAAGGGCCGGCCGGTCAGCTCGACCACCTCCAGGGCACGCACGATGCGTCGTCCGTTGCTGGGCAGGATGGCCTGCGCCGCGGCCGGGTCGACACCGGCGAGCCGCTCGTGCAGCCGCGCGGGGCCGACCTCGTCGAGCTCGGCGGCCAACCGCGCCCGCAGGCCCGGGTCGGTGCCGGGGAACTCCAGCTCGTCGAGCACCGCCCGCACGTACAACCCCGACCCCCCGACCAGCAGGGGGACGACGCCCGCCGCCCTGAGCCGGTCGATCTCCGCCCGGGCCCGCAGCCGGTAGTCGGCGACGCTGGCCGGTTCCCGGACGTGCCACAGGTCCATGAGGTGGTGGGGCACCCCGCCGCGCTCGACATCCGTGGGCTTGGCGGTGCCGATGTCCATGCCGCGGTAGAGCTGCATGGAGTCGGCGTTGACCACCTCCCCGCCCAGCCGGGTCGCCAGCTCCACCGCGAGCGCCGTCTTCCCCGTCGCGGTGGGGCCCACGACCGCGACGACCGGCGGTGCCGTCACGGCTGCAGCCACCCGGGGACGCCGTCGGGCACCTCGGCCAGCAGCCAGTCCGCGACCAGGTAGCCCACGCCGAACGGGGCCTCGTCGAACAGCAGGCGGCCGGTGGCCGACCGTCCGGCCAGCGCCCGGCCGACGGCTGCCCAGGTGCGCACGCCGGCGGCCAGCAACCGGTCACCCTCGACGACGTCGAGCGCGGCCAGCCCGGCCGGCTCCGCCGCGGCCAGGGTCGAGGCGACGACGGCGTCGAACCCGGCCGCGGCCGGGTCCAGGGCGCCGGGAGCCTTCACGGTGCGCCGGGGCGAACCGTCCCCCATCGCCAGGATGCCGACCGGACCGGGCAGCTCGGCCAACGCGTCGGCCAGGTCGTCCGGGGCGACGCCGAGGCGGGTGCCCGCGTGGCCGGCGGCGTCGAGCAGGTGCGCGCCGACGGCGTGGGCCAGCGGGAGGGGGCGCCCGCCCGGCCGCACCCCGCCGGCGAAGGGCAACGGTCCACGCGCGCCGCCCCACGACGCCAGGTCGGCGGCGTCCCCGGTGCCGTAGCGCACCCCGGGCGGGCCCTCCCCCACGACCAGGACGACGTCGGGACGCAGCCCCAGCAGGGTGTGCACCGCCTCGCCGCACGCCACCCGCAGCCGGTCGGTCTCCACCCCCGGCGCCCCCTCGACACCGGGGAGCAGCAGCGGCGGGTGCGGGCAGAAGGCGACCGCGACGGAGGTGGTGGACGGCTCGGGGCTCACGGGGCGAGTGTCGCCGATCGCACCGTGGGAGACTGCCTGCGTGTCGAGCACGGAGAACACCGCAGACGTGACCCCGCAGCCGGAGGAGGCCACCCCGGCCGCCGGGTCGGACGCCGTCACCCCCGACGCCGGTACCCCGGCCACCGCCGAACCCGCGGACGCCGCCCTGGCCGACCCCACCACGGACGCGCCCGCCGAGGAGGCGGCACCGGTGGGGACGCCGGCGGAGGACTCGGCGGAGGACTCGGCGGAGGAACCGGTGGAGGTGCCCGACACCGCCGAGGTCGTGGCCTCGGCCGACGTGCCCGCCGCCGGCGACGTGCTCGACGTGTCCGAGACCGCGGAGACCACCGACGCGGTCGGCGCGTCCGACGAGGGCGGTGCGGCCGAGCAGGTGCCCGCCGAGACCGCCGTGACCGACGCCGCGGACACCCCCGTCACCGCCGAGTACGTGCCGACCGCCGCCACCTCGACGACCACCTCGACGACCGCCTCGACCACCGCCTCCGGTGACGACGCCGTCCCCGGCCTCCCGCCCACCCCCGCACCGGTCGCCCCCTCCTCGGACCCCACCCAGTGGGGCCGCGTCGACGACGAGGGCACCGTGTACGTCCGCACCGCCGACGGCGGCGAGCGCGCGGTGGGCTCCTGGCAGGCCGGTGAGCCCGCCGAGGGGTTGGCGCACTACGGCCGGCGCTACGACGACCTGGCCACCGAGGTCGGCCTGCTGGAGGCCCGCCTGCGGGCGCACACCGGCAACCCCGCCGAGATCCGGGCCAAGGCGCAGGCCCTGGCCGAGCAGGTGCCGACCGCCGACGTCGTCGGTGACCTGCCGGCGCTGGCGTCGCGGCTGGGCACGATCATCGACGCCTCCGAGGCCGCCGCGGCCGTGGCCCGGGCCGAGAAGGCCAAGGTGCGCGGGGAGCAGATCGCCCGCAAGGAGGCCCTCGTCGCCGAGGCCGAGACCATCGCCGCGGACTCCACGCAGTGGAAGGCGGCCGGCGACCGGCTCAAGGCCATCGTCGAGGAGTGGAAGACGATCAAGGGCATCGACCGCAAGACCGACGAGGCGCTGTGGACCCGGTTCGCCGCGGCCCGCGACGCCTTCGGTCGCCGGCGCGGCTCGCACTTCGCCGCCCTCGACGTGCAGCGGTCGGAGTCCCGGGCGGCCAAGAGCGCCCTCATCGCCGAGGCCGAGGAGCTGTCCACCTCCACCGAGTGGGGGCCCACGTCGGCGGCGATGCGCGGTCTGATGGACCGGTGGAAGGCCGTGCCGCGCACCGGCCGGGACACCGACGACGACCTCTGGAAGAAGTTCCGCGCCGCCCAGGACGTCTTCTTCAACGCCCGGTCGGAGTCGGACAAGGTCCGCAACTCCGAGCAGAAGGCCAACCAGGAGAAGAAGGAGGCCCTGCTCGCCGAGGCGGAGAAGATCGACCCGACCCGCGACCTGCGCGGCGCGCAGAACGCCCTGCGCAAGATCCAGGAGCGCTACGACGCGGTGGGCCACGTGCCCCGCGAGGTCATGCGTTCGTTGGAGGACCGCATGCAGGCCGTCGAGGAGAAGGTGCGCGGCGCCGCCGACGCCGGCCGGCCGCGGGCGGTCGCGGAGAACCCCATGCTGACCTCGCTGCGCGCCGCGGCCGAGAAGGCCGCCGACCAGCTGGCCAAGGCCAAGGCAGCCGGCGACCCCAAGCGGATCAGCGAGGCCGAGGCCAACCTGGCCAGCCGGCAGGAGTTCCTGGCCGCGGCGGAGAAGGCCGGCTCCCGCCGCTGACCTGTACGACCGGCGGGTCCTCCGGGTCGGCGAGCAGCGCCCGGAGGACCGCCGGTTCGGTGTTGGCCGCCACCGCCTGCAGGAGCAGCTCCGCCATCGCGTCGTGGCCGCAGTGCCGTGACCGCTCGAGGGCGGCGACGGCGAGCACGCCGGCACCCCGCAGCCACGCCGACAGCCCCAGCAGCATCGCCGGCACCGGCGCCAGCTCCTCGGGGAGCCGGTCGTTGAGCTCGGTCCACAGCGCCTCGGCGGCGGCGAGCAGGTCGTCGTCGTCACCGGCGCAGAGGGACAGCGCCCGGTCCCGCACGGTCACCAGGGTCAGCGCGACCCCGACCCTGGCCAGGTCCGCGTCGGTCATGGGCGTCCGGGCCCCCGGGATGTGGGCGCCGACGGCCTCGCTGACCACGGCCCACCCCTCGTCGGTGAGCTCGTCGAGCGTTGCGCCCCGGGCGATCCGCACGTCGAGCTGGGCGTCGGCGCGCCGGCAGAGCAGGGTCAGCTCTGCAGAGGTGGGCCGGGTCGGCCACGCGCGGGCGACCACGGCGTCCCGGTCGGGGTCGACGACCTCACCGAGCAGCGCCGCGATGCCGGTGAGGCGGGAGGCGGCCGGGTCCAGGGCGGTGCCGGCACCGGCGCCGGTGGCCGGTGCGACGTCGGGGTAGCTCCACCACCGGCCGTCGCGGACGAGCACCGCGTCGACCGTCTGCGTGCCGTGCGCCGACAGCTCCTCGATGACCGCGTGCACCAGGGGCCGCCGGGGCAGGTCGGGGACGGTGGGCCGCTCGGCGGAGTCGACGCGCGGCGGGGTGTCCCGCCAGGGGTCGGGTGCCACGACGTCGACCTGCACGTCGGGGTCCTCCGTCACCACGAACAGCAGCGCCCCGGCCGGGCGCAGCGCCGCGGCCCGGGCCACGACCTGGTGGGCCACCTCCCGGTCGTGCTCGGCGGGGGGCAGGTCGAGCCGGAGGGTCAGGCTCATCCGGCGGTCGGGACGGCCGTCGCCGCCCAGGAAGAGCAGCACCAGCGACTCGACCGGTGGGAAGCCGAGCAGCTCGGGCAGGGCGGCGGCGAACTCCTCGGCCCGGCCGCGCAGCACCGACTCCGGTTCGCGGCGGCGCGGGCGGGGTGCGGGCGGGACGGCGGCACGGGAGGCACGGGAGGCACGGCGCGGGGCGGGACGACGGCGGGGAGCGGGCATGCCGGCAGCCTCGCCGCGGCCGGTGACCGCCGGAACGGCGAAGCGACATCTGTGGACGACGCGCCCGCCTGTGGAGACGCAGCCGCCCGCTGTGCTAGAGCGTCAGACGTCCCAGCTCATCAGCCGCAGGCCGGGGCGACCGGGAGCGGCGCCGGCCGGCCGACGCCGGGCATGCCGAGGCTGACCCCGGGTGTGGTGGGTCGCACCCCGCTCTCGGCGGCGTCACCGGCGCGGGTGCGGCGGTGCGACCGCAGGCCGGCGTCGGCGATGAGGAAGTGCGGCTTGGCCTCGGTCACCACCGTCTCGACCACGTCGCCGGGGCGGACGCCCGGGACCGAGGCGAAGTGCACGAGCCGGCCGTCACGGGCGCGGCCGGACATGCGCCCGCGGTCGGCGTCCTTGCTGCCCTCCCCCGCGGCGACCAGCAGCTCGACGTCGGTACCGACCAGGGCGCGGTTCTCCGCCCAGCTGATCTCCTCCTGCAGAGCGGTCAGCCGCAGGTAGCGCTCTTGCACGACCTCCTTGGGCAGCTGGCCGTCCATCTCGGCGGCGGGGGTTCCCGGCCGCTTGGAGTACTGGAAGGTGAAGGCGCTGGCGAACCGGGCCTGCCGCACGACGTCCAGGGTGTCCGCGAAGTCCTGCTCGGTCTCGCCCGGGAAGCCGACGATGACGTCGGTGGTGATCGCCGCGTCGGGCATGGCCGCGCGGACCCGCTCGATGATGCCCAGGTACCGGTCCCGCCGGTAGGAGCGGCGCATCCGCCGCAGGACGTCGTCCGAGCCGCTCTGCAGCGGCATGTGCAGCTGGTGGCAGACCGCGGGGGTCTCGGCCATCGCGGCGACGACGTCGTCGGTGAAGTCGCGCGGGTGGGGGCTGGTGAACCGGACCCGCTCGAGGCCCTCGACGGCACCGGTGGCCCGCAGCAGGTCGGCGAACGCCCCCCGGTGGCCGAGGTCGGAGCCGTAGGCGTTGACGTTCTGCCCCAGCAGCGTCACCTCGAGCACGCCCTGGTCGACCAGGGCCTGCACCTCGGCCAGGACGTCGCCGGGGCGCCGGTCGGCCTCCTTGCCGCGCAGCGCCGGGACGATGCAGAACGTGCAGGTGTTGTTGCACCCCACGCTGATCGACACCCAGCCCGCGTAGGCGCTGTCGCGCTTGGCCGGCAGGGAGCTCGGGAAGACCTCGAGGGCCTCCTTGATCTCGACCTGCGCCTCGTCGTTGTGCCGGGCACGCTCGAGCAGCGCCGGGAGCGACCCGACGTTGTGGGTGCCGAAGACGACGTCGACCCACGGTGCCCGGTCGACGATGGAGGCCCGGTCCTTCTGGGCCAGGCAGCCGCCGACGGCGATCTGCATGCCTGGGCGGGCGTCCTTGACCGGGCGTAGGTGCCCGAGGTTGCCGTAGAGCTTGTTGTCGGCGTTCTCGCGCACCGCGCACGTGTTGAGCACCACGACGTCGGCGGCGGAGTCGCCCTCGGGCGCCGCGGTGTACCCGGCGTCCTCTAGCAGGCCGGCCAGCCGCTCGGAGTCGTGGACGTTCATCTGGCAGCCGTACGTGCGCACGCGGTAGGTGCGCTTCTCAGTGCTCGTCATGGCACCAGCGAGGGTACGGCGCCCAGCGGGCCCATCGATCGTGACCGGATCGAGGCCCCGCACCGGGAACTCCTGGTCGCTCTACAGGTTCGTTACAGCTTCGTGATGGCCGCGATGGGTCCGCGGTATCCGAGGGACCCTAGTGTCCCCTCTCGTGACCAGCGCTGCCGCAGGAGAACCCCTCGTCCGCCTCGCCGGGGTCAACAAGTGGTTCGGTGATCTGCACGTGCTGCAGGACATCGACCTCACCATCGACCGCGGCGAGGTCGTCGTCGTCATCGGGCCCTCCGGGTCGGGCAAGTCGACCCTCTGCCGCACGATCAACCGGCTCGAGTCGATCGACCGCGGGGAGATCACCATCGACGGCACCCCGCTGCCGGCCGAGGGGAAGGCGCTGGCCACGCTGCGCAGCGACGTGGGCATGGTGTTCCAGAGCTTCAACCTGTTCGCGCACAAGACGATCCTCGAGAACGTCATGCTCGGTCCGGTCAAGGTGCGCGGGAAGAGCAAGGCCGACGCGGAGAAGCGCGCCCGCGAGCTGCTGGACCGGGTCGGCGTCGGCCACCAGGCCGACAAGGTGCCCGCCCAGCTCTCCGGTGGTCAGCAGCAACGCGTGGCCATCGCCCGCGCCCTGGCCATGGACCCCAAGGTGATGCTCTTCGACGAGCCCACCTCCGCCCTGGACCCCGAGATGATCAACGAGGTCCTCGACGTCATGACCTCGCTGGCCCGCGAGGGCATGACGATGGTCGTCGTCACCCACGAGATGGGCTTCGCCCGCCGGGCCGCCAACCGGGTCGTGTTCATGGACGGCGGCCGCGTCGTGGAGTCCAGCGCCCCCGAGACGTTCTTCACCACCCCGAGCAGCGACCGGGCGAAGGACTTCCTGTCCAAGATCCTCAACCACTGATCGACCGCACCCCCCCCCAGGAGAAGAGGACCCATGCGTCTCACCACCCGTCCCGCTCGGATCGCGGCCACCGCCGCGGTGTTCGGCGTCGTGCTCGCCGGCTGCTCGTCCGAGGCCGGCAACCAGGCCGCCCAGGAGTCCGACAACGCGCCCGAGGTGGCCGAGGACGTCGAGTTCGAGGCCGGCACCACCATGGCCGAGATCGCCGACGCCGGTTCCATCACCATCGGCACCAAGTTCGACCAGCCCGGCTTCGGTCTGCTCAACCCCAGCGGCGTGCCCGAGGGCTTCGACGTGGAGATCGGCAAGATCATCGCCGCCAAGCTGGGGCTGGACGAGGGCCAGATCGAGTTCGTCGAGACCGTCTCGGCCAACCGCGAGTCCTTCATCCAGAACGGTCAGGTCGACCTGGTCATCGCGACCTACACGATCAACGACACCCGCAAGGAGCTCGTCGACTTCGCGGGCCCGTACTACGAGGCGGGCCAGGACATCATGGTCGCCTCCGGCAACCCCGAGGGCATCGAGGGGCCCGACGACCTCGCCGGCAAGAACGTCTGCTCGGTCGAGGGCTCGACGCCGGCGCAGAACATCCGGGACAACTACCCCGAGGCCACCCTGACCCTGTTCGACGTCTACTCCAAGTGCGCCGACGCCCTCACCAACGGTCAGGTCGACGCGGTCACCACCGACAACGTCATCCTCACCGGGCTGGTCGCCGGCAACCCCGACGGTTTCGAGCTCGTCGGCAACCCGTTCACCGAGGAGCCCTACGGCATCGGCCTGCAGCTCGGTGACTCGGACTTCCGCGACTTCGTCAACGACGTCCTCGAGGAGTCCTTCGACGACGGCTCGTGGGCCGACGCCTGGGACTCCACCGCCGGTCAGATCACCGGTGAGCCCGCCCCCGAGCCGCCGTCGGTCGACCGCTACTGACCCAGCACCACCGGTGCACCTGCCGGCCGGGCGCGCCCCGGCCGGCAGGTGCACCTCCTGACCACTCCCGGAGGGAGGCGCAGTGCAGTTCTTCATCGACAACTTCGACGTCCTCCGGGACGCCTTCGGCCAGACCCTGCTGTTGAGCGTGCTGTCGGGCGTGCTCGCCCTCGTCCTGGGAGTGCTGCTGGCCTCCATGCGGGTGAGCCCGATCCCGCCGCTGCGCGGGCTGGCGACGTTCTACGTCGAGACGTTCCGCAACACCCCGCTGACCGTGGTGTTCTTCTTCGTGATCTTCGGGCTGCCGCAGATCGACACGGTGGTCTCCTTCTTCACCGGCGCCGTCATCGCGGTCGGCATGTACACGGCGGCCTTCGTGGCCGAGGCCGTGCGCTCGGGGATCAACTCGGTGAGCCCGGGTCAGGCCGAGGCGGCTCGCGCACTGGGCCTGGGCTTCGGGCAGTCCCTGCGCGAGGTCGTGCTGCCGCAGGCCTTCCGCACCGTGGTCCCGCCGCTGGGCAGCGTGCTCATCGCGATGGTCAAGAACACCTCCATCGCCGCCGGGTTCTCCACCAGCGAGCTCTCCTCCACCCTGCCCCGACTGGTGAACGCCGACGCGGGGGCGCTGCTCCTTGTGCTGCTCGGCGTCGTCGTCGGGTACATGATCATCACGGTGCCGATGGCCTACGCGGTCAACCGGCTCGAGCGACGGGTGGCGATCCTCCGATGAGCGCGCCGGTCCTGTTCGACCTCCCCGGCCCCAAGGCCATGGCACGCATCCGCATCGGCACCGGCGTGGGGATCCTGCTGGTGCTCGCGCTGCTGGCCTTCGTGCTGGTGCGGCTCAACGGCAACGGTCAGCTCGACCCTGCGCGCTGGGCCATCCTCTTCGACCCGAACTCCGGTGTGCCGCAGGCGCTCGGTGAGGCACTGGTGCGGACCCTCCGGGTGGCTGCGGTGGCCATGGTCGCCGCCACCGTCCTCGGCGTGCTGCTGGCCGTCGGTCGGCTCTCCGACCACCGGTGGGTGCGCATCCCCGTCACCACCGTGATCGAGTTCTTCCGCGCCATCCCGTTGCTGGTCGTCATCTTCGCGCTGTACTTCGTGCTGCCGGCCTTCGGGCCGGACCTGAGCGCGTTCGCCGCGCTGGGGTTGGGGTTGACGCTCTACAACATGGCGGTGCTGGCCGAGATCTTCCGGGCCGGCATCCTCTCGGTGGACAAGGGGCAGCGCGAAGCGGCCTACGCACTGGGCATGCGCAAGACGCAGGTGATGACGCTGGTGCTGCTCCCCCAGGCCACGCGTCGCATGCTGCCCGTGCTGATCGCCCAGATCGTCGTCCTGCTCAAGGACACCTCGTTGGGTTTCATCATCGGGTACTTCGAGCTGCTCAGGCAGGCGCGCAGCCTGGTCGAGTTCCTCAACTTCAACTTCGGGAACATCTACACGCTGCAGATCTACGTCGGCGCCGGCTTGCTGTACATCCTCATCAACGTGCTGCTCTCGCAGGTGGCCAAGCTGGTGGAGAAGCGCACCCGGTCCTCCGCCAAGGCGAGCGGTGCCCCCACGCCGAGCGTGGCGGCCGTGCGCTTCGACAGCGGCAACAACTCCGGTCTCTGATCCGGTCTCTGAGCGGTCCGACCATCCCGCAGCCCGGTCCCGCTGGGCCGGGCTGCGGGGTCGCCGTCCCGGCGTGATCACCGGGGTGTGACACGGCGTGCCGTTTCGCGCACTGCGAGTCGGGACGTACGAGACTGGCGGGACCATGGACACCGCCGCCTTCGCCGCTCACCCCTCCGACGCGTCGGACGCCACCCACCTGCACCTGGTAGGTGACGACCCGGAGCAGCTGTTCGTGACCCAGCTGCGCTCGTCGGCGACGCACTTCGCGGCGGCCGCCGGTGCTCAGTCGGCGGTGGTGCGCGAGGCCGTCCCGCCGGCGCGGCACCGCCGGTCGCGGTGCCGCGTGGTGCTGCGGTGGGAGGACGGCGTCGAGTCCGACGTCACGTTCCTCGGGCCCGCGCGTCGGGCGGTGGACCCCAGTCGAGGGCCGGCCGCCCTGACCGTCACCACCTCCGGCTTCGACGCGGCCATCCAGGCCTGGCTCACCGAGGGCCGACCGGAGTCACCGCTGTGGCTGGTCCCCGACGAGGACTCCCCGGCCGGCACCGCCGTCGACGTGGCGGCCTGGCTGTCCACCTGATCGCGGGGTGGGGACGTCGACGGGTGGTGGACCGACGCCGGCTCACCGCCCGCCCTCACCGCCCGGCCTCACCCCGAGGCCTCACCGCCCGGCCTCACCGCGAGGCCTCACCGCCCGGCCTCACCGCGAGCGGCCGGGTCGCCTCGTCCTCGCCCACCCGTCAACGGTCAGGCCTTCGCCGACCTCACCCGGTTCCTCCAGCGGGCGCCCTGACCACAGCCCCCGGCGAGGCGGCTCGTACCCACCCGACAGGTCGGGTGGGGCGTCATCGGCCTCCGCGGCGGCGTCCTCGGCCTTGCCGTCGGCCTCCAAGGCCTCCCGCACCACCCAGGCAGCCAACCCGGCGCCGTAACCCTTGCGACCGAGCAGCGCGGTGAGGCGACGGGTGGCGGTGACCGTGTCCAGACGGCGCATCCCGGGGACCTTGCGGGCCACGAGTGCCCGCGCGGCGTCCCACTCGTCCTGCGGGTCGACCGCCTCCAGCGCCGTCGCGGCCACCTCCTTGTCGACCCCCTTGCGGCGCAGCTCGTCGGCCAGCGCCCGCCGGCTCAGCCCACGCCCGGACTGCCGGGAGCTCACCCACGCCGCCGCGAAGGCGGCGTCGTCGACGAGCCCGACCTCGGCGAACCGCTCGAGCACGGCCTCGGCGGTGTCGGCCGGGATGTCCCGGGAGGCCAGCAGCTCGGCCAACTGGTGCCGGGTACGGGAGGCCCCGGTGAGCGCGGTGAGGCAGATCTGCCGGGCTGCCTGCTCGGGGTCGTCGTACTCGGTCGGGGGGTCACCGGCCGACCGGCGTGGTCGACCTAACGAACCCGCTCGACCACGACCGCCCGACCGTCGGCGTGCGGTCGACCCGTCGTCGGCTGCCTCGTCGGCGGGGCCGTCATCCGGCACGGCCGGTTGGGGTCGCTCGACGTCGGCGGCAACCGCGGTGTTCCGCGCAGCGCTCCGCGACGAACTGCGGCCGACCGCGCGCGACCTGGTCGAGGGACCGTCGCGGTCGAGGGACCGGATGTCCACGACCTCCACCCGCGCGGGGACGTCGTCTCCGCCCTCCAGGTCAGCGACCTCGGTCCCGCGGACCGACCGCCCGCGCGCGACCTCGTCCACCCCGAGGAGGTCCGGCGGTGCCGTACCCGCCGACCCCCCGGGCCCCGGCGACGCCGACACCACCTCCTCGGCACCCTCGACGAAGGCATCGAAGTCGACCACGTCGGTGGTGCGCGCGGCGAGGGATGCGTGCAGCAGATCGAAGTCGACGACCTCGAACGGCCCGGGCGGGGTTCCGGTCGGGACGTGCTGTCGCCGACCGGAACCCCCGACGTCGGGGTCGGGCACCTCGGCGGAACCACCCACCGGGCCACTCACCGGACCGCTCAGAAGTCGGCGGGCACGGCGTCGACGGGCGCGTCGAGCCGCGGACCGATGCCGAGCTTCTCCTTGATCTTCTTCTCGATCTCGTTGGCGAGGTCGGGGTTGTCGCGGAGGAAGCCCCGCGCGTTCTCCTTGCCCTGACCGAGCTGGTCGCCCTCGTAGGTGTACCAAGCGCCGGACTTGCGCACGAAGCCCTGCTCGACGCCGATGTCGATGAGACCGCCCTCGCGGCTGAAGCCGGTGCCCCAGATGAGGTCGAGCTCGGCCTGCTTGAACGGGGCCGCCACCTTGTTCTTGACGATCTTGACGCGCACCCGGCTGCCGACGGCGTCGGTGCCCTGCTTGAGCGTCTCGATGCGGCGGACGTCGAGCCGGACCGAGGAGTAGAACTTCAGCGCCCGACCACCAGTGGTGACCTCGGGCGAGCCGTAGACGACACCGACCTTCTCGCGCAGCTGGTTGATGAAGATCGCGGTCGTGTTCGAGTTGCTCAGCGCGCCGGTGATCTTGCGCAGCGCCTGGCTCATCAGCCGGGCCTGCAGGCCGACGTGGCTGTCACCCATCTCGCCCTCGATCTCGGCGCGGGGCACCAGAGCGGCCACCGAGTCGATGACGATCAGGTCGAGCGCGCCGGAGCGGATCAGCATGTCGGCGATCTCCAGCGCCTGCTCACCCGTGTCGGGCTGGCTGATCAGCAGCGCGTCGGTGTCGACGCCGATGGCGCGGGCGTACTCGGGGTCGAGGGCGTGCTCGGCGTCGACGAAGGCCACGATGCCGCCGGCAGCCTGCGCGTTGGCCACCGCGTGCAGGGCGACCGTCGTCTTGCCGGAGGCCTCGGGGCCGTAGACCTCGACGATGCGCCCGCGCGGCAGACCGCCGACGCCCAGGGCGATGTCCAGGGCGATGGAGCCGGTCGGGATGACCTTCATGGCCACCTCGGGCGAGTCGCCCAGCCGCATGACCGAGCCCTTGCCGAACTGCTTGTCGATCTGGGCCAAGGCCATGTCAAGGGCCTTGTCGCGGTCCAGGGTTGCCATGGTGTCCACCTTCTGTGGTCGCTTCGAGTCGCTGTCTGCGGGTCGGTCCCGACGGTAGGCCGGGGGTCCGACAAAAACGGTCGGACCGACGGAGCTGTGGATCCGCACGAGGTCTGTGGACAGCCACGGTAGGACGAACACGTGTTCGAAGCCAGCGACACGCCGGATCGACCGGCGTGTCGCGGATCAGGTGCGCGAGTCGTGGACCTCGCGGGCCCGGTGCACGTCGGGCATCCGGTCCTCGACGAACCGCACGAGGTCCAGCAGCCGCGGGGCGAGGTCCGCGCCGGCGGGGGTCAACCGGTACTCCACGTGCGGCGGGATGCTCGAACGGACCTCGCGGTGCACCCAGCCGTCCCGCTCCAGGGCCTGCAGGCCCTGCGACAACATCTTCTCGCTGACCCCGTCGACGCGGCGGCGCAGCTCACCGAAGCGGTGGGGGGCGTCGAGCAGGGCGGTGAGCGCCAGCAGGGACCACTTGCCGGTGACGTGCTCCAGGGCACCGCGCGAGGTGCAGGCCCGGGAGAAGACGTCGGCGGCGATGGCCTCGACCGGGTCCACCTCGTCGCCCGCGCCCCGCACGTCGTCGTCCACGTCCTGCAGTGTACGTTCCCCATCGCAGCACTAACGAATGGTTAGTGCACTACGAGGAGGAAGCACATGATCGCCGTCACCGGAGCCACCGGGCAGCTCGGCCGGCTCGTCGTCACCGGCCTCCTGGATGCCGGGGTCCCGGCGTCCGGGGTCACCGCCGTCGTGCGCGACCCGGCCAAGGCAGCCGACCTCGCTGACCGCGGCGTCGTGGTCGCCGTCGCCGACTACACCGACCCGGCCGGTCTGCAGACCGCCCTGCAGGGCGTGGACCGGTTGCTCCTGGTGTCCGGCAGCGAGGTGGGGCAGCGGGTGGCCCAGCACACCAACGTCGTCACCGCCGCGGCGGCGGCCGGGGTCGGCCTGCTGGTCTACACCTCGGCCCCGAAGGCCGACGACACGACGCTCGTACTGGCCCCCGAGCACCAGGCCACCGAGGAGGCCATCGCCGCCAGCGGGGTTCCGGCGCTCGTGCTGCGCAACAACTGGTACTGGGAGAACTACGACGCCCAGGTGCAGCAGGCGGCGGCCACCGGGCAGCTCACCGGCAGCTCGGGCAGCGGCCGCGCATGGCCGGCGTCGCGGGCGGACTTCGCCGCCGCGGCCGTCGCCGTCCTGACCGCCGAGCAGCCGGGGACCGGCGTGCTCGAACTCGGTGGCGACCAGGCCTTCACCCTGGCCGACCTCGCCGCCGAGGTCGGCAGGCAGACCGGCACCGAGGTCGCCTACGCCGACTTGACGCCCGACGAGCACCGCGCAGCGCTGCTGGCGGCCGGGCTGGACGAGGGGACAGCCGGGTTCGTCGTGGCCCTCGACGGCAACATCGCCGCGGGGGAGCTCGACGCCGGGCAGGGCGGGATCTCCTCGCTCACCGGGCGTCCGACCCGCACCCTGGCCGAGCACGTCGCCCTCGTCCTGGGCCGCTGACCCGCCGGACCGGGCCGACGTCCCGGCGCAGGTCAGCGGGCCTGCGCCGGGACGTCGAACTCCTCGCAGATGGCCAACCAGACCGTGCGCACGGGCACCCCGCTGTCGATGGCACCGACGGCGGTGCGGCCCTCGAACGCCGAGAAGACGTGGTCGCGTGCGATCGCCTCCCCGCGGACGTCGCCGAACTGCTCCCGCAGCTGTCCCCAGAACTCCTGCAGTCGCACCCCGTCGACGGTACCCGCGGCTAGCGTGCTCGCATGATCCCCAGCACCGGTTCGGCCACCTGGGACACCGTCGGGCAGGTCGCCCTGGCCTGCCTGCTGGCGGTCTCCCTGCTGATCATGTGGCGCCGCCGTCGGTGAGGGTCACAGCCCCATCGAGCGCCCGATGATCTCCTTCATGATCTCGTTCGTGCCGCCGTAGATGGACTGCACCCGCGCGTCGCGCCACGCCTTGGAGACCGGGTACTCGTCCATGTAGCCGTAGCCGCCGTGCAGCTGCAGGCACTTGTCGGCGACCCGGTTCTGCAGGTCCGAGCACCACCACTTGGCCTGGGCGGCGTCGACGGCGGTGAGGGTGCCGGCATCCAGCTGCCGGATGCACTCGTCGACGAACACGCGCGCGATCGTCGCCTCGGTCTGCAGCTCGGCGAGGGTGAAGCGGCTGTTCTGGAAGCTGCCGACGGGACGACCGAACGCCGTCCGGCTGCTCACGTACTCCACCGTCTGGGCCAGCACGGTCTCCACGGCGGCCACCGCGCCGATCGCGATCGACAGCCGCTCCTGCGGCAGGTTCTCCATCAGGTGCAGGAAGCCCCGGTCGACCGTGCCCAGGACGTTGGCCGCCGGCACCCGGACGTCGGTGAAGAACAGCTCGGCCGTGTCCTGGGCCTTCAGGCCGACCTTCTCCAGGTTGCGGCCGCGCTCGAAGCCGGCCATGCCCCGTTCGACGACGAGCAGGCTGGTGCCCTTGGACGCCGGGGCGTCGGGGTTCGTGCGGGCGACCACGACGACGAGGTCGGCGTTGATGCCGTTGGTGATGAAGGTCTTGCTGCCGTTGAGCACGTAGTCGTCGCCGTCACGGCGGGCGGTGGTGGTGATGCCCTGGAGGTCACTGCCCGTGCCCGGCTCGGTCATCGCGATGGCGGTGATCAGCTCGCCGGAGCAGAAGCCGGGGACCCAGCGCTCCTTCTGCTCCTCGGTGGCCAGGTCGCGCAGGTAGGGGCTGACGACGTCGTTGTGCAGACCGAACCCGACGCCGGACGCCCCCACCCGGACCATCTCCTCGGCCAGCACCGCCTGGTAGCGGAAGTCGCGCACGCCCCCGCCGCCGTACCGCTCCTCCTGGTCGATGCCGAGGAAGCCCTGCTCGCCACCGGCGGTCCACACCTCACGGGGCACGATGGAGTCCTTCTCCCACTGGGCGTGGAAGGGCGCGATCTCCTTCTCCACGAACGTGCGCACGCTGGCGCGGAAGTCGTCGTGGTCGGCCTCGTACAGGTGGGAGCGCATGCCGGCGACTGTGGCAGACAACGCTGACTGTTTCTAGCCCCCTGCGTAAATGTCGGACCCCCTGGGGACACTCGTCCCGTGCCCACCGCGCCGTCCGCGATCGACCGGTTCACCGAGCCCACCCGGGCCTGGTTCACCGGTGCCTTCGACCGCCCGACGGCGGCCCAGGAGGGCGCCTGGACGGCGATCAGCAGCGGTGAGCACGCGCTGGTCGTGGCCCCCACCGGGTCGGGCAAGACCCTGGCCGCCTTCCTCTGGTCCCTCGACCGGTTGGCCAGCACGCCCCCGGCCGACGAGAAGCGCGCCTGCCGGGTCCTCTACGTCTCCCCGCTCAAGGCCTTGGCCGTCGACGTCGAGCGCAACCTGCGGGCTCCCCTGGCCGGCATCGGGCAGGCCGCCGCGCGCCTGGGGCTCCCGCGGCCGGGGATCAGCGTGGGCATCCGGTCCGGCGACACCCCGGCCGACGAGCGGCGCGCCTTCGCCCGGCGCCCCACCGACATCCTCATCACCACGCCCGAGTCGCTGTTCCTGCTGCTCACCAGCCAGGCCCGCGAGGCCCTGCGGGGGGTCGAGACCGTGATCCTCGACGAGGTGCACGCGGTCTGCGGCAGCAAGCGCGGGGCGCACCTGGCGGTCTCCCTCGACCGGCTGGACGCGCTGCTGGACAAGCCGGCTCAGCGGATCGGTCTGTCGGCCACCGTGCGGCCGATCGAGGAGGTCTCCACCTTCCTGGCCGGCGGCCGGCCGGTGCAGGTGGTGGCCCCGCCGTCGGAGAAGGAGTGGGACCTCTCCGTCGTCGTCCCGGTCGAGGACATGAGCCAGCTGGGGCAGCCGACCGGTGAGCTCGACGGCTCCGCCTCGGGGTCGCAGCCGCGCAGCTCCATCTGGCCGGCGGTCGAGGAACGCGTGCTCGACCTCATCGAGGCCCACCGGTCCACCATCGTGTTCGCCAACTCCCGGCGGCTGGCCGAACGCCTGACCAGCCGGCTGAACGAGCTCGCGTACGAACGCGCCACCGGCGAGACCGTCCCCGCCGGCGCGGACGCAGCACAGCTCATGGCCCAGTCCGGCGGGGGCGGCGGGCTGCCACCCGACGCCAAACCGGTCGCCAGCGCCCACCACGGGTCGGTCTCGCGCGAGCAGCGGGCCGTCGTGGAGGAAGCGCTCAAGTCGGGCCAGCTCCCGGCCGTGGTCGCCACCTCGTCGCTGGAGCTGGGCATCGACATGGGTGCGGTCGACCTGGTGGTGCAGGTCGAGTCCCCGCCCAACGTCGCCGCCGGGCTGCAACGCGTGGGGCGGGCCGGGCACCAGGTCGGGGCGGTCAGCCGCGGTGTGCTGTTCCCCAAGTTCCGCGGGGACCTCGTGCAGTCGGCCGTGGTCGCCGAGCGCATGAAGGCGGGCCAGATCGAGTCCATCCGCTACCTGCGCAACCCGCTCGACGTCCTGGCCCAGCAGATCGTTGCCATCGTCGCGGAGGAGCCGAAGACCGTCGGCGAGGTCGCCGGCGTCCTGCGACGCTCGGCAGCCTTCGCCTCGCTGCCGGACTCCGCGCTGCACGCCGTGCTGGACATGCTGGCCGGCCGCTACCCCTCCGACGCGTTCGCCGAGCTGCGCCCCCGGCTCACCTGGGACCGGGTCACCGACACCCTGACCGCCCGCACCGGCGCCCAACGGCTGGCCGTCACCAGCGGCGGCACCATCCCCGACCGGGGGCTGTTCGGCGTCTTCATCGTCTCCGGCGGGGGCGAGACCGGTGGCCGACGCGTCGGGGAGCTCGATGAGGAGATGGTCTACGAGTCGCGGGTGGGCGACGTGTTCCTCCTGGGCTCCTCCTCGTGGCGCATCGAGGAGATCACCCACGACCGGGTGCTGGTGACCCCCGCCCCCGGTCAGCCCGGGAAGATGCCGTTCTGGCACGGCGACACCCTCGGCCGCCCGCTGGAGCTGGGGCGGGCACTGGGCGCCTTCCTGCGGGAGGTCGGTGGCGCCACCGCCGACGTCGGCCTCGCGCGGGCCCGAGCAGCCGGCCTCGACGAGTGGGGCGCTGCCAACCTGCAGGCCTACCTGGCCGAGCAGAAGGCGGCCACCGGTCACCTGCCCGACGACCGCACCCTGCTGGTCGAGCGGTTCCGCGACGAGCTGGGCGACTGGCGGCTGGTCGTGCACTCCCCCTTCGGCGCCCAGGTGAACGCGCCGTGGGCCCTCGTGCTCGCCGCCCGGCTGCGCGAGCGGTACGGCGTCGACGTGGCCTCCATGCACGCCGACGACGGCATCGTGCTCCGGTTGCCCGACACGACCGGCGAACCGCCCGAGGCCGACCTCGCCATCCTCGACCCCGACGACGTCGAGCGCGAGGTCACCGCCGAGGTCGGCAACTCGGCACTGTTCGCCAGCCGCTTCCGCGAGTGCGCCGCCCGCGCCCTGCTCCTCCCCCGCCGCGACCCCCGACGCCGCACCCCGCTCTGGCAGCAACGGCAGCGCGCCGCCCAGCTGCTCAGCGTCGCCAGCGAGTTCTCCGGGTTCCCCATCACGTTGGAGGCGGTGCGGGAGGTGCTGCAGGACGTCTACGACGTACCCGGACTGGTCGAGTTGATGAGCGACGTCCGCGCGCGCCGCGTGCGGGTCGCCGACGTGCAGACCCAGACCGCCTCACCGTTCGCCCAGTCGCTGCTGTTCGGCTACGTCGGCCAGTTCATCTACGAGGGGGACGCCCCGCTGGCCGAGCGGCGCGCCCAGGCACTGGCACTGGACACCGGCCTGCTCGCCGAGCTCCTGGGCCGCTCGGAGCTGCGGGAGCTGCTCGACGGCGACGCCCTGGGTGAGATCGAGGCCGAGCTGCAGCGCCTGCCGGCCGACCGGCACCCCCGCGACGTCGACGCCGGTGCCGACCTGCTGCGGGTGGTCGGTGACCTCACCGCCACCGAGGCCGCCGCCCGTGGTGTCCCCCAGGCGTGGCTCGACGAGCTCGTCGCCGGTCGCCGGGCGCTGCAGGTCCGCATCGCCGGGCAGGACCGGTGGATCGCCATCGAGGACGCCGGGCGGTTCCGCGACGCGCTCGGCACCGCCCTGCCCGTCGGGGTCCCCGAGGTGTTCACCGAACCCGTCGCCGACCCGCTCGGGGACCTCGTGGGCCGCTACGCCCGCACGCACGGCCCGTTCGTGCCCAGCGAGGTCGCCGACCGGCTCGGCCTCGGGGTGGCCGTGGTGACCACGACCGTCGCGCGACTGGTGGGCACCGGGCGCATCGTGACCGGCGAGTTCCGACCGGGCGGGGTGGGCCAGGAGTGGTGCGACGCCGACGTGCTGCGCTCCATCCGCCGGCGCTCCCTGGCCAAGCTGCGCCAGGAGGTGGAACCGGTCCCCACGACGACGCTGGCCCGCTACACCCCGTCGTGGCAGTCGGTCGGCAGCCGCATGCGCGGTGTCGACGGCGTGCTCGCCGTCGTCGAGCAGCTGGCCGGCGCCCTGGTACCGGCCTCGGCCCTGGAGACCCTCGTGCTGCCCTCGCGGGTGCAGGGCTACCAGCCGGGCATGCTCGACGAGCTGACCAGCGCCGGCGAGGTGCTCTGGGCAGGCGCCGGCGGGCTGGCGGGCGGCGACGGGTGGCTCACCCTGGTGCCGGCCGACCTGGCCGAGCTGCTGCTGCCCGAACCCCCGCTGGGTGCCCGCGACGAGGGTGGGGTCGCCCAGCAGGTGCTCGACGAGCTCGCCGGCGGGCAGGCACTGTTCTTCCGGGGGCTGTCCGACCGGGTCGGGGCCACCGACGACCAGGCCTTCGCCGAGGTCGTGTGGGACCTGGTCTGGGCCGGTGCCCTGACCAACGACACGCTGGCACCCCTGCGAGCACGTCTGGCCGGCGGCGGGGCCCACAAGAAGTCGGCGCCGGCACCCCGCGCCCGGCTCGACCGCACCCGGTACGGACGCACCCGGGTGGGCCGCCCGGCCATGCCGAGCCGCACCGGCCCGCCGATGGTGGCCGGCCGCTGGTCCCGGCTGCCCGAGCTCGAGACCAACGCCACCAAGCGGAACAACGCCCGCACCGAGTCGCTGCTGGAGCGGCACGGCGTCCTGACCCGGGGCGCGGTCATGGCCGAGCAGGTGCTGGGCGGCTTCTCCGCGGTCTACCCGATCCTGCGGGCCTACGAGGAGAACGGCCGGGCCCGCCGTGGCTACTTCGTGGAGACCCTGGGCGCGGCCCAGTTCGGCACCCCCGGCTCGATCGACCGCCTGCGCAGCTTCGCCAGCCCCGACCGCACGCCCAGCCCGGCCGTCGTGCTGGCCGCCACCGACCCGGCCAACGTGTACGGGGCGGCGCTGCCGTGGCCCGACCGCCCCGGCGCCGACGGCAACCCGGCAGCCGACGCCGTCGGCCTGGGCGAGGGCGACGACGGCGCCCCGGTGCGCAAGCGGAGCGCCAGCGGCCACCGGGCCGGGCGCAAGGCCGGCGCACTGGTCGTCCTCGTCGACGGCGAGTTGGTCCTCTACGTCGAGCGGGGAGGCAAGACCCTGCTCTCCTGGACCGAGGACGACGTCGCGCTCAAGGAGGCGTCGACCGCCCTCGCCGGAGCCGTCGCGGCCGGGGCACTGGGTCGGATGACCGTGCAGAAGGCCGACGGCGCCTCCGTGCACGAGTCCACCCCGCTGTCGGCCGCCCTGCAGGCGGCCGGGTTCAGCGCGACCCCGCGCGGCCTGCGGCTGCGCGGGTAGTCGACGTGTCGACGTGTCGACCTGTCGACCTGCGCATCGCGGTCAGCGACCGGGACCGGACCGCAGCCAGCTGCCGAACACCCGGGTCAGGGCCGGCATGACGACGAACCGCAGCCCGTTGACCACCACCGCCGCGGACAGCAGCAGCCGTGCGGGCCAGGGCCAGTCCGCCACGAACGGGTCCACCACGAGGTGGAACGACGACGTCAGCAGGAACACGCCGAGCACGGTCAGCACCACCAGGCGCCAGACGGGCACCGCGGGCGTCGTGCGGCCGAAGAAGCCCTCCAGCCCCTCGACCCGGGCGTAGCGCTCGTCCTCGACCAGGTCGGCCAGGCGCGTCATGAGCTGCGCGCGCTCGGCCGACCGCTCCCAGGCCGCCAGCGAGTCGGCATCGGCGAAGCGGTAGACCAGGTGGTACTCGTCGCTGCCCGCACCCGGTCGCAGCGTGGAGGAGCCCAGGTGCCCCGGGTAGGTGGCCGCCAACGCCTGCACATCGCGGGCCCACTCCTCGAAGGCCTCGCGGCGGTCGTGGCGCACCACGCGCGCCGCGGTCACGGTGACCGGCTGCGGGGTGCTCGACGTCGTCCTGGTGCTCACGGACATATCTCAGCACTGAGACATTCGTGTGTCTTCCCGATGTCGTAGGCCTCACACCGACCGGCATTCCCCCTCCCCACCAGGGAGGATGGGACCGTGCCCGAGGGAGACACCGTCTGGCTGGCGGCCCAACGCATGGACACCGCCCTGCACGGCGCCACCCTCACCCGCGGCGAACTGCGGGTACCCCAGCTGGCCGCGGTCGACCTCACCGGCGCCACGGTCACCGAGGTCGTCCCCCGCGGCAAGCACATGCTGATCCGGCTGGCCGACGGCCGCACGATGCGCACCCACTACCGGATGGACGGCAGCTGGCACGTCTACCGCCCCGGCACCCGGTGGCGGGGCGGCCCCGGGCACAGCATCCGCGCTGTGCTCGCCACACCGTCGTGGGAATGCGTCGGCTACCGCCTGCACGACATGGCCATCGTGCCCACCGCGCAGGAGGACCAGCTGGTCGGCCACCTGGGCCCCGACGTGCTCGGCCCCGACTGGGACCTCGACGAGGCGGTGCGCCGCCTGCGGTCGCACCCCGACGAGCAGATCGGCGTCGCCATCCTCGACCAGCGCAACCTGGCCGGCCCCGGCAACCTCTACAAGGTCGAGTCGCTGTTCCTGTGCGGGGTGAACCCGTGGGCCCGGGTGGCCGACGTCCCCGACCTGCCCGGCCTGGTCGAACGTGCCCGGACCCTCATGCTCGCCAACCGGCACCGACCCGAGCAGAGCACCACGGGCGACACCCGGCGTGGCCAGGACCACTGGGTGGCCGGGCGCAAGGGCCGCCCCTGCCGCCGCTGCCGCACCCCCATCGTGCTCGGCGACCAGGGTCCCGACCTCCAGGAGCGGGTCACGTGGTGGTGCCCGCGCTGCCAGGCCGAGCCCGTCCCGGTCGACCCCCGCGCCCGCACCGGCCTGCCCGGCACCGAGCCGCGTCGCGCCCGCTACTGATCGAACGGCCCCACGCCCCACCCGGCCGGCGTCACACGACGCCGGGGACCCGTTCCGGAGCGGGAACGGGTCCCCAGCGTCAGCTGACGGTCACCGCGGGGCGGGCGGGGTGGCGCCGCACGGGCGGGTCACTGGTGGGGGCGGTCGGCGGGCTGCTCGGCGGGCTGCTGCACCTGCTGCTGGACCTGCGGAGTGCCCTGCTCGATCGCGCCGGCCGGCTGGCTGCCACCGGAGACCGCCTGCTGACCGCCGGTCGCGCCGCCGGACATGCCGGCGCGGATCTGGGCCAGCCGCGACGCGCCCGCCACGTCGAGGGTGGCCTTCTGCACCTCGGCCATGCGCCCCTCGACGCTGCTCTCCGCCAGCTCGGCCTGGCCGAGCGCGTTGGCGTAGCGGCGCTCGATCTTGTCGCGCACCTCGCCCAGGTTGGGGGTGTTCCCCGGCGCGGACAGCTCGTTCACCGACCGCAGCGAGGCCGAGACCTGCTCCTGCATCTTCGCCTGCTCCAGCTGCGACAGGAGCTTGGTGCGCTCGGCGAGGATGGTCTGCAGCCGCATGCGGCTCTGCTCCACCGCGCCCTTGGCCTGCTCGGCGGCCTGCAGCGCCTCGTCGTGGCTGCGCTTGAGGTCCTCCATGGACTGCTCGGCGCTGACCAGCTGCGTGGCGAAGGCCTGCGCGGCCTGCTCGTACTCGGCGGCCTTGGCCGGGTCGCTCGCCCGGGTCTGGTCGGCCAGCGCGAGGGCCTGCTGCGCGGAGGACTGCAGCTGCTCGACCTCGCCCAGCTGACGGTTCAGGCGCATCTCGAGCTGGCGCTGGTTGCCCAGCACCGCCGCGGCCTGGTTGGCCAGGGCCTGGTGCCGCTGCTGCTCACCCTCGATCGCCTGCTGGATCTGGATCTTCGGGTCGGCCCGCTCGTCGATCTGCGCGTTGGCCGAGGCCGTCAGGTACTTCCAGAGCTTCACGAACGGGTTGGGCATGCTTCCTCCTGGTCGGGTGCACGCCCCTCGGGGGAGGGCCGGTGCGCACGGCGGGTTGATCGTCGTCGTCCATCGTCCCAGCACCCCCGCACGCGGGGCCACCCAGTCCGCGCCACCGCTCGGTGGGCCCCGTGGGCGTCGGACCCGCGCCACTACTGTCCCCGGCATGCTGACCGTCCTCGGCGAGCTGGTCGTCGACCTCATCCCCGACCCCACCGCCGACGCGGGCCCGGAGGGCACCGCACCGCGGTTGGTCGCCCGCCCCGGGGGCAACGCGCTCAACGTCGCGGTGGCCGCCGGCCGCCTGGGCCACCCCGTGCACCTGCTCGCCCGCTTCGGCACCGGGCCGCTGGCGGGCAACCTGCGGCGGCACGCCGAGCTGTCGGGCGTCGACCTGTCCCGCTCGGTGGACAGCCAGGACCCGGTGAGCCTGGCGGTCGTCGGCCTGGCCGCCGACGGGTCGGCCGACTACGGGTTCCACGTGCTGGGCGCGGCCGATTGGCAGTGGACCGACGACGAGCTGGCCGCCGCCTGGC
This sequence comes from Klenkia sesuvii, assembly GCF_037083825.1. Taxonomy (NCBI): domain Bacteria; kingdom Bacillati; phylum Actinomycetota; class Actinomycetes; order Geodermatophilales; family Geodermatophilaceae; genus Klenkia; species Klenkia sesuvii. Next base: position 98,882 of record NZ_JBAPLU010000012.1, read on the forward strand.
CCCCCGGCAGCCAGGCCCTGCACGTCGGTTCCATCTCCTCGTGGACCGCCCCCGGGTGCGACGCCATCGCCGGCCTGGCCGAGCGGCTGCACGCCGACGGCACCGCCCTGGTCAGCGTCGACCCCAACATCCGGGTCGCGCTCGCCGAGGGGTTCGGCAACACCGCCGACGAGGTCCGCGCCCGCCTGGACCGGCTGCTGGTCGTCGCCGACGTCGTGAAGGTCAGCGCCGAGGACCTCGCCTGGCTCGAGCCGGGCGCCACCGACCTCGACGAGGTGGCCCAGCGCTGGGCCGACCGCGGACCCGGCGTCGCTCTTCTCACCGACGGCGGCGCACCGCTGCGGGTGGCCCGCCGGGGCCGGCCCCTGCTGCAGGTGCAGCCACCCTCGGTCACCATCGCCGACACCGTCGGGGCCGGCGACTCCCTGGCCGCCGGCTTCCTCACCGGGTTGCTCGAGGACGGCGTCACCACGCGCGCCGCCCTGGACGCCCTGGACGACGAGCGGCTCGAGCGCATCGCCGCCGACGCCTCCCTCGTGGCTGCGCTGTGCTGCACCCGGGTGGGGGCCGACCCGCCGACCCGCGCCGAGCTCGACGCCGCACGCGGCTGACCGGGGCCGCCGGCCGGCTGCACCCCTACGTGCACCCTTCGGCGGCCGACCAGGCCGCGGTGTCGGGAGGCAGCAGACCGTCCTGCAGGGGACCGCTGATCAGCAGCACCTCACCGCGCACCGGCACCGGTACCTGGCCCAGGTTGACCGTGCAGCGCACTCCCCCGCCCCGTCGGAACGACAGCACCGGGTCGGCGTCGTCGTCCCAGGCGAACTCCTCGTCCCGCAGCCGCGCGCGGCGCAGCGCGAGCGCGGCCCGGTACAGGGTGAGCGTCGAACCCGGGTCCCCGTCCTGCGCGGCGACGGTCAGCCCGGCCCAGGACGGTGGCTGCGGCAACCAGGGCTGGGCACACCCGAACCCGAACGGCGGGGCGGTGCCCGACCACGGCAGCGGGACCCGGCAGCCGTCGCGGCCCCGGACGGCGCCGCCGGAGCGGCGGAACGTCGGGTCCTGCAGCAGGTGATCGGGCAGGTCGGTGACCTCGGGCAGGCCCAGCTCCTCGCCCTGGTAGAGGTAGGCGCTGCCGGGCAGCGCCAGCATCAGCAGAGCTGCCGCGCGCGCCCGGCGCAGCCCGAGGTCCAGGTCGGCCGGCCCGCCCGAGTCGAAGCCCATGACGCCGGCCCCGGTGACCGCGCGACCGAAGCGGGTCACGTGCCGGGTCTCGTCGTGGTTGGACAGCACCCACGTCGCCGGCGCACCGGTCGGCGCCAGGGCCGCCAGCGTGTCGTCGACCACCGACCGCAACGCAGCCGCGTCCCACGGGCAGCGCAGGTGGTCGAAGTTGAAGGTTGTGTGCATCTCCCCTGGACGCACGTAGCGGGCAGCCCGCGCCGGGCCCGCCACCACCGACTCGCTGACCAGCACCCGCTCGCCGGGGTACTCGTCGACCACCGACCGCCACCGGCGGACCACCTCGTGGACGCCGTCGCCGTCCCACTGCGGGCTGTCGGTCCACCGCGCCGACTCGAACAGCGCACCGGGGGCGTGCCCGGCGTCGGGCAGCGCCATGTCCTTGCCGATGGCCGGGACGGCGTCCACCCGCAGCCCGTCGACGCCCCGGTCCAGCCAGAACCGCAGGATCTCGTCGAACCGCCGGCGCACCTCCTCGTTCGACCAGTCGAGGTCGGGCTGCTCGGGGGCGAAGGTGTGCAGGTACCACCGACCGTCGGGCAGCCGCGACCAGGCCGGGCCGCCGAACGCCGAGATCCAGTCGTTGGGCGGGCCGTCCCCGCGCCCGGGCCGCACGACGTAGAGACCCGGGTCCTCGGCGAACCAGGGGTGCTCGATGGACGTGTGGTTGGGCACGAGGTCGACCAGCACCCGCAACCCGGCGGCGTGCGCGGCGGCCACCAGCCCCTCGGCGTCGGCCAGCGTCCCGAACCGGGGGTCGACGGCGCAGTGGTCGGCGACGTCGTACCCCCCGTCGGCCATCGGTGAGGGGTACCACGGGGTGATCCACAGCGCGTCGACGCCGAGTCCGGCCAGGTAGGGCAGCCGGGACCGCAGACCGGCGATGTCGCCGAGCCCCCCCGGGTGCGCGCCGGACGAGGCGAAGCTGCGCGGGTACACCTCGTACACGACGGCCCGCCGCCACCACGGCGGCGACGGCCGGGCCGCCGGGGTCACGCCGCCCCCGCCGACCCCTCCCCGGTGAGCCCGCCCGATGCCCCGGCCACCTGCTCCTGCCGGTCCTCGTCGGCCAACCGGGTCAGCTCGGCACCGGCCTCGGCGTCGCGGGTGAGGTTCTCGCCCGACTCGGGGTCGAAGACGTGGACCTTGCGGGTGTCCAGCCAGAACTCGGCGTCGCGGCCCTCCCGGATGCGGCTGGTCGCGTCGATGGACACGATGGCCTGGGTGCGCAGCTCCTCGCTGTCGAGCTCCTTGGACAGGTCGCGCAGCCGGGTGCGGATGCGGTCGGGGGCCTCGTAGGGGATGTAGGCGTACTGCTGGTCGCCCAGCCACTCGGTGACGTCGACCTTCGCGGTGAACGTCGTCCCCACGTGCTTCTTGGCCTCGTCGACCATCGAGGCGTCCTCGAAGTACTCCGGGCGGATCCCGACCAGCAGCAGCTCGTGCCCGGCCACGGCGGCCGCCCGCTTCTCGTCGAGCTCGATGGGGCCGAAGGGGGTCTCGAGGGTGGACCCCTTGACGGTCGCGGGGAGGAAGTTCATCGGCGGGGACCCGATGAAGCCGGCCACGAACAGGTTGACCGGCTGCTCGTACAGCTCACGCGGGGAGGCCACCTGCTGGATGGAGCCCTTGCGCAGCACGCAGACCCGGTCGCCCAGGGTCATGGCCTCGGTCTGGTCGTGCGTGACGTAGACCGTCGTGATGCCCAGCCGCCGCTGCAGGCGGGCGATCTCGGTGCGCATCTGGCCGCGCAGCTTGGCGTCGAGGTTGGACAGCGGCTCGTCGAACAGGAACGCCTCGGCCTGCCGCACGATGGCCCGGCCCATGGCCACCCGCTGGCGCTGCCCACCGGAGAGGTTGGCCGGCTTGCGCTCGAGGTGCTCGTGCAGCTCGAGGACGTCGGCGGCCTCGTTGACCAGCTTGTCGACCTCCGCGTCGGGGGTCTTGGACAGCCGCAGCGGGAACGCGATGTTCTCGTACACGCTCATGTGCGGGTAGAGGGCGTAGTTCTGGAACACCATCGACAGGTTGCGGTCCCGGGGCGCCTTGTCGTTCACCCGGGTGCCGCCGATGACCATGTCGCCGGAGGTGATGTCCTCCAGGCCGACGATCATCCGCAGCAGGGTCGACTTCCCGCAGCCGGACGGGCCCACGAGGATCATGAACTCCCCGTCGGCGATGTCCAGGCTGACGTCGTTCACGGCGGGGAACCCGTCGCCGTACTTCTTGACGATGTTCTTCATCTCGATGGAGGCCATCGGTGTCTCCTGTTCTCGGGTCGGAGTGGGCTGGGGGCGGGTCAGCCCTTGACGGCCCCGTTGGTGAGACCGGCGACGATGCGGCGCTGGAAGACCAGCACCAGCACGACGACCGGGATGGTGACGATGACGGCGGCCGCGGCGATCGCCCCGGTCGGGTCCTCGAACTGCGAGGCGCCGGAGAACAGACCCAGCGCGGCGGGCACCGGCCGGGAGGCCTCGGTCGACGTCAGCGAGATGCCGTAGACGAAGTCGTTCCACGCGATGAAGAAGGCGATGATCGCGGTGGTGAACACCCCTGGTGCTGCCAGCGGGACGATCACCTTGCGGAAGGCCTGCCAGGTGGTCGCGCCGTCGACCTGGGCGGCCTGCTCCATCTCCCAGGGGATCTCGCGGAAGAACGCCGACATGGTCCAGATCGACAGCGGCAGGGTCAGCGACAGGTACGGGATGATCAGCCCGGGCCAGGTGTCGTACAGGCCGATGTTGCGCCACAGGTTGAACAGCGGCGTGACGATGGAGATGACCGGGAAGATGGCCACCGCCAGTGCGGTGCCGAGGATGAACTTCTTGCCCGGGAAGTCCAGCCGTGCGATGGCGTAGGCGGCGAACATCGCCAGCACGCAGCTGATGAACGTGGCGATCAGGCAGATCGCGAACGAGTTGCGCAACGCCGGCAGGAACAGGTCGCTGGCGCTGCCGTTCAGGATCAGCGCGTAGTTCTCCCCGGTGAACGCCGAGGGCAGGAACGACCCGTTGGCCAGGTCGCTGGGCGCCTTGAACGACAACGACACGATCCACGCGATCGGCGCCAGGCAGTAGACGACGATCAGGACGCCGCCGATGATCCAGCCGGTCCGCTCCTTGGTGGACATCAGCGCTCCCCTCGAGCCTGGGCCAGGTCGACCTTGAACCCCTTGATGAAGCTGAAGGCGATCAGCACGACCACCAGGAACAGCAGGACCGAGACCGCCGAGCCCAGCCCGATCTCCAGCCTGGAGATGGTCTGTCGGTAGGCCAGGAACGACACCGACTCGGTGCTGTTGGCACCCGCGGTCATGATGAAGATGGAGTCGAAGACCCGGAAGGCGTCCAGCGTGCGGAACAGCAGCGCCACCATGATCGCGGCCTTCATGTTCGGCAGCGTCACCCGCCGCATCCGCTGCCACCACGTGGCGCCGTCGACCTGCGCGGCCTCCTGCAGCACCTCGGGCACCTGGGCCAGGCCGGCGAGCAGCAGCAGCGAGATGAACGGGGTCGTCTTCCAGATCTCGGCCAGGCAGATCACGAAGATCGACGTGCCGAAGTCGCCGAACCAGTCGGTCGACGGGTCGACCCCCGGCAGCCAGGCGAACCAGCTGTTGACGAACCCGGTGTTGATGTCGAAGGCGAACTGCCAGGCGAAGGCCGACACCACCGTGATGACCGCGTAGGGGATGAGGATCGCTGCGCGCAGGACCGGTCGGATGGACCGCAACGCCTTGTTCATCACCAGGGCGAGCGCGAAGCCCAGGACCAGCTCGACGGCGACCGTGATGAGGGTGATCAGCGCGGTGACGCCCATCGCCGTCCACCACAGCGGGTCGCTGAGGATGACCCCGTAGTTGCTCAGCCCGGTGAACGACCGGTTCTCCGGGTCGGTGAGGCGGTAGTCGAACAGGGAGTCGTAGAACGCCTGCGCGATCGGGTAGGCGGTGACCAGCAACATGACCGCCAGGGCCGGGCCGGCCAGCAGCCACCCGAGCTTGCGCTCGGCCTTCGCCCGGTCGCTGGTGTGCCGCTCGGGGGCCGAGACCGGTTCGGTCTTCTTGCCCGCCGGCGGAAGGGTCGTCGTACTCACAGGAGCTGCTCCTTCCGCAGGACGGCCTCGATGAGCTCGGTCGCGTCCTGCGGCGTCTGCTCGGGGTCGATGGACGACGTCGGGTGGTAGACGCGCTGGATGCCGCCGGAGACCTCGCTGTAGTACGGGGTCTGCGGCCGCGGAGCCGCCTGCTGCAGCGACTGCAGGATGACCGGCGCCTGGGGGAACGCCTCGAGGACCTCGGGGTCCTCGTACACGGTGGAGTCCGAGGCCGGGTTCCCGTTGGTGGTGAAGTAGTACGACTGGTTCTCGGTGGTGGTGATGCACTCGGTGGCCTCGTAGGCCAGGTCCGGGTGCTCGCTGAAGGCACCCACGCCCAGGTTGATGCCGCCGTAGGGCGGCGCCGACTCGGTGCCCGCGTCGACCTGCGGGTAGACCGTCGCGGCGTAGTCGTCGACCGTGGCCTGGTCCAGCGTCCCGGCCTCGACCGCCGCCAGCCCGCGCGGGTAGACGAACGGGTAGTTGACCATGAAGCCACCCTGGTCGCTCTCGAACCCGGTAGCGGTGGAGTCCTCGTTCGCCGTGGACAACGCCGGGCCCACCTGGCCCGACGTCGAGATGTCCCGCATGACCTCGGCGGCGCGGATCCCCGCCTCGCTGGTCAGGCCCAGCTGGATCTGCTCCGGGTCGGTGGAGTTCTCGGCGATGATCGAGCCGCCGGCGCTCTCGATGAGGGCGTTGAACCACACGGTCAGCGCCTCGGCACGGATGCCTTGGACGCCGATCAGCACGTCCTGGTCCTGCGCGGCCTGGATGATCTGGTCCCAGGTGACCGGCTGGGACATGTCCAGCCCGGCTGCTTCGGCCACCGACGTGCGGTACCACAGCAGCTGGGTGTTGGCCCAGAACGGGACCGTGACCAGCTCACCGTCCCAGGTGGAGCCCTCGACCGCGCTCTCCACGACGTCCTCGGTGACCCGCTCGGCGACGTCCCCGGGCACCGGGGCCAGGAAGCCGGCCTGGGCGAACTCGGGGATGAACGGTGGGTCCAGGCTCATGATGTCGATCGAGGAGTCGTTGGCCGCCAGCCGGCGCACGAGCTGCTCCCGTTGCGCGGAGGCCTCCCGCGGCAGCACCGACGTGCTGATCGTGTAGCGGCCCTCGGCTGCCTCGGTGCACCGGGCCGCGATCTCGGCCTGACCGCCCGAGTCGGGGTTGGTGTACCAGTTCAGGACGGGGACGCCGCCGTCGCCGCCGCCGCAGGCGGCCAGGCCCGAGGCCAGGACGACGGCCGCGGCCCCGGCGCCCAGCGCGCGCAGACCGGGTGAGCGGCCGGCTCCCCTTCGTCGTGGGTGGAACTCCCTGGAAGGCACCGTTCGACCGCCTCCGGTGGACTCGGGCGGCAGAGCCGCGGACGTCCGGTGACGCATGATCACCAGCTGTGAGCCGACTGTGGCGCAGCACACGCCGAGCCGCAATACGAGACCGGCACCGTTGCACGGTCGTGACCTGGGCGCGGACCGGAGGGGTCAGGACTCGGGCTCGGGGCCCCCGGCCAGCACCGCGGGCGTGGTCAGCTCGGCCGGGGTGCGCGGCAGCTCCGAGTCCAGGTAGGAGGCCAGCGCGGCGGTCGTCCCGACGTCGCGCCCGGCCTGCTCCGAGAGGAACCACCGGTGCTCGAGCACCTCGTGGAACAGCTGCGCGGGCGCGATGCGGCCGGCCAGGTGCCGGGGCACCGCCTGCACCACCGGCAGGTAGACCTCGGCCATCCACCGGTGGCCGGCCACCGGCTCGGGCACCGGGGCGCCCTTGTCCTGCTCCAACCAGGCGCGGTAGCTGCGGAGGTCGTTGAGCAACCGCCGGGCCTGGTTCTCCTGCACCTCCAGACCGGTGAGCCGGAACAGCTCGCGCCGGTGCTGCCCGGGCTCGGCGACCCGGGTCTGCACCCGCAGGCGCACGCCCTCGGGGGTGTGCCTGAGCTCGATCTCCCCGGTGTCGAACCCCAGCTCGTTGATCCACTGCAGCCGCTCGGCCACCCGGTAGCGCTGCTCGTCGCGCTGGAAGACCTCCTCCCGGGTGACGGCGTCCCAGAGGGCCTCGTAGCGCCCGGGCAGGGACTCCGCGACGGAGACGGGGTCGATCTCGGGGCTGAGCAGCTCGCCGTGCTGCAGGTCCATCAGCTCGGCCCCCACGCGCTCCCGGGCCAGGTCGACGTCGTAGCGCCGCATGCCCGGGCTCAGCTCCGGGCGGCGCTCGACGGTCTCGGCGTCCACGAGGTAGGCGGTCAGGCCGTCGGCGTCGGGGCGGAAGAGGGTGTTGGACAGCGAGCAGTCGCCCCAGAAGACCCCGGCCAGGTGCAGCCGCACCAGCAGCACGACCATCGTGTCCAGCAGCTTGGACGTCGAGTACTGGGTGCGCGGGCTGGAGAACACGTGCCGGTAGGACATCGAGTACTCGAGGTACCGGGTGACCAGCACGGCTTCCTGGTCGCCGGGCCGGTCCACGCAGATGCCCAGCACCGAGACCGCCGGCAGCCCCTCCTCGACGAACTCGCCGAGCAGGGCGTACTCCTTGCGGGCGAGCGGTTCGGCGATCTCCTTCAGGGCGAACACCGCCCCCTCGGCCGCCACGAACCGCACCACGTGCCGGGAGATGCCCCGCTGGGGCACCTCGAGCAGCAGCTCCGGGTCCCACTCGGCCAGGGGCTGCTCCCACGGCAGCGTCAGCAGCGCAGCCGCCTCGGTGGCCGGCGGCCGGAACAGGTAGCGCACGCGGTGGGAATCTACCGGCCCGGGCTCACCGTCCGGGCGCGACCCGTGCCACCGTGGCGGCCTGCCGGGCCCGCTGCTCAGGCGTCCCCGGCCGCAGCACCAGGCCGACCAGCCAGGACAGGACGACGGCTGCGGTGTCCTCGTCCAGGAAGAGCGCCGACCGCAGCCGCTGGGCCACCTTGCCCTGGTCGGCGGCCTGCAGCAGCCGGGCGAGCACCTCGGGCTCGGTCTGGGCCAACCGGCGCAGCACCGGGTGCCCCCCGACCTCCTCGGCCAGCGCCAGGAGCGCGCGCTCCCGCGGCAGGCCGGCGGCCAACCCGGCCAGGCGCACGAGCTCGGCCTCCAGCAGGGCGCCGGCGACGTCGTCCTTGGTGCGGAAGTGGTTGTAGAGCGTGGCCTTCGCGACGCCGGCCGCCGACGCCACGTGCTGCATCGTCGTCCGCTTGAGGCCGTGCTCGGCGAACGCGACCGCGGCGCCGGCCAGCAGCCCGCGGCGGGTGCGCGCGACGGTCGCCCCGGCCTTGCTGGGCGGCGCCTGACCCGCCGGCGGGCGCAGCAACGGGAGCTCGCCGAGCACCACCGTGGAGTGGCGGCCCGTCTCCTCGGCCGGCGGGGTCGCGGTCAGCACGGTGCCGGTGTCCTCGATGGTGCGCGGGGAGTACCGGTCGGGCAGCGGCAGCGGATTCACCCACACTGTGTCCCATCACGCTCACCCAGGGTCAAGGACGTCGACGGTGAGCAGCGCTCGTGTCGCCCCACCCGCACCACCCGGCCGTGGGTCCGGGCGGCGAGGGATCAAGGGGCGAGGGATCACGCGGCGAGGGATCAGGCGGCGAGGGCCACCGGGTCGCGCCGGCGGGCGGGTGCACCGACCAGCGCCAGAGCCGGCTCCGTCGACTGCTCGGCCGGCTCCTCGACGGGCGCGGCGGGCACCAGCGGCGTGATCTCCGGACGGGCCGAACCGGCCCGCAGCTCGTCGCTCACCTGCGCGAGCAGGTCGGCCAGCTCCACGTCGAGGGCGTCGCAGATGGAGGCCAGCAGCTCCGAGGAGGCCTCCTTCTGCCCGCGCTCGACCTCGGAGAGGTACCCCAGGCTGACGCGGGCGGCGCCGGAGACGTCGCGCAGCGTGCGCCGCTGGCTCAACCGGTGGCCGCGCAGGGTGGTGCCGAGCTGGGTGCGCAGCAGCGTCATCGCCGTCTCCTGTCCCGATCGGTGATCGTGGTCCCACGGTACGCGCGGGTGGCCGAGTGGACCCCTCGGAGCGGCCCGCGTCCGCTCACGGCAGAACGCCGGAGGCGTGTGCGTCCTTCCCGGAGCCGGCCGCGCACGGCGGCGCGCGACCGCCCACGACCGCGCCCGACCGGGCCCCGACCAGGCCCCGACCGGGCCCCGACTAGGCCGCGGTGTCGGTGCGGCGTCCGGCGTCGCCGACGTCGTGCCCGGCCGCGGCCCGGCGGGCAGCCGCGTTGCGCATGGCCCGGGCGCTGGTGCGCCGCAGCCGGACCGCCCGGACGACGTAGTCCAGACCGGTGACCAGCGTCAGCAGCAGGGCACCACCCATGAACCACCACCGCACCGAGGCCAGCACCCCGGTGAGCGGCATGAGGTACAGGCCGATGGCCAGCGCCTGCACCACGGTCTTGGCCTTGCCGCCGCGGCTGGCGGCGATGACCCCGTGCCGGATCACCCAGAACCGCAGCAGGGTCACCCCCAGCTCGCGCACGAGGATGGCCAGGGTGACCCACCAGGCCAGCAGGCCCAGCACCGACAGCCCGATGAGGGCCGACCCGGTGAGCGCCTTGTCGGCGATCGGGTCGGCCATCTTGCCGAACTCGGTGACCTGGTTGGTGCGCCGGGCGATCATTCCGTCGTAGCGGTCGGTGATGATCGCCAGGGCGAAGAACAGCGTCGCCCACCAGCGTCGGGCCTCGTCCATGCCGCCGTCGGCCAGCAGTAGCCACGCGAACAGCGGCACCACGGCCAGCCGCAGCACCGTCAGCGCGTTGGGCAGGTTCACCAGCTTCGCCGTCTGGGGCGGAGTGGCGGCCGGGTCGGGCAGGACGCTGCTCATGCGCGGTCGGGACCTGCCCCCACCGGCACCCGGCACGCCGCCACGAGGTCCACGCCCTCGGTGTCGGTCACCTCGGCGGGCACCACCTCGCCGGGCACCGCGTCGGGGCCGACCCCGGTGACGGTGGTGGTGCCGTCGGCGTCGGGGTCCTGGTGCTCGGCGTGGCCGGTCCAGACGCCGGGGGCCTGGCGTTCGGTGAGCAGCACCTGCACGGTGGAGCCGATGCGCTCCTCGGCGCGCTGGGCGGTGAGCTCCTCGACCAGGTCGGTGATGCGGGCCACCCGTGCGTCCACCTCGTGCTGGGGCAGGTGGCCGTCGAGGCGGGCGGCCTCCGTGCCCTCCTCGTCGGAGTAGCCGAACACGCCGACCGCGTCGAGCCGGGCGGCCACCAGGAAGCGCTCGAGCTCGGCGACGTCCTCCTCGGTCTCCCCCGGGAACCCGAGGATGACGTTGGTGCGGAAGCCGGCCGTCGGCGCCAACGCCCGCGCCCGCTCGACCAGGGCCAGGAAGTCCTCGGTGCCGCCGAAGCGGCGCATGCGGCGGAGCAGGGTGGGCGAGCTGTGCTGGAAGGACAGGTCGAAGTACGGGGCCACCCCGGGCGTGGTGGCGATGGTCTCCAGCAGCCCCGGGCGCAGCTCCGCGGGCTGGAGGTAGGCCACGCGGATTCGGGCGAGGCCCTCGATCGCGGCCAGCTGCGGCAGCAGCTTCTCCAGCGACCGCAGGTCGCCGACGTCCTTGCCGTAGGAGGTGGAGTTCTCGCTCACCAGCACCAGCTCGGTCACGCCCTGCCCGGCCAGCCACTGCGCCTCACCGAGCACCTCCGCGACCGGGCGGGACACGAACGCGCCGCGGAAGGCCGGGATCGCGCAGAACGCGCACCGGCGGTCGCAGCCCGAGGCCAGCTTCAGCGAGGCGGTCGGCCCGGTGGTGAGCCGGGTGCGCTTGAGCCAGTCGTGCCCGGGGATGGCCGGCGACGTCGGGGCGACGGCCGCCCGGGTGCGGTCGGCCGGGCTGATCGGCAGCAGGGTGCGGCGGTCGCGCGGGGTGTGCGGCACCAGCGGACGACCGGCCAGGACGTCGTCGAGCCGCTCGCCGATGGCGCCGTAGTCGTCGAAGCCGAGCACGGTGGCCTCGGGCAGCGCGGAGGCCAGTTCGCTGCCGTAGCGCTCGGCCATGCACCCCACCGCCACGACCTTCGCCCCGCCGTCCCCGGCCTCCAGGATGGCGTCGACGGAGTCCTTCTTCGCGGTCTCGATGAACCCGCAGGTGTTGACCAGCACGGCGTCGGCGTCGGCGGCGTCGGCCACCAGCTCGTAGCCGTCGGCGGCCAGCCGGCCGGCCAGCTCCTCGGAGTCGACCTCGTTGCGGGCGCAGCCCAGCGTCACCATCGCCACCTTGGTGGCGTCGGCGGGGAGGTCGGCGAGAGGGAGAGCGGGCACAGCTGGCACCGGTCCATGGTACGGGCCGTCGCTCAGGCGTCACCGCCGCGCAGCAGGTACAGCGCGCCCTCGAGCTCGTCGGGCTTGAGCAGCACGTCGCGGGCCTTGGACCCCTCCGACGGGCCGACGATGCCGCGGCTCTCCATGAGGTCCATCAGGCGGCCGGCCTTGGCGAACCCGACGCGCAGCTTGCGCTGCAGCATCGAGGTGGAGCCGAACTGGCTGGTCACCACCAGCTCCACGGCCTGCACCAGCAGGTCGAGGTCGCCACCGATGTCCTCGTCGATCTCCTTCTGCTCACCGCTGGCCGCGGTGAAGACCTCTTCCCGGTACTCGGGCTCGGCCTGCCGCTTGGTGAACTCGACGACCGCCTCGATCTCGGCGTCGGAGACGAACGCGCCCTGCACGCGCAGCGGCTTGCCGGCCCCGATGGGCAGGAACAGGGCGTCGCCCATGCCGATCAGCTTCTCCGCGCCGGGCTGGTCGAGGATGACCCGGCTGTCGGTGAGGCTCGAGGTGGAGAACGCCAGCCGCGAGGGCACGTTGGCCTTGATCAGGCCGGTGACGACGTCGACCGAGGGCCGCTGCGTGGCCAGCACCAGGTGGATGCCGGCGGCGCGGGCCTTCTGGGTGATCCGGACGATGGACTCCTCGACGTCGCGGGCCGCGACCATCATGAGGTCGGCCAGCTCGTCGACGATGGCCAGGATGTAGGGGTAGGGCCGGTAGACCCGCTCGCTGCCGGGCGGAGCGGTGACCTCGCCGCGCTCGACCTTGCGGTTGAAGTCGTCGACGTGCCGCACCCCGGTGGCCCGCATGTCCTGGTAGCGCTGCTCCATCTCCTCCACCAGCCAGGCGAGCGCGGTGGCTGCCTTCTTGGGGTCGGTGATGATCGGCGTGATCAGGTGCGGGATGCCGTCGTAGGGCGTCAGCTCGACCATCTTGGGGTCGATGAGGATCATCCGGAGCTGGTCGGGGGTGGCCCGCAGCAGCAGCGAGGTCAGCAGCGAGTTCACGCACGAGGACTTGCCGGCGCCGGTCGCACCGGCGACCAGCAGGTGCGGCATCTTGGCGAGGTTGGCGCAGACGAAGCCGCCCTCGATGTCCTTCCCCAGGCCGACCAGCATCGGGTGCGGGTCCTGCTTGGCCGCCCCCGAGCGCAGCACGTCGCCCAGGCTGACCTTCTCGCGGTCGACGTTGGGCACCTCGATGCCGACCGCGGACTTGCCCGGGATCGGCGCCAGGATGCGGATGTTGTCGTTGGCGACGGCGTAGGCCAGGTTGCGGGTCAGCGCGGTGATCTTCTCGACCTTGACCGCGGGCCCCAGCTCGACCTCGTAGCGGGTCACCGTCGGGCCGCGGGTGAACCCGGTGACCGCGGCGTCGATGTTGAACTGCTCGAGGACGCCGGTGATGGCCTCGATGGCGATGTCGTTGGACTTCGACCGGGCCTTGGGCGGGTCGCCCGGCCGCAGCGAGTTCAGCGAGGGCAGCACGTAGTCGCCCTCGACCGGCTCGATGACCATCTGCTCGGGCTCGGTGATCGGCGGCAGCTCGGGCTCGACGCGGCGGGTGCGGTCCTCCACCACGGGCGGACGGCGCAGCGCGGTGCCCGTCGTCGGCTCGACCGCGACCGCGTCCCCGGCGCCGTCGACGTCCCCGGTGTCGATGACCCCGGTCTCGGTGGTGTCGGCGGCGGACTGCAGGGCGTCCATCGCGGCCTGCGCACGACCGCGGCGGACCGCCCGCGGCTTCGGCGGGTCGGCGTCCTCGCCCAGGTCGGGGACGAACTCGTCGTCCTCGGCGTCGTCGTCCTCGTCGTACTCGTCGTCGCCGCGGCCGGTGACGCGGTCGACGAACCCGCGCAGGCGTTCGGGCACCTGGTGGACCGGGGTCGCGGTGACCACCAGGACGCCGAAGAACACGACGAGCAGGAACAGGGCGACGCCCACGGCGGTGCCGACGCCGGCGCCGACGGGGTTGCCGACCGCCCACCCCACGACCCCGCCGCCGGTGCCGCGGTCCTCGCCGGTGGGCGAGCCGGTGACCAGGTGGGCGATGCCGAGCACGGGGAGGACGACGCAGACCCAGCCGATGATCAGCCGGCCCCGGGCCTCCGGGCGGGGTCCGTGCCGCAGCAGCCGGACGGCGGCCAGCAGCAGGACGACGGGGAGGAGGTAGGTGAGCGCGCCGAAGGCCCAGCGGAAGGCCTCGACGATGGTCGACCCGACCGGGCCGACGTCGCCGACGTAGGCGGTGACGCCGAGCACGATGGCCAGGCCCAGCACGGCGAGGCCGACGCCGTCGCGACGGTGCTCGGGGGCCAGCGGCTCGGCCTCCTCGGGCCGGGCGACCGAGCGGGCCAGCCCACCGGCCCCGCGCGCGAGCAGCGACCAGGTGCCGCTGGCGGCCGACCACAGGCCGGCGCCGACCGAGCGGCGCCGGGGTGCCGGACGGCGGGCGGCGGTGGTGCTCCCCCGCTTGGCCGGCGCCCGCTTGGCGGGGGCCTTCTTCTTGGCGGCGGTGGTCGCCGGGCGGCTGCGCGACGAGCCGCCGGCAGTCGACCGGCGGGTCGACGTGGTCGAGCGCGCAGGCATGTCGTCGACGGTAATCGCGCGCGTGGTGCCCGTGTGGCAGGCGGGAGAGCGTGTCTGACCCGCGGACTAGCGTCACGGGGCATGCGGACGCTGCCCTTCGGATCCTGGCCGACCCCGATCACCTCCGAGCTGGTGGTGCGCGCCGCGGCCCGCCTCGGGGAGGTCGCCGTCGACGGCGCCGACGTCTGGTGGGCCGAGTCGCGGGCCAGCGAGGGCGGGCGCACCGTGCTGGTCCGCCGGGGGCCCGACGGGTCGACGACCGACCTGCTGCCCGAGCCGTGGAACGCACGCACCCGGGTGCACGAGTACGGCGGCGGGGCCTGGACCGTGGCGGCCGGGCAGGTGTTCTGCACGGAGTTCTCGGACCAGCGGCTGTACCGGGTGGTGCCCGGCGCCGGCCCCGAGCCGCTCACGGCGGCCCCCGACATCCCGGCCGGCGTGCGCTTCGCCGACCTCTCGGTCACCCCCGGCGGGCAGGTGCTCTGCGTCCGCGAGACGCACACGGCCTCCGGCGTGGCCGCCGAGGTGGTGCACGAGGTGGTCGTGGTCGCCCCGGACGGCACGACCGAGGTGCTGGTCAGCGGCCCGGACTTCGTCTCCGACCCCCGCCTGGGCCCGGACGGTGCGCTCAGCTGGTTGCAGTGGCAGCACCCGGACATGCCCTGGGACGCCGCGCAGCTGGTGGTCCGCGCCGTCGACGGCACCGAGACCGTGGTGGCCGGGGGCGCCGGCGAGTCGGTGGTGCAGCCCTCGTGGGCCGCCGACGGCTCGCTGCTGTTCTTCGCCGACCGCACGGGGGTGTGGGCGCTGTACCGCTGGCGGCCCGGCGGGGAGCCCGAGCTGCTGCTGGACCCGGGCTCGGACATGGCCGGCCCGCAGTGGGTGTTCGGCGCCAGCCGGTACGCCGAGCTGGCCGACGGCCGGCTGGTGGTGGCCTACGGCCGCGACGGCGCGGACCGCCTCGCCGTCCTGGACGCCGACGGGCCGCGGGAGCTGCCCACCCGCTACGCCTCCTTCGCCCAGCTGCGCGCCGAGGGCACCGCGGTGGTCTGCGTGGCCGGCGGCCCCACCACGAGGGCCGAGGTGGTGCGGGTCGACGTCGACGGCGGCGGGGTCGAGGTGCTGCGCCCCGCACCGGCCGACGTCGACGCGGCCTGGTTCTCCCGCCCCGAGCTCGTCACCTTCCCCAGCACCGACCTGGACGGCGTCGCCGAGGCGCACGCGCTGGTGTACCCGCCGACCAACCCCGAGGTCCGGGGCCCCGAGGGCGACCTGCCGCCGGTGGTGGTGGTCGTGCACGGCGGACCCACCGCGGCCGCCTCCCCCGTCCTGTCCACGGCGGTGCAGTACTGGACCTCGCGCGGGTTCGCCGTCGCCGACGTCGACTACCGGGGCTCGACCGGTTACGGCCGGGCCTTCCGCGACGCCCTGCAGGGCCGCTGGGGCGTGGCCGACCTCGACGACGTCGTGGCCTGCGTACGCCACCTGTCCTCGGCCGCCGCGCCGGCACACCTGCGGGTCGACCCGGCGCGGGCGGTCATCCGCGGCGGCTCGGCCGGCGGGTACACCACGTTGGCCGCGCTGACCTTCCGCCCGGGGGTCTTCGCCGCCGGCGCCAGCCACTACGGCGTCGCCGACCTCGCCGCGCTGGCCGCCGACACGCACTCCTTCGAGTCCCGCTACCTCGACGGGCTGATCGCCCCGTGGCCGTCCGGCCGGGCGGTGTACGCCGAGCGCTCGCCCATCCACCACGTCGACGCCCTCGCCACCCCGCTGGCGGTGTTCCAGGGGTCGGAGGACCGCGTGGTGCCCCCCGAGCAGGCCGAGATGATGGTGGCCGCGCTGCGGGAGAAGGGCGTGCCGCACGCCTACCTGCTCTTCCCGGGCGAGCAGCACGGCTTCCGACGGGCGGAGAACATCCGGGCCGCCCTGGACGGCGAGCTGTCCTTCTACGCCCAGGTGCTCGGCTTCGACCTGCCGCCCGAGGAGGGCATCGTCCCGATCGAGGTCGTGCGGCCCTGAGCACACCGTCGCGCTCCGCGCTCCCACCGCGGCCACGTGCCACGGCGGCTGCGCGGAGCCCGCACGTGCGCCGCCGGCGGGAGGACTCCGTCCCCCGCACCGACGGTCGCACACGGCCTCCGGCCGGTGCTACACCTCGAGCACGGTGGGGACGATCATCGGGCGGCGGCGGTGGGTGGTCGCCACCCAGGTGCCCACCGTGCGCCGCACGACCTGGGCCAGGCGGTGGCTGTCGACCGGCCCGTCGGCCAGGGTGCGGCGCAGGGCCTGCTCGACGAGCTCGACGGCCGGGGCGAACACGGCGGGGTCGTCGGCGAAGCCGCGCGCGGTGAGGTGGACGGGCGCGACGACGGTGCCGGTCGCGGGCTCCAGGACGACGGTGACGGCCACGAAACCGTCGTCGCCCAGGATCTGCCGGGCCGTGAGGGTCTCCTCGCCCACGGTGCCGACGGTCGCGCCGTCGACGTACACGTTCCCGATGGGCACCGCGCCCACGATCGACGCGACGCCGTCGACGAGGTCGACGACGACGCCGTCCTCGGCCAGCAGCACCTGCTCGGGCCGCAGCCCCACCTCGGCGGCGATGGCCGCGTGCGCCCGCAGGTGCCGCCACTCGCCGTGCACCGGCAGGAGGTGCCGGGGCCGGGCGACCTGGAGCAGCAGCCGCAGCTCGCCGGCCGGGGCGTGCCCGGAGACGTGCACGCGGGCGGTCTCCTTGTGCACCACGGTCGCGCCGAGCCGGGCCAGCCCGTTGATGACCTTGTAGACGGCGGTCTCGTTGCCCGGCACCAGCGAGCTGGCCAGCACCACGGTGTCGCCGGGCTGGATGGTGACCTGGGCGTGGGTGCCGGCCGCCATGCGGCCCAGCGCGCTGAGCGGCTCGCCCTGCGAGCCGGTGCTCACCAGCACGACCTGGTGCGCCGGCAGCGCCGTGGCCTCCTCGACGGGCACCAGCAGCCCGGCGGGCACGTGCAGCAGGCCCAGCTCCTGCGCCACGCCCATGTTGCGGACCATCGACCGGCCGACGAACGCCACCCGGCGGCCGTGCCGCGCTGCGCTGTCGAGCACCTGCTGGATGCGGTGCACGTGGCTGGCGAAGCTGGAGACCACCAGCCGCTGCCGGGCCGCGGCGAACACGGTGTCCAGCACCGGACCGATCGACCGCTCGCTGGTGACGAAGCCGGGCACCTCGGCGTTGGTGGAGTCGCTGAGCAGCAGGTCGATGCCGGCCTCGCCGAGCCGGGCGAAGGCGCCGAGGTCGGTCAGCTGCCCGTCGAGGGGCAGCTGGTCCATCTTGAAGTCGCCGGTGTGCACGAGCGTGCCGGCCGGGGTGTGCACGGCGACGGCGAGGGCGTCGGGGATGGAGTGGTTGACGCCGACGAACTCGAGGTCGAAGGGCCCGGCGCGGTGCTGGCCGCCGGCGGCCACCTCGACCAGGTGCGGCTCGATGCGGTGCTCGCGCAGCTTGGCCGCGACCAGGGCCAGGGTGAAGCGGGAGCCGACGAGCGGGATGTCCGGGCGCAGCCGCAGCAGGTAGGGGACGGCCCCGATGTGGTCCTCGTGCCCGTGGGTGAGGACGACGGCCTCGACGTCGGCCAGCCGCGGCTCGATGACCGAGAAGTCGGGCAGGACCAGGTCGACGCCGGGCTGCTCGGCCTCGGGGAACAGCACCCCGCAGTCGATGACCAGCAACCGGCCGTCGAACTCCAGCACGGCCATGTTGCGGCCGATCTCGCCCAGCCCGCCGAGCGCGACGACCCGGAGCCCACCGGCGGGCAGGGGCGGCGGGGCCAGCGGGGCGGTCACAGCTCGACGCCGCCGGCGCGCAGCTGCGCGCGCAGCTGCGCGACCTCCTCGGCGGTGGCGTCGACCAGCGGTGGACGGGTCGGCCCGGCGGGCAGGCCCAGGGCGTGCAGGGCGGCCTTGACCATCATGGCGCCCTGGCCGCCGCCCATGATGCCGTCGTAGACCGGCAGCAGGGAGTCGTTGACCGCACGGGCCCGACCGAGGTCCCCGTCCTCCACGGCCGCCACCAGCTCGGCCAGCCGGGGTCCCACGACGTGCCCGACCACGCTGACCACCCCGACCGCACCGATCGCCAGCAGCGCGAGGTTGAGCACGTCGTCGCCGCTGTAGTAGGCGAGGTCGGTGCGGGCGAGGGTCCACGAGACGTCGTTGAGGTTCCCCTTGGCGTCCTTGACGGCCACGATGCGGGGGTGCTCGGCCAGCTCGACGAGGGTCTGGACGGCGATGGGCACCTGCGAGCGGGGCGGGATGTCGTAGAGCATCACCGGCAGGTCGGTGGCGTCGGCGACCGCGCGGAAGTGGGTCAGCAGGCCGCGCTGGGTCGGCCGGTTGTAGTACGGCGTCACGACCAGCAGGCCGTGGGCGCCGGCGCGCTCGGCGGCCCGTGCCTTCTCCACCGAGTGCTCGGTGTCGTTGGTGCCGGCCCCGGCCACGACCACGGCACGGTCACCCACGGCGTCGAGGACGGCCCGCAGGAGCTCGACCTGGTCGGTGTCGGAGACGGTGGGCGACTCCCCCGTCGTGCCGTTGACGACGAGCCCGTCGTGCCGGCCCCGGTCGACCAGGTGGGCGGCCAGCTCCTGCGCACCGGCGAGGTCGACCGACCCGTCCGCGGTGAACGGCGTGACCATGGCCGTGAGGACGCGACCGAAGGGACGAGCGGGGTCGGTGGCGCCAGGCATGCCCGCCAACCTACCCAGCGCCCGGGCGGGGTGCCGCCGGTCCCGGCAGGATGCGGGCCATGTCCGCACGCTCCCCGCTCCCCCTGCGCCGGCCGCTGCTGCTCACCGGGGGGCCGGCCGCGGGGTGCACGTCGGTGGCGCAGGCCCTGGCCGAGCGGCGCGACCTGTGCGCCGTGGTGGAGGTCGCGCAGCTGCGGGGCATGCTGCGCTCCGGCGCGGTGGCCCCGTGGCGCCCCGGCGCGGGCGAGGGCCAGCACCGGCTCGCCGCCGTGCAGGCCTGCCTGCTGGCCGCCTCGTTCACCGCCGCCGGGGTCGAGGCCGTCGTGTGCGACGTGCTGCGCGGCGAGGTCGGCGCCGTCTACCGGTCGTCCACCGCTGCGCCGTTCGTGGTGGCGCTGCGGGTGCCGCTGGAGGTCGCGCGGGCCCGTGGCACGTCGGCCGCGCTGAGCCCGGTGGAGTTCGACGCGCTGCACGCCGAGGCGGCGGCGGTGCGCGACGTCGACCTCGAGGTGGACGCCGCCGCACCGCTGGTCGAGGTGGTCGCGGCCGTGGACGCGGCGTGGGCGGGGGCGGGGAGCGCGACCCCCACCCGGTGAGTCAGCCCTCCCCCACCAGCGGGCTGGCCGCCACCTCGGAGCCGTCGGCCAGGGTGCTGATGCGGAAGTCGTCGAACACGTGGGGTGCCACGCGCTGCAGCTCGCGCAGGCAGCGCACGGCGACGGTGCGGATCTCCACGTCGGCGTGCTCGCTGGCCCGCATGCCGACGAAGTGCCGCCAGGCGCGGTAGTTGCCGGTGACCACGATGCGGGTCTCGGTGGCGTTGGGCAGCACGGACCGGGCGGCCTGACGGGCCTGCTTGCGCCGGGCCGTGGCCTGCGGGGCGTCGGCGAACCGGGTCTCCAACCCGGCCAGCAGCTCGGTGTAGGCCTGCCGGGAGCTCTCGACGGCGGCGGTGAACAGCCGGTGCAGCTCGGGGTCCGCGGCGACGGCGGCCGGCTCGACGAAGGCGGCGTCGCCCTCGGGCACGTACCGCTGCGAGAGCTGGCTGTAGGAGAAGTGCCGGTGCCGGATGAGCTCGTGGGTCAGCGACCGCGACACCCCGGTGAGGTACATCGACACCGACCCGTGCTCGAGCACCGACAGGTGGCCGACCTCGAGGATGTGCCGCAGGTAGCCGGCGTTGGTGGCGGTGGCCGGGTTGGGCTTGCCCCAGGACTGGTAGCAGGCGCGGCCGGCGAACTCGGCCAGCGCCTGACCGCCGTCGGCGTCGGTCTCCCACGGCACGTCGGGCGGCGGGGTGAACTGCGTCTGCGCGATGACCTGGACCGTCAGCGGGGCGATGTCGGGCACAGCCCCCGACCCTACGGCGGGCGGGCCCGCGGACCGCGCCGTCACCCCACGGCCCGCGCCAGGTCGGTGGCCAGGTCACCGCGGTCGGCGACGACCACCTCGTCGAGCTCGAGCCACCCGGCCAGCAGCGCCAGCTCGGCAGCCAGCTCGGCGACGACCTCACCGCGGCCGGGACCGCCGCGCTCGCCGTGCGCGGACTGCACCCGCAGCACACCCGCGGGCCGGTCGGCCTTGAGGTCGACACGGGCCACGAGCTGGTCGCCGAGCAGGAAGGGCAGCACGTAGTAGCCGTGCACCCGCCGGGCGGCCGGGGTGTAGATCTCCAGGCGGTAGCGGAAGTCGAACAGGCGCTCGACCCGGGGCCGCTCCCACACCAGCGAGTCGAACGGCGAGAGCAGGGCCCGCGCGCGGGCCCACCGGGGGCGACGCGCGTGCGGGTCGAGCCAGGCCGGTCGGCCCCAGCCCTCGACCTCCACCGGCAGCAGGTCACCCGCCTCCGCGAGATCGCGCAGCGCCGTACGGGTGTCGGCGACGGGCAACCGGAAGTAGTCCCGCAGGTCGGTCTCGGTGGCCACCCCCAGCGCCCGGGCGGCCCGGTGCACCAGGGCGCGGACCGCGTCGGCCCGCGCCGGCACCGGGGCGGCCAGCACGCGCGCCGGCAGCACGCGCTCGGTGAGGTCGTAGACCCGCTCGAAGCCGGCGGTGCGCGCACGGGCGGAGAGCGCACCGACGTAGAACAAGTACTCCAAGGCCGCCTTGCCGGGGTGCCAGTTCCACATCTGGCCGGGGCGGGACGGCGGCCGGTCACCCACCTCGCTGGCCCGCAGCGGCCCGTGCTGGCGCACCCGCTCCAGCAGCTCGGCCACGTAGCCGGGGCGCTCGCGCTGCACCCGCAGCATCGATCCCCACGCGCCCTCCTCGGCCGCGGCCATGCGCCACCGCAGCAGGGGGTGCAGCTCCACCGGCAGGTAGGAGGCCTCGTGCGCCCAGTACTCGAACACGTCGTGCCGGGGCGCGTGCAGCCGGTCGAGCAGGACCCGGGGGTAGGGGCCCAGCCGGCTGAACAGCGGCAGGTAGTGCGAGCGGGACAGCACGTTCACCGAGTCGATCTGCACCACCGCCAGCCGCTCGACCACCGCGCGCAGCTGCCGCGTGCCCGGCTGCGCGCCGGAGGGGGCGACCGGACGGCGGTCCGCGAGGCCCTGGGCAGCCAGGGCGGCACGGCGCGCCTGCGCGGCGGTGAGGAGCTCGACGGCGGGCAGGTGCAGCACACCCCGATCCTGCCCCGGGGGTAGGACAGGGTGCCGGGCCTAGGGTTCGGGCGTGCAGCTGACCGGACGCGCCGACTTCTCGGTCCGGCCCGCCACGCCGGACGACGCGGCCGAGGTGGCTCGCGTGCAGGAGGTCACGTGGCGCACGGCCTTCCGAGCGTTCCTGCCCGCCGCCGTCCTCGACGAGTGGGACGCCGACGCCGTCGCCGCGGCCTGGCGCGACGCGGTCACGGCCCCGCCCACGCCGGGTCACGGTGTGCTCGTCGCCCAGGAGGGCGCCGCCGTCGTGGGGTTCGTCGCGTACGGACCGGCCGAGCTATCCCCGGCCGAGCGCTCGCGCGCCGAGCGCCCCCGGGCCGAGCTCCCCCGGGCCGAGGCACCGAGCGGCGACGGGCCGGCCGGCGAGCTGACCGCCCTGCTGGTGGAGCCGCGCTGGGGACGGCGGGGGCACGGGAGCCGGTTGCTGGCCGCGGCCGTCGACGTCCTCGCGGCCGCCGGCGTCCGGGAGCTGTGCATGTGGGTCCCCGACGACGACACCGTCACGCCGCGTTTCCTGGCCTCGGCGGGCTGGGCAGCAGACTCCTGGACCCGTGGCCTGGAGGCCGATGGCCGCACGATCCGCGAACGGCGCTGGCACGCGCTGATCGCCGAGGACGGGGAGCAGGCATGACGTTCGAGGGTTTCCCCGACGAGGGGCTCGTCTTCTACGAGGGCCTGGAGGCCGACAACAGCAAGTCCTACTGGACCCAGCACAGGCCTGCCTACGAGGAGCACGTGCGCGCCCCGATGACGGCGCTCGTCGAGGAGCTGGGGGCCGAGTTCGGCACGTCGAAGCTGTTCCGCCCGTACCGCGACGTCCGGTTCGCCAAGGACAAGACGCCGTACAAGACCCACCAGGGTGCCGTGCTGCACCGCGAGGGCGGGGGGCCGGGGGCCTGGTACGTGCAGGTGTCGGCCGACGGGCTGCACGTCGCCGGTGGCGCGTGGCGCCTGCAGCCCGACCAGGTGGACAGGTACCGGCGGGCGGTCGACGCAGACCTCCCGGGTGCCCGCCTGCAGACCGTGGTGGACGACCTGCGCCGTCGAGGCCTGTCCCTGGACGGGCACCGCCTCACCCGTACCCCGCGGGGCTACGACGCCGACCACCCGCGGGCCGAGCTGCTGCGGCACCGCTCGATCCACGGCGGTCGTCACTGGACGCCAGAGGACTGGCTGGGGACGCGGGAGGTCGTGGAGCGGGTGGTCACCGCCTTCCGCGCGCTGCAGCCGCTGGTGCAGTGGCTCCACGACAACGTCGGGGAGTCCACCGCCCCGCCGGAGCGTCGCCGCTGAGCAGCACGGTGTCGGGGGTGCCGGAAATGCATCAAGGGGGTCACAGCGTGTGTGCTGTGACCCCCTTGATGGAATGGTGTCCGGCGGCGTCCTACTCTCCCACCCAGTCCCCCGGGCAGTACCATCGGCGCTG
>NZ_JBAPLU010000013.1:0-114039 GCF_037083825.1 Klenkia sesuvii
TTGAGTTCTCAAAGAGCGGACGCGCAAGATCCCCAGCCGCTAGGCCTTCGACGTCTTGGCTTGTTGTCTCGCTTCGGCGCTTCGGGCCCGGCCTCGCGGTCGTCCCCGGCGCAGAGAGAAAGTTACGCCCCCGGTTGCGGCTCGTCAAACCCGGGGGGTCCCCCACGTGTCCGCCCGGCGCCGTCGACGCCACCCGGCGGGGTGAAAGCGCAGGTCGCACGCTTCCGAGTCGGCGCCGTCTACGACGCAGGTCACGTGTCGACGGGGTGTCACCGGCGTGTCGGGCGGGTGTCGTGGCCGGCCCGACGGCGCGGCACGCGGCCCTCAGAGACCGAGCAGTGCGTCGATGCCGATGGTCAGACCCGGCCGACGCTGGATCTCCCGGACGGCCAGCAGCACCCCGGGCATGAACGACGCCCGGTCGTAGGAGTCGTGCCGGAGGGTCAGCGTCTCGCCGGTGGTGCCGAGCAGCACCTCCTGGTGCGCGACCAACCCGGCCAGCCGCACGGCGTGCACGGGGACCCCGTCGACGACTGCACCCCGGGCGCCGGCCAGCGAGGAGTCCTCGCTCGTGGCATCGGGCGCCGCACCCAGACCGGCGGCGCGCCGGGCCTCCCCGATCACCTGCGCCGTGCGGGTGGCGGTCCCCGACGGGGCGTCCACCTTGCCCGGGTGGTGCAGCTCGACGACCTCGACCGAGGGGAAGAACCGGGCGGCCTCGGCGGCGAACTTCATGAGCAGGACCGCCCCGATCCCGAAGTTCGGGGCGATCAGCACCCCCAGCTCGGGCTTGGGTGCCAGCCACTCCCGCACGGTGGCGATCTTGGCCTCGTCGAACCCGCTGGTGCCGACCACGCAGTGGATGCCCTGGTCGATGCAGAAGCGGATGTTCTCCATCACCGACTCGGGGCGGGTGAAGTCGACCGCGACCTGCGCACCGCCGTCGGCGACGTTGAACAGCCACTCGCTGCCCTCGACCATCGCGACCAGCTCGAGGTCGTCGGCGGCGTCGACGGCCTTGCAGACCTCGACGCCCATGCGGCCACGGGCACCGAGCACGGCGACCGACGTCAGCGGGGCCTCGGGAGCGGGTGCGGCGGCGGGGGTGGTGGGGGTCATGCCGGCACTCTCACCGGCGCCGGTCACCGACGCAAGCCGGTGATCAGCCTGCGGGACGGCGGTGGCCGGGACGCCGGCGAGCCCCCGCGGGTCGGTCAGGCGGACAACCGTGCCAGGTCCGCCTCGCGGTAGGGACCCACCACTGCGAGCGCGGTCGGCCGGCCCAGCAGGTCGGCGGCCACCGCGCGGACGTCGTCGGGACGGACCGCACCGAGGCGGGCCAGGACCGTCCGCACGGGCAGGTACTCCCCGTAGGACAGCTCGCTCTTGCCCAGCCGGCTCATGCGCGAGCCGGTGTCCTCGAGCCCGAGGACCAGACCGCCCCGCAGCTGGCCGATGCCGCGCAGCACCTCGTCGTCACCGACGCCGTGCGCGGCGACCTCGCCCAGGCTCTCGCGCACCAACCGCAGCACCTCGGGCACCCGTTTGGGCGCGCACCCCGCGTACACGGAGAACACCCCCGTACCGGCGTAGTGCGTCAGTGCCGACCCGACGCTGTAGACCAGCCCGCGCTTCTCGCGGATCTCCTGGAACAACCGGGAGCTCATGCCGCCGCCGACGGCGGCGTCGAGCACGGCCGCGGCGTACCGGGCGTCGTCGAGCCGGCCCAGGCCGACCGAGCCGAGCAGCAGGTGGGTCTGCTCGGTGCGCCGGTGGATGAGCCCGGTGGCGCGGTGTGGCGTCGTCCCGGCGCCCGCGTCCCCGACCCGCAGCGGTTCGGGCCGGGCTGCCCCGCCGAGCCGGTCGCCGAAGGCGCGGTGCACGAGGTCGAGGACCTCCCGGTGGTCCACCCGGCCGGCCGCCGCGACCACGATGGCCGGCGGGGTGTACCGGCTGCGGTACCAACCGTCGACGTCGTCGCGGGTCAGCGCCTCGATGGAGTCGACGGTGCCCAGCACCGACCGCCCCAGCGGGGTGTCGCCGAACAGGGTCTCGGCGAAGAGGTCGTGGACGGCGTCGGCGGGCTCGTCGTCGCGCATCGCGATCTCCTCGAGCACCACCGTGCGCTCGGACTCCAGGTCCGGGGCGGTGTTGAGCGCGTCGGTGACGAGGTCCCCGAGCAGCGTGACGGCCAACGGCAGGTCGCTGGCGAGCACGTTGGCGTAGTAGCAGGTGTGCTCCTTCGCGGTGAAGGCGTTCATCTCCCCGCCCACCGCATCCATCGCCGTCGCGATCTCCAGGGCCGTGCGCGACCGGGTGCCCTTGAACAGCAGGTGCTCCAGGAAATGCGAGGACCCCGAGACCGCGGGGGTCTCGTCGCGCGAGCCCACCCCCACCCAGATGCCGACCGTCGCCGACAGCACCCCGGGCATGGCCTCGGTGATCACCCGGAGGCCGCCGGGGAGCTCGGTGCGCTCGACGCGACCGCCCACCTCGTCGACGTCGAGCACCTCGGTCTGCCCGACGGCGACCGGGGTGGGCGCCTGGTCGGCACCCACCCCGGTCACGGTCGAGCTGCGGTCAGCCGTGGTCACTCCCCCGCGGGGGCAGCAGCCTCGGCGGGGGCGGCGTCGCCGCCCTCGACCACGGGGACGAGGCTGATCTTGCCGCGGGCGTCGATGTCGGTGATCTCGACCTGCAGCTTGTCGCCGACGTTCGCGACGTCCTCGACCTTGGCGATGCGCTTGCCGTTGCCCAGCTTGCTGATGTGCACCAGGCCGTCGCGCCCGGGCAGCAGGGAGACGAAGGCACCGAAGGCGGTGGTCTTGACGACCGTGCCCAGGAACCGCTCGCCGACCTTGGGCAGCTGCGGGTTGGCGATGGCGTTGATCCGGTCCACCGCGGCCTGGGCCGAGGGGCCGTCGGCCGCGCCGACGTAGATCGTGCCGTCGTCCTCGATGGTGATGTCGGCGCCGGTCTCGTCCTGGATCGCGTTGATCATCTGGCCCTTGGGCCCGATGACCGCGCCGATCTTGTCGACCGGGATGCGCACCGTGGTCACCCGCGGCGCGAAGGGGCTCATCTCGTCGGGGCCGTCGATCGCCTCGAGCATGACGTCGAGGATGTGCAGCCGGGCCGCGCGGGCCTGGGTCAGCGCACCGGCCAGGACGTCGGAGGGGATGCCGTCGAGCTTGGTGTCCAGCTGCAGCGCCGTCACGAAGTCCTTGGTGCCGGCGACCTTGAAGTCCATGTCGCCGAAGGCGTCCTCGGCACCGAGGATGTCGGTGAGGGCGACGTACTGGGTCTGCCCGTCGACCTCGTCGGAGACCAGGCCCATGGCGATGCCGGCGACCGGGGCGCGCAGCGGCACACCGGCGTTGAGCAGCGACAGGGTCGAGGCGCAGACCGAGCCCATGGAGGTCGAGCCGTTGGAGCCCAGGGCCTCGGAGACCTGCCGGATCGCGTAGGGGAACTCCTCGCGGTCGGGCAGCACGGGCAGCAGCGCGCGCTCGGCCAGCGCGCCGTGGCCGATCTCGCGGCGCTTGGGCGAGCCCACGCGACCGGTCTCACCGGTGGAGTACGGCGGGAAGTTGTAGTTGTGCATGTAGCGCTTGCGGGTCACCGGGTTCAGGGTGTCCAGCTGCTGCTCCATGCGGAGCATGTTCAGCGTGGTGACGCCCATGATCTGGGTCTCGCCGCGCTCGAACAGCGCCGAGCCGTGCACCCGCGGGAGCACCTCGACCTCGGCCGACAGCGGCCGGATGTCGGTCACGCCGCGGCCGTCGATGCGGACCTTGTCGCGCAGGATGCGCTGCCGGACGACCTTCTTGGTGACGGCGCGGAAGGCGGCGGAGACCTCCTTCTCGCGTCCCTCGAACTGGTCGGCCAGCGCGGCCTTGACCTCGTCCTTGAGGGCGTCGGTGGCGTCCTCGCGGTCGGCCTTGCCCGGGATGGCCTGGGCGACGGTGAGCTTGTCGATCGCCTGGGCCTCGACGGCGGCGTACACGTCGTCCTGGTAGTCCAGGAAGCGGGGGAAGTCCTGCACCGGCTTGGCGGCCTTGCCGGCCAACGCCGACTGGGCGTCGCACAGCGCCTTGATGAACGGCTTGGCGGCCTCCAGGCCCTGCGCCACGACCTCCTCGGTCGGGGCGGTGGCGCCGCCGGCGACCAGCTCGATGGTCTTCTCGGTGGCCTCGGCCTCGACCATCATGATCGCGACGTCGCCGTCGGGCAGGACGCGGCCGGCCACGACCATGTCGAAGACGGCGTCCTCGAGCTCGGTGTGGGTGGGGAAGCCGACCCACTGGCCGTTGACCAGGGCCACGCGGGTGGCGCCCACCGGGCCGGAGAACGGCAGGCCCGACAGCTGGGTGGACGCCGAGGCGCCGTTGATGGCCAGCACGTCGTACAGGTGGTCGGGGTCCAGCGAGAGCACGCTGATGACGACCTGGACCTCGTTGCGCAGGCCCTTGGCGAAGGTCGGGCGCAGCGGGCGGTCGATGAGGCGGCAGGTGAGGATCGCGTCCTCGGAGGGCCGGCCCTCGCGGCGGAAGAACGAACCGGGGATCTTCCCGATCGCGTACATCCGCTCCTCGACGTCCACCGTCAGCGGGAAGAAGTCGAAGTGGTCCTTGGGCTGGCGGCCGGCCGTGGTGGCCGACAGCAGCGTGGTGTCGCCCATGGTGGCGACGACGGAGCCGGCGGCCTGCTTGGCCAGCCGGCCGGTCTCGAAGGTGACGGTGCGGGACCCGAAGGACCCGTTGTCGATGACGGCGGAGGCCGTGACGACGCCGTCCTCGTCGTAGGTGACGGCGTCGGTGGTGGGTGCGGACATCGTGTCCTCTTCCTGCGCCGCATGCGGCGGCGCCCTCTTGGTTCGGCGGTGCGTGCACCGGGTGGCCCTGGGGCCGGTCTCCGATCGAAGCCCTCGGGTCGCGGGGCTCGTGCCTGCCGCGTCCCGGGGGCCACCACCGAGGACCGGGCCGAGCGCCGGGGTGGCGCGACCAGGGCCGGGTGGACCGCCTGGGCCCGTGCGGCGGGTGCCGCACGAGAAGAGGGGACCGTCTCCGCGGTGCGGAGCGGTCCCCTCGACGTGCTAGCGGCGCAGACCCAACCGCTCGATGAGCGAGCGGTACCGGTTGATGTCGGTCTTGGCCAGGTAGTTCAGCAGCCGGCGGCGCCGGCCGACCAGCAGGAGCAGGCCCCGCCGGCTGTGGTGGTCGTGCTTGTGCATCTTGAGGTGCTCGGTCAGGTCGCTGATCCGTCGGGTCAGCATCGCGACCTGCACCTCGGGGGACCCGGTGTCGCTCTCGACCGTGGCGTACTCGGTCATGATCTGCTTCTTCGTCGCGCTGTCGAGCGCCATGTGGTGCCTCCTGGGCAGGTCACGTGTGGCCCCCGGTCGGTGTCACGGGGGCAGCATGCACACACGCCGGTTGCCCGGCGCCGCGCACGAGGCTACACGCCGAGGACCCGCCGGGTCTCGACGACGTCGGCGTCCATCTGCGCGACCAGGGCCTCGGGCCCGGTGTAGGCGACCATCGGGCGCAGCCGCTCGACGAACTCGACCCCGACGTGGTCGCCGTACAGGTCGCCCGACCAGTCCAGGAGGAAGGCCTCCACCGTGCGGCGGGTGCCCTGGAACGTCGGGTTGGTGCCGACCGAGATGGCGGCCGGGAACCGCTGCCCGCTGCGGCCCTGCACGTCGCGCAGCACCAGGTGCCCGGCGTAGACGCCGTCGGCGGGGACGGCGGTGTAGGGGTGGGACTCGACGTTGGCCGTCGGGTAGCCCAGCTCGCGGCCGCGCTGGTCGCCCTTGACGACGACGCCGTCGACCCGGTGGGGGCGGCCGAGGGCCCGGGCGGCCGCACCCAGGTCACCGGCCGCGACGCAGGCCCGGATGTAGGTGGAGGAGATGGTGACCTCTCCCCCGCCCGCCGAGTCGGCCGTCAGGTCCAGGCCCTCGACGGCGAAGCCGAACCGGCGCCCCTCGCGGGTCAGCGACGCGACGTCACCGGCCGCCCGGTGGCCGTAGCTGAAGTTCTCCCCCACCACCACCGCGGCGGCGTGCAGGTGCTCGACGAGGACGGTGTGGGTGAAGCCCTCGGGGGACAGCCGACTGAACTCGGGGGTGAACGGCAGCACGCACATGGCGTCCACGCCCAGGGCGGCCACGAGCTCGGCCTTGCGGTCGGCCGTGGTGAGGATGGCCGGGTGCGAGCCGGGTCGCACCACCTCGGCCGGGTGCGGGTCGAAGGTCAGCAGCAGCGCCGGCAGGCCCAGGGCACGCGCCCGGGCCACCGCCGTGCCGATCAGCTGCTGGTGACCGCGGTGCACGCCGTCGTACATGCCGACGGTGACGACGGAGCGCCCGAGGTCGCCCGGGGTCGCCTCCAGGCCGCGCCAGCGACGCACGTCAGGCCGCGGTGACGGTGTGCCGCCAGCCGTGGTCGTCGGCGACCCGGCCGTGCTGGATGTCCAGGAGCCGCTCGCGCAGGGCCATGGTGACCGCGCCGGGGGTGCCGTCGCCCACGGTGAAGTCGCCGGTGCGGGCCTTCACGTCGCCGACCGGGGTGATGACGGCCGCGGTGCCGCAGGCGAAGGTCTCGGTGATCGAGCCGTCGGCCACGCCCGAGCGCCACTCCTCGACGGTCACCTTGCGCTCGGTGACGCGGTGCCCCATCTCGCGGGCCACGGTGACCAGGGACTCGCGGGTGATGCCGGGCAGCAGGGTGCCGGTGAGCTCGGGGGTGACCAGCTCGGCGTCGGCGCCCGAGCCGAGGACGAAGAACAGGTTCATCCCGCCCATCTCCTCGACGTACTTCTTCTCCAGCGCGTCGAGCCACACGACCTGGTCGCAGCCGGCCGCGATGGCCTGCTCCTGGGCCAGCAGGCTGGCGGCGTAGTTGCCGGCGCACTTGACGTCGCCGGTACCACCCGGGGCGGCCCGGATGTAGTCCTCGGAGAGGTACACCGACACCGGCTGGACCCCGCGCGGGAAGTAGGCGCCGGCCGGGCTGGCGATGACCACGAACAGGTACTCGGCGGCGGGGCGGACGCCGAGGAAGGGCTCGACGGCCAGCTCGTAGGGCCGGATGTAGAGGGTCTGGTCCGGCCCGGTGGGCACCCACGCGCGGTCGGCGTCGACGAGGGCGTCGACGGCGGCGAGGAAGCCCTCGGCCGGGACCGGGGGCATCGCCATGCGCACCGCGCCGCGGGCCATGCGGGCCGCGTTCTGCTCGGGCCGGAAGACCGAGACCGAGCCGTCGGGCTGGGCGTAGGCCTTCAGGCCCTCGAAGATCGACTGCGCGTAGTGCAGGGCGGCGGTGCTGGGGTCCAGCTGCAGGGGGGCGTAGCCGGTGAGCGTGGCCTCGGTCCAGCCCTGCCCGGCGACGTAGCGGGCCACGACCATGTGGTCGGTGAAGACCTTGCCGAAGCCGGGGTCGGCCAGCAGCTGCGCACGCTCGGCGTCGGACCGGCGGGGGGCCTGCTCCACCACCAGCGGCACACCCTCGGCGAAGGTGCGCGAGGAGGTGCGGCTCTGGTTGAGCATGTCGGTCATGGTCCCCACTCCGAGAAGGCAGACGGCGCCGGGCACCCGCCCGGCCCCTGCACACTAACCCCGGGTCGTGACGCGTCCGGGGGTACCGACCTAGGGTCGGGTGCATGCCACCGCTGGTCACACCGTGGACGACGCCGCACGTGCGCCGGGTGCGGGTCCGGCTGCACGGCCACGACCTGCACGCCCGGGTGGGCGGGACGGCGGGGCCGGTGCTGCTCCTGCTGCACGGGCTGCTCGGCTCGGGGGCCAGCTTCGGGCCCGCGCTCGACGAGCTCGCCCGCGACCACCGGGTGCTGGCGCCGGACCTGGTGGGCCACGGCCTGTCCGAGAAGCCCGCCGGCGACTACAGCCTGGGCTCGTTCGCCACCCAGGCCCGGGACCTGCTCACCGTGCTCGACGTCGACGCGGCGACCGTGGTCGGGCACAGCCTGGGGGGCGGCGTGGCCCTGCAGTTCGCCCACCAGTTCCCCGCGCTGGTCGAGCGGCTGGTGCTGGTGGACTCGGGCGGGCTGGGCCGCGACGTCACCCCGGCGCTGCGGGCGGTCACGCTGCCCGGCGCCGAGTACGTGCTGCCGGCGCTGTTCAACCGCTGGACCCGTGCCGCCGGTCGGCAGGTGCTCCGGCCCCTGCAGCGCTGGACGCCGCCGGGCACCTCCCAGGTCGTCTCCGGTCTGGACACCCTGGCCGACGCCGACGCGCGCACGGCCTTCGTGCACACCGCCCGGGCCGTCCTCGACGCGGGCGGTCAGCGGGTCAGCGCGGCCGACCGGGTGTACCTCGCCCACGCCCTCCCCGTGCTGCTCGTGTGGGGCGGCGCCGACACGGTGATCCCGGTGCGGCACGCCCACGAGCTGCACGCCCAGCTGCCCGGGAGCCGGGTGGTGGTCTTCCCCCGGGCCGGGCACTTCCCCCAGGTCGACGACCCGGAGCGGTTCGCCGCCGTCGTCGCCGACTTCGTGGCGACGACGGCCGACGACGTGCTGACCCCGGCCGAGCGGGAGCAGCGCTGGGCGGCCGCCGTGCGCGGGGCGACCACCGTGGACGAGGTCAGCGCGCCGGCGACGCCTGCGTGACCACCTCGAAGGACCACACGGTCGACCCCGTCGCCGCCGGGGCCATCCCCGAACCGCCGCCCGAGTGGCCCCGCGCGAAGTCCTGGCCGTTCTGCCAGGCCTCGAAGTCGGCCTCGCTGCGCCAGCGGGTGTAGACCAGGTAGGAGTCGGTGCCCTCGACCGGGCGGAGCAGCTCGAACCACTCGAAGCCGTCGGAGGCCTCGACGGCCCCGGCCCGGTTGCTGAACCGGTCCTCGAGCCGTTCGCGGGCCTCGGCCGGCACGGTCAGGACGTTGATCTTCACGACGCTCATGCCCCCAGCGTGCCCCGCGGCCCGGCAGGATGCGCGGGGACGGTCGACGAGGAGAGGACCCCGGGATGACGGAGGACCGCACGCTGCGCGTCGTGCTCAGCCCCGACAGCCTCAAGGGGGTGCTGGACGCGGCCGCTGCCGCGGCCGCCCTCGCCCAGGGGGTGCTGGCCGAGCGCCCGGACGCCGACGTCGTGCGCGCCCCCCTGTCCGACGGCGGCGAGGGCCTGGTCGACGTGCTCTCGGCCCGCCGGGGAGGTCGGCGACGCAGGGTGGGGGTCGCCGACCCGCTCGGCCGCCCGGTCGAGGCCGAGTACCTCGTGCTCGACGACGGCCAGGCGGTCGCCGAGAGCGCCTCGGCCATCGGCCTGCCGCTGCTGACAGCCGAGGAGCTCGACCCCTTCCGCGCCTCCAGCCGGGGGTTGGGCGAGCTGGTGGCCGCCATCGGCCGCGACCCCGAGGTGGACCGGCTGCTGCTGGGCGTGGGCGGCGTGGCCACCGTCGACGGCGGGGCGGGGCTGCGTGCGGTGCTCGACCGGCTCCCGCTGCCGGTCGAGGTGGTCACCGACGTCCGCAACCCCCTGCTGGGCCCGCGGGGCGCGGCCGCGGTCTTCGGCCCGCAGAAGGGGGCCCGCCCCGCCGACATCCCGGTGCTGGAGCAGCGGCTGGCCGACCTCGGCTTCCCGCCGGAGGTCGCCGACGCCCCCGGGGCCGGCGCGGCCGGCGGGCTGGGTGCAGCGCTGCTGGCCCTGGGTGCCCGCCTGCGCCCGGGCATCGAGCTGGTGCTGGAGCTGACCGGGTGGACCGCCGCCGTCGCGACCGCCGACCTCGTGGTCACCGGGGAGGGCTCGGTGGACGCCTCCTCGGCCGACGGGAAGGTGGCTGCCGGCGTGTGCGTCGCCGCCGCGGCGGCCGGGGTCCCGGTGGTCGTGTTCGGCGGGCAGGTGGCCACCGGGGCCGCTGCAGCGCTGCGCGCGCTGGGGGCCACCGCCGTGCTCCCGCTCAGCGGCGACCGCGCCCGGGCAGCCGAGGACCTGGTGGACCTCGGCCGGCACCTGGCACGGGTGTGGACCGCCGCCCGGGAGCCCGCCCGGGAGCCCGGCCGGTGACCCGCCCCGTGGTGGCCCTCAGCCGCCGGCTGCCGGCGGCGGCCGCCCGGCTGCTGGACGGCGCGGCCGACGTCCGCACCCCCGACGTCGACCGACCGCTCACCGCCGCCGAGCTGCGCACCGCGGTGGCCGGCGCGGACGCCCTGGTGTGCCTCCTGCTCGACCGCGTGGACGAGGCGCTGCTGGACGCCGCGGGTCCGCAGCTGCGGGTCGTGGCCACCGTCGCGGTGGGCTACGACAACGTGGACGTCGAGGCCTGCCGGCGGCGGGGTGTGCGGGTCACGAACACCCCCGGCGTGCTCACCGACGCCACCGCCGACCTGACCCTGGCCCTGCTGCTGGGCATCACCCGGCGGGTCGGCGAGGGCGAGCGGCTGCTGCGCGCGGGCACCCCGTGGCGGTGGGACCTGGACTTCCTGCTGGGCACCGGGCTGCGCGGGCAGCAGCTCGGGCTGGTCGGGTTCGGTGCCATCGGCCGGGCGGTCGCCGCACGGGCTGCGGCGTTCGGCATGTCGATCACCTACAGCGCACGGCACGACGCACCCGCCGACGTCACCGGCCCGCTCGGCGCCCGGCGGTTGCCGCTGCCCGAGCTGCTCGCCTCCTCCGACGTCGTGTCCCTGCACTGCCCGCTGACCCCGGAGACCCACCACCTGGTCGACGCGGCGGCGCTGCGGGCGATGCCCAGCTCGGCCCACCTGGTGAACACCGCCCGCGGTCCGGTGGTCGACGAGGCGGCCCTGGTGGACGCGCTGGACCACGGGGAGATCCGGGGGGCGGCGCTGGACGTGTTCGAGGAGGAGCCGGCGGTGCACCCCGGCCTGCTCGCCCGCGACGACGTGCTGCTCACCCCGCACCTGGGCTCGGCCACCGAGCAGACCCGGGAGGCCATGGCGGTGCTCGCCGCGCGCAACGTGCTGGCCGTGCTGGCCGGGCAGGACCCGCCGACGCCGGTGGTCTGAGGCGCTCAGCCGGGGAAGCCGACCTCGACCTTCGCGGTGGGTCCGGCGTCGACGACCAGGGCGACCAGCCGCCCGTCGGGGTCGACCGCGGCGTGCAGGCCCGGGGTGCCGGTGGCTGCCACCCGCTTGCCGTGGCCGAGGTCGACCGCCTCGTCGGCGGTCACCGGCCGCACCGGGAAGACGGCCGCGGCGGCCTCGGTCAACGGGACGAAACCCGCTCCCCCACCCGCCAGCAGCGCGTCCGCGGCGTCGGCGACCCCGCGCGCCGCCGACTGGTCGAACGGTCCCGACCGGGTGCGCCGCAGAGCGGTCAGGTGCCCCCCGACCCCCAGAGCGGCGCCGGCGTCACGGGCGATGGCCCGGATGTAGGTGCCGGTGGAGCAGGTGACCTCGACGTCGACGTCGACCAGGTCGGGGGTGGGTCGCCGGACCGCCAGGACGTCGAGGGCGTGGACGGTGACCGACCGGGGCGCCAGCTCGACGTCCTCACCGGCGCGCACGCGGTCGTAGGACCGCACCCCGCCGACCTTGACCGCGCTGACCGAGGAGGGCACCTGCTGCAGCGGCCCGGTCTGCGCGGCCAGCGCGGCCCGGACGGCGTCGTCGGTGACCCCGGCCGCCGAGGTGGTGGTCGAGACGTCGCCCTCGCGGTCGTCGGTGACCGTGGTCTGGCCGAACCGGACGGTGGCCGCGTAGCCCTTGTCGTTGCCGGCCAGGTGGCCCAGCAGCCGCGTGGCGGCCCCGACCCCGAGGACGAGCACCCCGGTGGCCATCGGGTCGAGGGTGCCGGCGTGGCCGACCTTGCGCACCGACAGGGCCCGCCGGGCGATGGCGACGACGTCGTGGGAGGTCATGCCGGGCTGCTTGTCGACCAGCAGCAGGCCGGGCGGGACGTCGGCGTCGGGTCTCCTCGGGCTCACCGCACCACCGTGGCAGAGGTCCATCTGTCCCCGGCCACCCGGGCCAGGACGGCGACCAGCCGCAGTGCGACGAACAGCGTCAGCCCGCTCCACACCCCGGCCAGCCCCCAGCCCAGCGGCACCGACAGCACCGACAGCGGCACGAACCCGACCAGCGCCGCTCCGATGGTCACCGTGCGCAGGTAGCCGACGTCCCCGGCGCCCATGAGCACGCCGTCGAGGGCGAACACCACCCCGGCCAGCGGCTGCATGAGGCCGAGGAACCACCACACGACCGCGGCCTGCGCCAGCACCTGGGGGTCGGCGGTGAACAGCGGCGCGACGACCGGCCGTGCCACGAGCAGCACCGTCGCCACGAGCACGCCGGTGCCCAGGCCCCACCACACCACCCGCCGCGCGGCGGTGCGGGCCTCGTCCGTGCGACCGGCACCGAGGGCCTGGCCGACCAGCGTCTGCGCGGCGATGGCGTAGGAGTCGAGCACGAGGG
The DNA here is from genome assembly GCF_037083825.1 of Klenkia sesuvii. Lineage (NCBI taxonomy): Bacteria > Bacillati > Actinomycetota > Actinomycetes > Geodermatophilales > Geodermatophilaceae > Klenkia > Klenkia sesuvii. The sequence continues at coordinate 12,402 of NZ_JBAPLU010000013.1, forward strand.
CCAGGAACAGCCACAGCTGGAGCGCGATCTGGTGGGCGCCGAGCTCGGCGGTGCTGGACCGGGCCACCACGGCCGCCGCCACCGCGAACGCACCCTGCAGGACCGCGGCCCGCAGCAGGAGGTCCCGGCCGATCGTGAGCTGGGCGAGCACCGCGGGCAGTCGTGGAGCCAGCGGTACGCCCTCGCGCCGCAGTGCGGCGAGGAAGAGCACCGCGGAGACCGTCTGCCCGGCGACGTTCGCCACGGCCGAGCCCTCCAGGCCCAGACCCACCGGGTAGACCAGCACGGGGTTGGCCACCAGGCTGACCAGGCTGCCGGCGACGACGAACCGCACGGGCCGGCGCAGCTCGGCGACCCCGCGCAGCCACCCGTTGCCGGCCAGGGCGACCAGCAGCAGCGGCAGCCCGAGGACGGCGATGCGCAGCCAGCCCTCGGCCGCCTCGGCAACCGGTCCGGGGCCGCCGGCCAGCAGCCGGGTCAGCGGCCCGGCTGCCAGCTGGAAGACCAGGACGCCGAGCAGACCGGTGCCCAGCGCCAGCCAGGTGGCCTGCACGCCCTCGCCGACCGCACCCGCGCGGTCCCCGGCGCCGGCACGACGGGCCGCGCGCGCCGTCGTCCCGTAGGCCAGGAAGTTCAGCATGCCCACGACCGGGGCGAGCAGGCCGCCACCGACCGCGAGACCGCCGAGCTCGACGGTGCCGAGGTGACCGATGACCGCGGTGTCCACCAGCAGGTACAGCGGTTCGGCGGCCAGCACCACCAGCGCCGGCAGCGCCAGCGCCGGGACCGACCGGGTGGCGGCCAACGCCTCAGCCCTGCTCGGGGGCGGCACCTGCCCGCAGGCACCGCCGGATGGCCGCCAGGGTGCCGTCGCGGTCGAGGTGGGAGGTGAAGCCCGCCGCCATGCGGTGGCCACCGCCGCCCAGGGCGATGGCGACGGCCGACACGTCGGTGCCGCCGCGGGAGCGGAGCGAGACGTTCCAGCTGCCGTCCGCGGCGCCCTTGAGCACGCAGGCGACGTCGGCCTCCTGCGCCGACCGGACGACGTCGACCAGGGCCTCGAGGTGGTCACCGGCCAGTCCGTGGTCGTCGGCCTCGCCGACGGTGGCCCAGGTCCAGACCAGGCCCGCGCCGACATCTCGTTCCAGGGTCGCGCGCCCGGCCGCCGTGCCCAGCAGGGCCAACCAGCCGAAGGGCGCGGTGTCGAACAGCCGCTGGCTGATGCGCGCGTGGTCGATGCCGGTGGCCAGCAACCGCGCCGCCAACGCGTGGGTGGCCGGGGACGTGTTCCCGAACCGGAAGCTGCCGGTGTCGGCGGCCAGCCCGGCGTACAGGAGCGTGGCCAGCCCGGCGTCGAGCTCGACGCCTAGGCCGTCGAGCAGGTCGGCCACGAGCGCGACCGTGGCCGCCGCCTCGGGGTCGACCAGCTGCACCGCGCCGAACCCGGGGTTCGATGCGTGGTGGTCGACCACCAGCGACTGCGGGGCCGCCAGCAGCACGGGGCCCAGCTCACCCAGCCGGCGCAGGTCGGCGGCGTCCAGGCCCACCACCAGGTCGGGGTCGGCCGGTACGTCGCCGGCGGGCACGAGCGCGTCGGCCCCGGGCAACCAGGCCAGCGACGCCGGCAGCACGAACGGCCCCGGGAACGTGGCGGTCACCCGCGCCCCGCGCCGGCGCAGCCCCTCGGCCAGCGCCAGCGTGCTCCCCAACGCGTCGGCGTCGGGCTGCACGTGGGCCGAGAGCAGCACCGAGGCACCGGCGTCGGCCGCCCGGGCGAGGACGGCGACGGCGGCCGGGAGCGCGCCCACGGGTGCCATGCGAGAGGTCGGCGGTCGGCGCGCTCAGGCGTCGGTGGGGCCACTGGCGGCGTGCGGGACCTCGTCGGGCTCCTCACCGGGGGCCCCGCCGGCGACGGGGATCGCCGGGCCGCCGTCGGTGGGCTCGTCGGCGGCGATGGAGGCGGCGTTGGGGTCGTGCGCCGGGTCGGCGTCACCGGCCTGCTGGTCGCGGCCGCCGGCGGTGGGGTCGGCACCGTCGCCGGGCACGGCCCGGCCGCCCAGGGTGGACCCGGGCTGCTGCTCGGCGGGGGTGTCGGGGTCGGGGTCGACGGCCTCGGTGGCGGGACGGTCGGTCACGGGGTGCTCCTTCGCGCCTCGGCGGTCAGCCCGGCGGTGTCGGCGTCGGACGGGTCGGCGGGCAGGTCACCGTCGGACAGGTCGTCGTCGGACAGGTCGTCGTCGGGCGGTTCGTCCTCGTGCGGCTTGCGGTAGGGGTCGGCGTCACCGGCGTAGGCGGCGCCCGCGCGGGCGCGGGCCAGTTCCTCGTCGGCCTGCCTGGCCCGCTCCAGCGCCTCGTCGAGCTCCCGGGCGGTCTCGGGGACGGCGTCGGCGACGAAGGTCAGCGTGGGGACGAACTTGATGCCGGTCTGCTTGCCGACCGTGGACCGCAGCACCCCGGTGGCGCTGGCCAGCGCGGCGGCGGAGTCGGCCGCGGCCGTCGCGTCGCCGTAGACGGTGTAGAAGAGCGTGGCCTCGCGCAGGTCACTGGTCACGCGGGAGTCGGTGATGGTGACCATCCCCAGCCGCGGGTCCTTGATCTGCATCTCGATCGTGGCGGAGACGATCTGCCGGATGCGCACGGCCAGCCGCCGTGCCCGTGCCGCGTCGGCCATGGCTGGACTCCTCAGTCGTCGGTGCTGATCAGTTGGCGGTGGGTGGACAGCAGGGTCAGCTCGGGGCGTTCGGCCAGCAGCCGCTCGCAGGCGTCGAGGACGTCCCCCACCTGCGCGGCGTCGCCGGCCACGGTGGCGACCCCGATCTGCACCCTGCGGTGCAGGTCGAGGTCGCCGACCTCGGCCGCGGCGACGGCGAAGCGTCGCCGCAGCTCGGCCACGACGGGCTTCACGAGGGAACGCTTGCCCTTGAGGGAGTGCACGTCCCCGAGCAGCAGGTCGGCGGTCAACGAGCCGGTGAACACCCGCTCATCATCCGCCGACCTGCCGCGGGGGTCATGCCCGGGGCTTCTCGCGCAGCTCGAACGTCTCGATGACGTCGTCGACCTTGATGTCGTTGAACGACCCCAGGCCGATACCGCACTCGTAGCCCTCACGGACCTCGGTGGCGTCGTCCTTGAAGCGGCGCAGCGAGTCGACCGACAGGTTGTCGGCGACGACCGCGCCGTCGCGGATGAGCCGGGCCTTGCTGTTGCGCACGATCGTGCCGCTGCGCACCAGCGAACCCGCGACGTTGCCGATGCGGGGCACCCGGAAGACCTCGCGGACCTCCGCCGTGCCCAGCTGCACCTCTTCGAACTCGGGCTTGAGCATGCCCTTGAGCGCGGCCTCGATCTCCTCGATGGCCTGGTAGATCACCGAGTAGTAGCGCACGTCGACGCCCTCGCGGTTGGCGAGCTCGGTGGCCTGTCCCTCGGCCCGGACGTTGAAGCCCAGGACGATGACGTCGTCGGCCAGCGCCAGGTCGATGTCGCTCTTGGTGATGCCACCGACGCCGCGGTGGATGACCCGCAGCGACAGGTCGTCGCTCACCTCGATCTTCATCAGGGCCTCCTCCAGCGCCTCCACGGTGCCGGAGTTGTCGCCCTTGATGATCAGGTTGAGCTCGCGGCTCTCCTTCAGGGCGGCGTCGAGGTCCTCGAGGCTGATCCGCTTGCGGGCCTGCGCGTTCTGCGCGTTGCGGATGCGGGCCTGGCGGCGGTCGGCAATCTGCCGGGCCGTGCGGTCCTCCTCCACCACGAGGAACGTGTCGCCGGCGCGGGGCACCGAGGTGAGACCCACGACCTGCACGGGGCGGGCCGGCAGGGCCTCCTTCAGCTTGTTGCCGTGCTCGTCGAGCAGCGAGCGGACGCGCCCGTAGGCGTCGCCGGCCACGATCGAGTCGCCCTGGCGCAGCGTGCCGCGCTGGACGAGCACCGTGGCCACGGGGCCGCGGCCCTTGTCCAGCTTGCCCTCGATGACCACGCCCTGCGGGTCCTGCTCGGTGTTGGCGCGCAGGTCCAGCGAGGCGTCGGCGGTCAGCAGCACCGCGGCCTCCAGCTCCTCGAGGCCCCGGCGCGTGGTGGCCGAGACGTCGACGAACATGGTGTCGCCGCCGTACTCCTCGGCGACCAGGCCGTACTCGGTGAGCTGCTGGCGGATCTTGGCGGGGTTGGCCCCCTCCTTGTCGATCTTGTTCACCGCGACCACGATCGGCACCTCGGCCGCCTGGGCGTGGTTGAGCGCCTCGACCGTCTGCGGCATGACGCCGTCGTCAGCCGCGACCACCAGCACCACGATGTCGGTCACCTTCGCCCCACGGGCACGCATCGCGGTGAACGACTCGTGACCCGGGGTGTCGATGAACGTGATCGGCCGCTCCTCGCCGTCGAGTTCGGTGACGATCTGGTAGGCGCCGATGTGCTGGGTGATGCCACCGGCCTCCTTGGCCACCACGTTCGTGTGGCGCAGGGCGTCCAGCAGCTTGGTCTTGCCGTGGTCGACGTGACCCATGACGGTGACCACCGGCGGGCGGGCGTCCCAGTCGTCCTCGTCGCCCTCCTCGTCGCCGAAGGTGAGGTCGAAGGTCTCCAGCAGCTCGCGGTCCTCGTCCTCGGGGCTGACGACCTGGATGACCCAGTCGATCTCGGCCCCGAGCAGCTGCAGCGTGTCGTCGTTCACCGACTGCGTCGCGGTGACCATCTCGCCCAGGTGGAACAGGGCGGTGACCAGCGCGGCCGGCTGGGCGCCGATGCGCTCGGCCAGGTCGGTCAGCGAGGCACCGCGGGGCAGCCGGACGGTCTGCCCGTTGCCGCGGGGCAGGCTGACGCCACCCATCGAGGGCGCCGCCATGGAGTCGAACTCCTGACGCCTCTGCTTCTTGCTCTTGCGCCCGCGGACCGGGCCGCGACCACCCGGACGCCCGAAGGCACCCGCGGTGCCGGCACCCGAGCCACCGCGGCCACGACCGCGACCGCCGCCGCCGGGGCGGAAACCGCCGGCCGGGGCACCGCCGCCGCCACCGGGGCCACCGCCGCCGGGACGGAAACCGCCGCCACCGCCGGGCCCACCGGGCCGACCGCGGCCGCCCGGCGCACCGGGGCGACCGGTCGAGCGACCGGGCATCATGCCCGGGCTGGGCCGCTGCGGCATCATGCCCGGGTTCGGGCGGGGCCCGCCGGGACCGGCCGCGGGACGCGGACCACCGGGGCCCGACGGCGGACGCGGGCCGCCGGCACCGGGGGCCGGACGGGGACCGCCCTGGCCCGGTGCGCCCTGCGCGGGCGCGCCGCCACCGGGTGCCTGCGGGCCGGGACGGCCGGGCGCAGCGGGGCGGGGCGCACTGCTGAACGGGTTGTTGCCCGGGCGGGGGGCCGGCCGGGGGCCGGGCCGGGGGCCACCGGGACGCGGCGCACCCTGACCGGTGCCGCCCTGACCGGGAGCACCGCCGCCGGGGGCTGCACCACCGGGGCCCGACGGACGCGGCGCACCGGGACGCGGGGCGCCCGGACGCGGCTGCGCCGGGGCGCTCGCGGCGGGAGCGCTCGCCGCCGGGGCCTGCGCGGCGGGGGCCTGCGCAGCGGGCTGGGCCGGGGTCTGCGGGGCCTGCGGCTGGGGGGCCTGCGGGGCAGGACCCGGACGCGGGCCGGGGCGGGGGCCGGCACCGGCGGGGCGGCCGACCGGACGCGGGCCGGGGGCCGGCGCCGGGGCCGCCGGAGCAGCCGACGCGGGCGCGCCGGCCGACGGGGCCGCCGGCGCGGGCGCAGCCGGACGGGGCGCGGGCTTCGGGGCCGCCGGCGCGCTCGCGGACCCGTAGGCCTCGCGCAGGCGCCGGGCCACGGGGGCCTCGACCGTGGACGATGCGGACTTCACGAACTCGCCCTGCTCCTTGAGCTTGGCGAGCACGGCCTTGCTGTCGACACCGAGCTCTTTAGCGAGCTCGTGAACGCGGGCTTTGCCTGGCACGGGTCTCCTCAGTGGTGAGGCCGGCGGCTTGCCCGCTCGACCTCGTCGTCAGTGGTGCATGGTCATCGGTGCGACTTCACGGGTGGGTCATCCGAGGACGTCCTGCTCTCGACGAGCGGACCGGCCGGGTGCCGGTCCGACGGTTGGTGCTGGGGTGCTGCCGTCCCCCGCCTGGTCGACGTGGTCCTGCAGCTCGCCGGTCTCCAGCGGCGCGCTGACGCGCAGCGCACGCGGGAAGGCCCGACGCCGGACCGCCGCACGCAGGCACTCGGGGGTGGGGTGCACGGAGGCGCCCCGTCCCGGGAGCCGCCGGCGGGGATCCGGCGTGAGCCGGGTGCCCTGCACGACGACGCGCAGCAGTTCGGTGACCGGAGCGCGCCGCCGGCACCCCACACAGGTGCGGACCGGGATCGACGTGTCGGCCATCGACGAGTCTAGCGCGCCGAGGGCCCGCGGTGTTCCGGCCGTCGCACCGGACCACCCCGCGGGGGGCCGCTGCGGGCCGGCCCGCCGCGGCCGGGGAGACCCTCGGGACCACCCGCCGGCCGGGGGGCCGAACGCAGCGGGGCGCGACCCTCACCCGGGGACACCGTGTCCTCGGTCTCGGGCTGGGCGTCGCTGCGGATGTCGATGCGGCAACCGGTGAGCCGCGCGGCCAGGCGGGCGTTCTGGCCCTCCTTGCCGATCGCCAGCGACAGCTGGTAGTCGGGGACGACCACCCGCACCGCGCGGGCCGCGGCGTCGACGACCCGGGCGCTGGACACCCGGGCCGGGGACAGCGCCGACGCGACGAACGTCGCCTCGTCGTCGGACCAGTCGACGATGTCGATCTTCTCGCCGTGCAGCTCGCTCATGACGTTGCGCACCCGCTGGCCCATCGGGCCGATGCAGGACCCCTTGGCGTTCAGCCCGGGCACCTTCGTGCGGACGGCGATCTTGGACCGGTGGCCGGCCTCGCGGGCGACCGCGACGATCTCGACGCTGCCGTCGGCGATCTCGGGCACCTCGAGGGCGAACAGGGTGCGCACCAGGTTGGGGTGGCTGCGCGACAGGGTCACCTGCGGGCCGCGGAACGTGCGGGCGACCGAGACCACGTAGGCCTTCAGCCGGCTGCCGTGCGGGTAGGTCTCGCCGGGCACCTGCTCGGTGGCGGGCAGGTTGGCCTCCACCTTGCCGATGTCGACCAGCACGGTGCCCTCGCTGTTGCGGCGGTCGTGGGCCTGGACGATGCCGCCCACGACGTCGCCCTCCTTGCCGGCGTACTCACCGAAGGTCTGCTCGTGCTCGGCGTCGCGCAGCCGCTGGACGATGACCTGCTTGGCGGTGCTGGCGGCGATGCGGCCGAAGTCGGTGGGGGTGTCGTCCCACTCGTGCACGACCTCGCCGTCCTCGCCCAGCTCCTGGGCCAGCACGGCGACCTCCCCGCTCTTGCGGTCGATCTGCACCCGGACGTGCTTGGCGGCGCCCTCGGCGTGCCGGTAGGCGGTGACCAGCGCGGTCTCGATCGCCTGCAGCACGGTGTCGGCGGGGATGCCCTTCTCGCGCTCGACCGCCTTGAGGGCGGTCACGTCGATGTTCACTGTTCTCCTCTGTCCTGGGCCGCCGCGTCGGCGGACCCGTCGTGCTCGTCCAGCTCGTCGTCGACGTCGTCGGCGGTGAGCGGTTCGTCGTCGGTGTCGTCCCCGGCGTCGTCGTCGGGCCCCTCGTGCACCAGGTGCGCGTCGCGGTGCCCGGCCGGGCGGTTGAACTCGACCTGCACCCGCCCCTCGCCCAGCTCGGCCCAGCTCACGGTGCGGTCGCCGACGGCCTTGCGGACCTGGCCCTTCTTCGCCCCGCCCTTCTCCACCGCGAGGGTCACGCCGTCGTCGTCGACGGACACCACCCGCCCGAGGAGCTCCTGCCCGCCGACCGTCGTGGTGACCAACCGGCCCTCGTTGCGCCGCCAGTGCCGGGGCAGGGTCAGCGGCCGGTCCACCCCGGGGCTGGTGACCTCCAGGACGTAGGGCGAGCGGCCCAGGTCGTCGTCCTCGGCGTCGAGCACGTCCGACAGGGCCCGGCTGACCTCGGCGACGTCGTCGAGGCTGACCCCGCTGTCGCGGTCGACGACCACGCGGACGACGAAGCGGTTGCCCGCCGCCCGCACGTCGAGGTCCTCGAGGTCGTAGCCGGCCTCGGCGACGACGGGGGCGAACCACCCGGTGAGCCGGTCGGTGGCGACGGGTCCGGACCGGGGCGACTGCGGTGTGGGCACCAGGATCCTCCTCGGGCGGAACAGTTGTCGGCCGTCGTCGGCGGGCCGGTGCGACCCGGGCCCGCCCGCGCGGACCAGGCAGGGCTCGGGCGCGGCGACGGAGCGACCACGGTACCGCCTCCACCCGGGACGTCGTCCCGGCCGCGGTGGTGCGACGGCACCGGCCCGGGCGCGGCTGCCAGGATGTGGCCGATGTCCACGCGCCCCGTCCCCCGCCGCACGGTGCTGGTCGCGGCCGGGGTGGCCCCGCTGCTGGGCCTGGTCGCCGGGTGCACCGGCCAGCCGCCCGGTCCCGACGCCGTCACCCCCGCCCAGGTCGACCGGTTGGCCGGGCAGGTCGCCGCCCAGGAGCAGCTGGTGGCCGCCGGCGTCGCGGCGTTCGCGGCCTCCCCGGAGCTGGCCGCCACCGCGGCCGGGCTGGCCGCGCAGTGGCAGGAGCAGCTCGACCTGCTGCGGGCCGCCGCGCCCACCGTGACCTCGTCCGCGAGCGGGTCGGCGTCCGGATCCGAGTCCGGGTCGACGTCCGGGTCAGGGGCCACCGCGCCGGGGTCCGCGGACGGCGGGGTCGGCGTCGACCCGCGGGCGGACCTGCGGACCCGGGTGGCCGCCACGGCCGACTCGCACGCCACCGCCTGCCCCGAGTTCACCGGCGCCCGGGCCGCCCTGCTGGGCAGCATCGCCGCGGGGCTGCGCGGGCACGGGGCGGTGCTGGCATGACCGCGCCCACCTCCGGGGCAGGGCCATCGGGGTCGTCGCCGGGGTCGTCGGCGGGGTCGTCGGGGTCGTCGTCGGTGCCCGCCGGCAGCGCCGAGGCCGGGTCGGTGCGCGCCGGCACCGCCGCGCTGCAGGAGGCCCTCGCCGCCGAGCACGCCGCCGTCTGGGGCTACGGCACGGTGGGGGCGGCGGTGCCGGCGGGTCAGCGCGGCGCGGTGGCCGAGGCCGCCGAGGCCCACCGCGACCTGCGCGACCGGGTCGCGGCCGTGCTCACCGCCCGCGGCGCCGACCCGGTGGCCACCGAGGCGGCCTACCAGCTGCCCTTCCCGGTGCTGTCGGCGGTCGACGCGGCCGCCCTGGCCGTCGTGCTGGAGGACGGGACGACGGCGGCGTGGGTGTGGGTGCTCGACCAGGCCGCCGAGCGCTCGACCCGCGAGCTCGCCGCCCAGGCCGCGGGCGCCGCCGAGGTGCGGGCCGTCGCGTGGCGGCAGCAGGCCGGCACCGTGCCGCCCACCTCGGCGACCCCCGGCCTGGGCTGAGCGGCGCCCGGCCGCTGCCGGGCCAGCCGGGTCAGCCGGGCCAGGCGGGCCAGGCGGGCCACCCGGGTCAGCCGGCCAGGCCGGACAGGAACGCGTCGGTGACCGCGACCGCGGCGCTGCTGGACTGGCCGGCCTCGACCAGCACCGCGAACGCGATGTCGCCCTGCGGGCCGCCGAGCTGGTAGCCGACGAACCAGCCGTGGGAGTCCGGCGGGGTGGCCGTGCCGAACTCGGCGGTGCCGGTCTTGCCGTACACCTCGCCCTGGTCGGCCAGCCCGGTCGCGGTGCCCGACAGCACGACCTGGCGCATCATCGGGCGCAGCTGGTCGAGCACGGCCTGCCCGGGCCCGGCCGGGGCCGCACCGGCCGGGTCGGCGCCGAGGACCTCCACGGGCGCGGCCGGGGTGCCGCTGGCGATGCCGGCGGCCACGAGGGCCAGCTGCGCGGGGCTCACGAGCACCTCGCCCTGCCCGATCGCGTCGGCGGCCTTGGTGGTGCCCGTGCTGGTCGACGGGACGCTGCCGGAGAAGATGCCGACCGGCAGCTGCCAGTCGCTGCCCACCCCGTACCCGGCGGCGGCGGCGCTCAGGGCGTCGTCGGGCAGCGTCAGCGCCTGCTCGATGAAGGTGGTGTTGCACGACTGCGCGAAGGCCTCGGTGAAGGGGACCGTGCCCAGGTCGAACTGGTCCTCGTTCTCGAATTCGCGGCCGTCGACGGTGGTGGTGCCCGGGCAGGCGACCGGGGTGTCCGGGGTGAGCGCGCCCGCGGCGAGCAGTGCGGTGGCCGTCATCGTCTTCATGCTCGACCCGGGCGGGAACTGCCCCGAGAGGGCGTTGCTCGCGTTCGCCGCCTCGTTGGACGACACGGCCAGCACCTCCCCCGTCCCCGGGCGGACGACCACGACGTGGGTGGCCAGCGACTGGCCGGCGACGGCGGCGTCGGCCGCGGTCTGGACCGCCGGCACGAGCGGGGTCTGCACGGGCGTGCCGGGCACCGGGTCGACCGAGCCGATCACCACGCCCGTGTCCCCGGTCGCGGTGTCGAGGCTGAGGGCGCTGACGGTGAAGCCGGGGGTGCCGGCCAGCTGCTCCTGGTAGGCCCGCTGCAGACCCGAGAGCCCGAGCTGGTCACCGGCGGCGTAGCGGGGGCGACCGTCGTCGCCGGTGGACTCCTCCAGCACCTCGGCGGTGGCCTCGCCGACCCGGCCGAGCAGGGCGGAGGCGAACCGGGCGGTGGGCGCCAGCAACCTGGTGGAGGTGGGGAACACCGCACCGGGCAGGTCGAACACCTGCGCCCGGATGGCCTCGAAGTCGGGCCGGCGCAGGGTGATGACCGGCACGAACTGGCCCTCGCCGGCCGCCTCGACGTCGGCGGTGATGGTGGCCGGGTCGACCCCGGTGGCCGCGCCCAGCGCCGAGGCCAGCGCCGCGAGGTCGGTCACCTGGCCCTTGTCGACCCCCACCGTGACGACCTCGGTCTCGGTGAACAGCGGCGCCCCGCCGGCGTCGGTGATCGCGGCGCGCTCGGGCAGCGACCGGGAGAGCTGCAGGTGCTGGCCCTCGCCCAGCTCGGGGTGCACGACAGAGGGGCTGGCCACCACCTGCCAGGGCGCGTCGTCGTCGGCCCGGGTGAGGTCGAGGGTGGCGGTGTAGGACCAGTCGGGCGCGGCGGCGAGGTCCCAGGTCGCCGTCCACTGCGCGGTGGCCGCGACCTCGCCGTCACCGGTGACCGCGACCTCGCCCAGCTCGGCGGTGAGCGTGGCGTCGGGCAGGTCGGCGGCCGTCTGCTCGAGCAGGGTGGTGGCTGCGGCCGCGTCGTCGGTGTCGCCGGCCGCGGCGGTGAGGTCACCGGCCGACCAGTCGTCGAGGAACCCCTGCGCGGCCGTGCGGGCACCCGCCGCGGGGTCGGCCCCGCTGCAGGCGCTCAGCACCGGGCCGGCCAGCACGACCGTGGTGACCAGCAGGACCCTGCCCCGTCGTCCGTTCACGGCTGCACTCTGGCACGTCCCCCTGACAGGACCGGGCCGCGCCGGCGCCGACGGCGCAGGAGCACTCCCCCGGTCAGGACGGCACGGGTCAGAACAGCACGGGTCAGGACAGCACGGGTCAGAACAGCACGGAGGCGTAGGTGCCGACGTCGCGGAAGCCCACCCGGCGGTAGGCCGCCCGCGCCGCGTCGTTGAAGTCGTTGACGTAGAGGCTGACGACGGGGGCGATGGCCCGGCGGGCGTACTCGACCACCGCGGCCGTCCCCGCCTGCCCGATCCCTCGTCCCCGGTGCGCCGGCGCGACCCACACGCCCTGCACCTGGCAGGCGCCGCGCGACACCGCCCCCACCTCGGCCTTGAACACCACCTCGGGCCCACCGGGCCCGTCGGTGATCCACGCCAGCGACTGGCCGGCGCGCACCAGTTCGGTGACCCGGGCGCGGTAGCCCGCACCGCCGTCGGCGCGCAGCGGGCTGACGCCGACCTCCTCGGTGAACATGGCGATCGCGGCCGGCAGCAGGGTCTCCAGCTGGGCCAGCCGCACCGGCCGCACCCGCGGCTCGGGCGGGACCAGGGGTGGGCCCTCGATGGCCAGCAGCGGCTGGTTGGACCGCACGTCGCGGGCCGGGCCCCAGTGCGGGGCCAGCCGTTCCCAGAGGGGTGCGACGGCGGTGACCGGACCGACGATGGTCGAGCAGCGCCGGCCGGCCCGCCGGGCGCGGTCGGCGAAGGCCCGGGCCGCCTCGGCCTCGACCCCGGGCCGGGTGAAGGGGATGAGGTTGGCCCCGGCGAGGCAGACGGCGTCGAGGCGGCCGTCGGCCCCGATGCCCCACAGCGGCGCACCCAGCGAGGCGGGGTCCGTGCCGTGGGTCTCGACCCGGCCGGCGAGCATGCAGGTGGCCACCGGGTCGGTGTCCAGCAGCTGCCGCACGGCGCGCTCGTCGGAGGCGTCGAGCACCCGCGCCGCGCGGGCGCCCAGCACGGTCATGCCGGTCAGGAGACGCTGACGGTGGGCGTGCCCGACGTGACGCCGTCGTCGGCCTGCTGCTCGGCGATGCGGAACGCCTCCTCGATGAGGGTCTCGACGATCTGCGACTCGGGCACGGTCTTGATGACCTCGCCCTTGACGAAGATCTGGCCCTTGCCGTTGCCCGACGCGACCCCGAGGTCGGCCTCGCGGGCCTCGCCGGGGCCGTTGACGACGCAGCCCATGACGGCCACGCGCAGCGGGATCTCCATGCCCTCCAGCCCCGCGGTGACCTCGTCGGCCAGCTTGTAGACGTCGACCTGGGCCCGCCCGCAGGAGGGGCAGGACACGATCTCCAGCCGGCGCGGCTTGAGGTTCAGCGACTCGAGGATCTGCAGGCCGACCTTGACCTCCTCGGCCGGGGGCGCCGACAGCGAGACGCGGATGGTGTCGCCGATGCCCTGGGAGAGCAGCGCACCGAAGGCCACCGCCGACTTGATGGTCCCCTGGAAGGCCGGCCCGGCCTCGGTGACGCCCAGGTGCAGCGGGTAGTCGCACTGCTGGGCCAGCAGCTCGTAGGCGCGCACCATGACCACCGGGTCGTTGTGCTTCACCGAGATCTTGATGTCGCGGAAGTCGTGCTCCTCGAACAGCGAGCACTCCCACAGCGCGGACTCCACCAGCGCCTCGGGCGTGGCCTTGCCGTACTTCTCCAGCAGCCGCTTGTCCAGCGAGCCGGCGTTGACCCCGATGCGGATCGGGGTGCCGTGCTCCTTGGCCGCCTTCGCGATGTCGCCGACCTTGTCGTCGAACTTCTTGATGTTCCCCGGGTTCACCCGGACGGCGGCGCACCCGGCCTCGATCGCGGCGAACACGTACCGCGGCTGGAAGTGGATGTCGGCGATGACCGGGATCTGCGACTTCTTCGCGATGATCGGCAGCGCCTCGGCGTCGTCGGTGTCGGGCACGGCGACCCGCACGATCTGGCAGCCCGACGCGGTGAGCTCGGCGATCTGCTGGAGCGTCGCGTTGATGTCGGCGGTCTTGGTGGTGCACATCGACTGCACGCTGACCGGGGAGTCGCTGCCGACGCCCACCTCGCCGACGTCGAGCTGACGGGTCTTCCTGCGGGGGGCGAGGACGGGGGGCGGGGGTGCGGGCATGCCGAGTGCGACGGTCACGGGGCCAGTGTCCTCCAGTGCTGCCGGTTACTGCAGCGTGATCGGGTTGACGACGTCGGCGACCAGCAGCAGCGCCGACAGCGCGATGAACAGCCCGGCGACCACGTAGGCCACCGGCATCAGCCGCGCGATGTCGAAGGGGCCGGGGTCGGCCTTGCCGCGCCAGCGGGCGACGGTCGAGCGGGCCTTCTCGTACAGCGCGCCGGCCACGTGCCCGCCGTCGAGCGGGTAGATCGGCAGCAGGTTGAACAGGAACAGCACGAGGTTGACGCTGGCCAGCAGGCCGAGGAAGAAGCTCAGCTTCTGCAGCCCGGAGAAGTCGGCGAAGGAGAAGACCTCCCCGGAGATGCGGCCGACCCCGACGATGCCGATCGGCCCGTCCGCGTCGCGCTGGTCGCCGAGGAACGCGGCACCGAACAGCGCCGGGATGCGCTCGGGGATCTCGAGCAACCGGTCGACCGAGTTGGCCACGATGTTGCCGAAGTAGCCGGGCACCTCGGTGATCGACTGCCGGGCCAAGGTGTCGGCGGGGCTCACCCCCAGGTAGCCCGCGGTCAGCGTGCCCTCGCCGTCGAGGTCGGCCACCGTGTTGGGGATCGGCGTGACCTGCACCTGCCGGCTCTGCCCGTCGCGCTCCACGGTGAGGGTGAGCGGCTGGTCGGGTGAGGCCCGGACGGCGGTCTGCACCTGGGTCCAGGAGTCCCACGCGGTGGGGTCGAGGGGGCGGCCGTCGATCGCGGTGATGGTGTCGCCGGGCTGCAGACCGGCCTCCGCGGCGGGGCTCTCGGCCGGCAGGGCGCAGTTCGCCGTCCCCTCCTGGCACTCCTGGCCGGCGTCGGCGCCGGCGGTGACCAGCGGCACCGAGCAGAGGTCGAAGTCCGGGTCGTCCTGCAACCGGTCCAGGGACTGGGCGTTCGAGGGGATGACGCACGCCGGCACCGTGGCCAGCGTGGTGGTGAGCACCTGGGTGCCGATGGTCGTGAGCGTGATGGTGAACAGGACGACGGCCAGCAGCAGGTTGTGCAGCGGCCCGGCCGACATCACGACCACGCGCTGCCACCACGGCTTCTTGTAGAAGACCCGGTCGCCGTCGGAGGGCAGGACGTCGTTCAGCGCGGCCCCGCGCACCTCGGCGATGAAGCTGCGCATGCGGGTGGCGCGCGTGCTCTCGCCCTCCTCGGCCGGCGGGATCATGCCGACGATGCGGATGTAGCCGCCCAGCGGGATCCACTTCACCCCGTACTCGGTCTCGCCCTTGCGGCGGGAGTACATCGTGGGGCCGAAGCCCACCATGAACTGCGGCACCCGCATGCCGAACTTCCGGGCCCAGTAGAAGTGGCCGTACTCGTGGAAGCCGATGGAGAACAGCAGCCCGAGGAAGAAGGCGACGATCCCCAGGACCGTCAGCAGGAACCCGCTCAGCTCAACCTCCGGCGATGGCGGCGCGGGCGTGCTCTCGGGCCCACCTCTCGGCGGCCAGCACGTCGTCGACGCTCGTGGGGACGCCGAGGTCCGGCGCCGCGTCGAGGGTACGCGCGATCACCTGGACGATCCCTGGGAACGACAGGCGTCCGGCCACGAAGGCCGCGACGGCCTCCTCGTTGGCCGCGTTGTACAGCGCCGGGACGACGCCGCCGGCCTCACCCGCCGACCGCGCGAGCGCGACGGCGGGGAACGCCTCGTGGTCCAGCGGCGCGAACTCCCAGGAGCTGGCCTGCGACCAGTCCAGCGCCGGCTGCACGTGCGGCAGCCGGTCGGGCCAGGCCAGGGCCAGGGCGATCGGCAGCCGCATGTCCGGTGGGCTGGCCTGGGCGATGGTGGCGCCGTCGGCGAAGGTGACCATCGAGTGCACGATCGACTGCGGGTGGACGACCACGTCGACGTCGGCGTAGGGCACGTCGAAGAGCAGGTGCGCCTCGATCAGCTCCAGCCCCTTGTTGACCAGCGTCGCGCTGTTGATGGTGACCACCGGGCCCATCGCCCAGGTGGGGTGCGCGAGGGCCTGCTCGACGGTCACGTCGGCCAGCTCGGCGGCCGACCGCCCGCGGAAGGGGCCGCCGCTGGCGGTGAGCACCAGCCGGGCGACCTCGCCGCGGGCGCCCCCGCGCAGGCACTGCGCCAGCGCCGAGTGCTCGGAGTCCACCGGGACGAGCTGGCCGGGGGCGGCCGCCGCGGTGACCAGGGCTCCCCCGGCGACCAGGGACTCCTTGTTGGCCAGCGCCACGGTGCGCCCGGCGTGCAGGGCGGCCAGCGTCGGCCCCAGGCCGATCGACCCGGTGATGCCGTTGAGGACGACGTCGGCCGGGCGGGCGGCCAGCTCCTCGGCCGCGCGTGGCCCGGCCAGGATCTCGGGCAGCCGGTACTGCCCCTGCGCCCAGCCGCGCTGCTGGGCGGCGGCGTAGAAGGCCAGCTGGAGGTCCTGCGCGGCGGTGGCCCGCGCCACGGCCACCACGTCGACGCCGAGGGACAGGGCCTGCTCGGCCAGCAGCGCGACGTCGGCGCCACCCGCGGCCAGCCCCGTGATGCGCAGCCGGTCGGGGTTGGCCCGGGCCACCTCGAGGGCCTGGGTGCCGATGGAGCCGGTGGACCCCAGGACGGTGACCGTGCGGGGCTCGTGCGGGGAGTCGACCACGGGCCCCATCCTCGCCGACCCGCGGTGCTGACGCGTGCGCCGGGTGCGGGCCTGCCATGATGGGTGGGTGAGCGCGAAGGACCACCTCGGCCAGCAGACCAGCGCGACCGTCGTCGCCCAGTCCAACCGCGAGGAGGCGATCGTGCGGGCCGGCTCGGAGCCGCTGCACGAGACCGACCGGCCCGAGGACTGGGGCTGGCACGGCGAGACGGGCAAGAAGGGCCGCATCGGCGTGTTCGTCGCCGCGCTGGTGCTGTTCTCGTTCCAGTTCAGCAACCACGAGGGCAACGTCGAGAACATCTACATCAACGTGTTCGTGGTGATCCTGCTGGGGATCCTGGTGTGGGACTGGCGCCGCCGCAAGAACGCCTGGCGCTCCCGCTGACCTCCCCCTCGGCCACCACCAGCGGCCGGTCCCCGGACCCGGGGGCCGGCCGCTGGTGCGTTCAGTCGGTCTCGGCGCCCAGCTCGACGGTCTCCTCCAGCTGCGGGCGGGGCAGCGCCGCGGTGGGGACGCCGACGTCCTCGCTGGCCGCGAGCTGACCGCACGCGCCGTCGATGTCCTGCCCGCGGGTGTCGCGCACCGTCGTCGCCACGCCGTGGGCACGCAGGCGGGCGACGAACTCGCGCTGCGCGGGCAGCGGGCTGGCGTCCCACTTGCTGCCCGGCGTCGGGTTCAGCGGGATCAGGTTGACGTGCGCGAGCCGCTTGGCCAGCCGGCGACCGAGCAGGTCGGCGCGGAAGGGCTGGTCGTTGACGTCGCGGATGAGGGCGTACTCGATGGAGTACCGCCGCCCGGTGCGGCGGGCGTAGGCGTCGGCGGCCTCCAGCACCTCGGTCACGTTCCACCGGGTGTTGACCGGCACGAGGGTGTCGCGCAGCTCGTCGTCGGGGGCGTGCAGGCTCACCGCGAGGGTGACGTTCAGCCCCTCCTCGGTGAGCCGGTTGATCGCCGGCACCAGCCCCACGGTGGACACCGTGACCGACCGCTGCGCCAGGCCCAGACCGTGCGGCGCGGGGGTGAGCAGGGCGTCCAGCGTGGTGCGGACCCGGTTGTAGTTGGCCAGCGGCTCGCCCATGCCCATGAAGACGACGTTGGACAGCCGCCCGGGCCCGCCGGGGATCTCCCCCGACGCCATCGCCGCGGCCGCGACCACCGCCTGGCCGATGATCTCGGCAGCCGACAGGTTGCGGGTGAGACCGCCCTGGCCGGTCGCGCAGAACGGGCAGGCCATGCCGCAGCCGGCCTGGCTCGAGATGCACACGGTGGCCCGGTCGGGGTAGCGCATGAGGACGCTCTCGACCAGGGCGCCGTCGTGCAGACGCCACAGCGTCTTGCGGGTGCGACCGCCGTCGGCGCTCTGGTGCCGCACCACGGTCAGCAGACCCGGCAGCATCGCCTCGACGAGGTCGGCGCGGGCGGCGGCCGGCAGGTCGGTCATCGCCGCCGGGTCGGTGACCCCGGCGTAGAAGTGCCGGGCGAGCTGGTCGGCCCGGAAGGCGGGGTGCCCGAGCTCGACCACGGCGGCGCGGCCCTGCTCGCGGGTCAGGTCGGCGAGGTGGCGCGGGGGCTTGGCCGCCCGGCGCGGGGCCTCGAAGACCAGGGGCAGCGGGGCTCTGGCCCCGGCGGACTCGGTGGTGTCGGCAGTCATGACCGCTCCACTGTCCCACCGGCCGCCGCCGGGTGCCCCCACCGGCCCGGGTGAGATGGCTCCCGCCGGGCGGTCAGGACCCCGGTGCCGACCCGGACGCCACTGGCGCGGACGACGGGTCACCGGCGGGGCCGCCGGCCGGTGCCGCGCCGATCGGCGTCGCGGTGGTTGGTGTCTCCGAGGCGGGTGCGGCGGTGCTGGGTGCAGCAGTGCTGGGTGTCGCAGTGGTGGGTGTCGCGGTGCTGGGGTCGACGGGCGTGCCGGCGTCGGGCCGGCCGGGGTCGCCGGCACCCGGGCCAGCAGCGCCGCCGCCCGGGCTCCCGGGGGCGGGGCCGGTGGCGGTTTCGGCGGTGGTGCTCCGGGGTGCACCGTCCGCGGCGCCCGGCCCGTCGGCGCTCGGCGGGGGCGGAACCGGCGCGCCCGCGCCCGGGGTGGCGCGGGCCCCGTCGTCGGCGGGCCGGTCCGTGGCGGGCTCGACCTCGACGGCCGGGGCGGCCGGTGCATCGGTCGCGGGCACCGCCGGCGCGCCGGCCCGGGAGGTCCCGCCGGTCGGCGCAGCAGGCACGACCACCGGCTCGGGCGAGCCGGGCGCCGGGGGGACCACCCCGGTGGCCGGGGCGGGGGTCGGGGTCGTGCCGGACGCCAGCGGCACGTGCGTTCCCGGGGTGGTCGCGGCCATGGGGGTCCCGGCGGCTGCGGTGGGGGTGGTCGGGCGCGCGGTGAGCGGGAGCACCAGGGCGCCCCCCACGACGAGCGCGGCGGCCACCACCCCGACGACCACCCCCCGGACCCGCCGCGAGGCCGGCTGCGGGGCGCCGGGCACGGCGCCCGGCCCGTGGTCGCGCGCGCGGTGGGGAGCGGGGTCGCCGGTGGGGACGTCAGCAGGAGCGTCGGCGGGTTCGACGGCGGCAGGGGTGACCGCCGGCGAGCCCACCCAGTCCGGCAGCCAGTCGGCGTCCCACCCGGGAGCGACCGGGGACGACGGGGCGGAACCGGTCACGGACGACCTCCACGGACGGCGGCACGGTGCGGGCCCCGCCATGCTGCCGTGCGCCGGGTCGCGCAGCCGGGAGGCGCGACCGCGCCGCGCAACTGGGCGGCTACCCGACGACTGCTCAGCGACTACTCGGCGTCGACGACCGGTCGGGCGTGCTGCCGGATCCACCCGTGCATCGCGATGCCGGCCGCCACCCCCGCGTTCAACGACCGGGTCGACCCGTACTGGGCGATCGAGACGGTGAGGTCGGCCCCGGCCCGCGCCTGCGGGGTCAGCCCCGGTCCCTCCTCGCCGAACAGCAGCACGCACCGCTCGGGGAACTCGACGGTCTCCAGCGGCTGCGCTCCCGGACCGTTGTCGACCGCGACGACCGCCAGCCCGGCCGCCCTGGCGTGCGCGAGCAGGGCGGCGACGTCCGGGTGGTGGCGCAGGTGCTGGTACCGGTCGGTGACCATCGCGCCCCGGCGGTTCCAGCGACGTCGACCCACCACGTGCACCTCCGCGGCCAGGAAGGCGTTGGCGGTGCGCACGACAGTGCCGATGTTCAGGTCGTGGCCGAAGTTCTCGATGGCCACGTGGAAGGCGTGCCGCCGCCGGTCGAGGTCGGCGACCACCGCCTCCAGGGTCCAGTACCGGTAGCGGTCGACCACGTTGCGGCGGTCCCCCTCGGCCAGCAGGTGCCGGTCGTAGCGGGGGTCCTCCGGCCACGGGCCGACCCACGGGCCGACCCCGACGGTCGTCCCCCACTCGGTGGGGCCGGGTGCGGCGGGGTCGGGCTCGGTGTCCATCGCCGGCAGCCTAGGTCGGCCTACGGTGGGCCGGTGCTGCTGCACCTGTGCCCCGCCGGCGACTGGGTCCGCGCGCTGCGGCGCGGCCGCATCGACCCCCTGCCCGAGGTCGGCTTCGTCCACCTGTCCGCGCCCGACCAGGTGCACCTGCCGGCGGGGCGGTTGTTCGCCGGCCGGGACGACGTCCTGCTGCTGGTCGTCGACCCCGCGCGGTTGACCGACCCGGTGCGGCTCGAGCCCGGCGTGCCCGGCGACCCGGAGTCCATGCGCTTCCCCCACCTCTACGGCCCGCTCCCGGCCACCGCGGTGGTCGCCGTCCAGCCCTGGGCCGCCGAGCACCGGCTCCCGGTGCCCGAGGCCGACGACCCGGCCGGTCGGCACGCCGCCCTGGAGACGTCCCTCCCCCTGCGCCGGGCGCTCGCCTCCGGCGAGCCGGTGCAGCGGCGGGCGGCCGGGTGGGCGGTCGGTTCGCCCGACCACCCCGTGTCGGGCGAGGACAACCGTCTGCTGCTGCCGGCGCCGGTCGGCACGGCACAGGTGCTGGCCGACGCCGGCCCCCTGGTGCCCGGCGCCGCGGCTGCCGTCACCTGGTGCTGGCCCGGCGCCGACGACGCGGCGGCGCGGCTCGCGCACGACCTCGCGGGCGCCGGGTGGCGGATCACCGCGGACCGGGTGATGAGCCGTTCCGTGCCCCCCGCGACGGGTGCCGCCCCGGACGGTGGGGTCCCGGACGGCGCCGCGGAGGTCGTCGACCAGACGGACGTCCACCCGCTGTGGGCCGAGGCCTGGCGCGGGCTGATCCCCGACGACCCGGCCGCGGTCCGCCAGCTGGTCGACCGGGAGCACCGCACCGCCCGGGCGGTGGGGGTCATCGACGTCGGGGTGCGCGACCGCGGTCGCGTGGTGGCGGCCGGGCAGCTGCGCACGGACGGCGCCACGGCGGCCGTCGAGGCGGTGCTGACCGATCCGGCGTACCGCGGCCGCGGGCTGGGCGACGCCGTGCTGGCGCGTCTGCTGGTCGAGGCAGCGCGCGCCGGGTGCGACCTGGCCGTGCTCGCGGCCGACCCGTCGGACTGGCCGCGGCACTGGTACGCCCGCCGGGGCTTCGACGACGTCGGGGTGGTCCGCTCGGCCACCCCGCCGGATCAGGCCGGGACGAGCCAGCTCAGCAGCAGGTAGGCCACGACGGCCGAGGGCAGCAACGAGTCCATGCGGTCCATGAGGCCGCCGTGCCCGGGCAGCAGCGCGCCCATGTCCTTGATGCCCAGGTCGCGCTTGATGAGCGACTCGGCCAGGTCACCGAGGGTGGCGGTCACGGCCATGGCCACGCCGAACACCACGCCGCCCCACCACGGGCCGTGGAAGGTGAGCGTGATGACCAGGACGCCGATGAGGACGCAGGCCAGCACCGAACCGGCGAAGCCCTCCCAGGACTTCTTGGGGCTGATCGACTCGGCCATCGGCTTGTCGCCGAACAGCTTCTTGCCCAGCAGGACGCCGGCGGCGAACCCGCCGACGTCGCTGCAGACGACCGTGGCGATGAACAGCAGCACCCGCGCGACGCCGTCGTCGGGCACGAGCAGCAGCACGGCGAACCCGGCCAGCAGCGGCACGTACAGGGCCACCAGCACCGCGGCCGAGGCGTCGCGCAGGTAGCCGACCGGCCCGTCGCCCAGCCGCCACAGCAGCACCGCCAGCACGGTGAGCAGGAAGGCGACGACCAGGCCCGCCGGGCCACGCGTCCAGGCCAGCCCGAGCATGAGCAGGCCGCCGACGAGGACGGGTGGCAACGGGGGGCGGTGACCACCCCGGTCCAGCGCCCGCACCAGCTCGGTGACGCTCACCACGACCGCGAGGGCCACCACGAGCAGGAAGGAGGGCCGGTAGAGGAACAGCGAGGCGATGACGACGGCGCCCAGGCCGGCACCCACCCCGACCGCGGCGACCATGTCCCGGCCGGCCCGGCTCGCGCGCGGGGCACCCGTGGGGGTGTCGGCCGGGGCGGCGCCGGTCGCCTCCGCACCCAGGGCGCCGGGCAGCGCCGTCAGCGGCGCGTCGTCGGCGCGCTGGACCGGCGCGGCCGGCGGCGGCACCTCCGGCCGCGCCGAGGGAGGCAGGCGCACCGGGGGCGGCTCGGGAGGCGGCGCCCCCGCCGCTGCGGCCGGTGGGCGGCCCGCCGCCGGCAGCTCCTCGGTGTCGGGCTCGACGAGGCGGGCACGCCCGCGACCCGGTCCGTCGGGACCGGGGGGCGGGGCGGGGTGGGCGGCCATCGTCGGCGCGGCGGGCTCGGTCAGACCTCGAGCAGCTCGGCTTCCTTGTTCTTCATCGCGTCGTCGATGCCGGCGATGTGCTGGGCGGTCAGGTCGTCGAGCTCCTTCTCGGCGCGGCGCACCTCGTCCTCGCCGGCCTCGCCGTCCTTGTTGATCCGGTCCAGCTCCTCCTTGGCCCGCCGCCGCACGTTGCGGATCGCGATCTTGGCGTCCTCGCCCTTGGCGCGGGCCTGCTTGACCAGGTCGCGGCGCCGCTCCTCGGTCAGCTGCGGGAAGTTGACCCGGATGAGCTGGCCGTCGTTGGTCGGGTTGACGCCGAGGTCGGAGTTGCGGATCGCCTTCTCGATGGCGGCCAGCTGGCCGCTGTCGTAGGGCTTGATGACCGCCATGCGGGCCTCGGGCACCGTGATGGAGGCCATCTGCGGCACCGGGGTCATCGCGCCGTAGTACTCGACCACGATGCGGCTGAACATCGACGGGGCGGCCCGCCCCGTGCGCACCGACCCGAGGTCGTCGCGGGCGACCGACAGGGCCTTGTCCATCCGCTCCTCGGCGTCGAGCAGGGTGTCGTCGATCACGTTGTTCTCCTCCTGTGGCCCCGGAGGGCCGGTGGTACCGGGTGGGCTGGTGCGTCAGGCGGACCGGCTGATCAGCGTGCCGATCCTCTCACCGGCCACGGCCCGGGCGATGTTCCCGTCGCGGAGCAGGTTGAACACCACGATGGGCATGCGGTTGTCCATGCACAGGCTGATGGCGGTGGCATCGGCGACCGCCAGCTCGTCGGTGAGCACGGTGGCGTAGTCGAGGTCGCGGTACATCGTGGCCTCGGGGTGCGTGCGCGGGTCGGCGTCGTAGACGCCGTCGACCCCGTTCTTGGCCATCAGCAGCACCTGGGCCTCGATCTCCAGGGCGCGCTGCGCGGCGACGGTGTCGGTGGAGAAGTAGGGCATGCCCGCACCGGCCCCGAAGATGACCACGCGGCCCTTCTCCAGGTGCCGCATCGCCTTGCGCGGGATGTAGGGCTCGGCGACCTGGCCCATCGTGATGGCGGTCTGCACGCGGGTCTCGATGCCGGCCTTCTCGCAGAAGTCCTGCAGGGCCAGGCAGTTCATGACCGTGCCGAGCATGCCCATGTAGTCGGCGTGGCCCCGGTCCATGCCGGCCTGGGAGAGCTCGGCACCGCGGAAGAAGTTGCCGCCGCCCACGACGATGGCGACCTGGGTGCCGCGCGCGACGACGGTGGCCAGCTGCTCGGCGATGTCGCGGATGACGGCCGGGTCGACACCCACCCCGCCGCCGCCGAAGGCCTCCCCGGACAGCTTGAGCAGCACGCGGTCGTAGCCGTCGGCGCCCGCTGCCTTGAACGCGGTGGGGGCGGACAGCGGGAGCTGGTCGGTCATCGGCGGTCTCGTCGTCCTCTCACGGGGTGGTCTCGTGTCGCATCCTGCCCGACCGGGGCCGGGCAGACCTCCGGCCCCGCCCCCCGGTGCGGGGGACGGGGCCGCGGTGACGTACTGGAACGGCCCCGTCCCAGGGACCCGCGGCGTGCGGAGCACGTCGTGGGGTGGGACGGGGTCCTACTGCTGGCCGACCTCGAACCGGGCGAACCGGTCGACGGTGAGCCCCGCCTCGTCGATGACCTGCTTCACCGTGCGCTTGGGCTCGGTGATCGAGGGCTGCTCGAGCAGGACGAAGTCCTTGAAGTAGGAGTTGACGCGCCCCTCGACGATCTTGGAGATCGCCTGCTCGGGCTTGCCCTCCTCCTTCGCGGTCTGCTCGGCCACGCGGCGCTCGGTCTCGATGGTCTCGGCCGGCACCTCGTCGCGGGTGAGGAAGCGCGGGCGGGCGGCGGCGATGTGCATCGCCAGCGACCGGGCGGCCTCCTCGGACCCGGCCGAGTACTGCACCGCGACGCCGATGGCCGGGGGCAGGTCGGTCGAGCGCTTGTGCAGGTAGGTCGCGGTCTGGCCGTCGAAGGCGGTGAAGCGCGACAGCACGAGCTTCTCGCCGATGCGGGCGGACTCGCCCTCGACGAGCTTCTCGACGGTCTGGCCCTCGACCTCGGTGGCCAGCAGGGCGGCGGCGTCGGCGGGCTTGGTCTGCAGGGCGATGTCGAGCAGGCGCTCGGCCAGCGCGGCGAAGTCCTTGTTCTTGGCGACGAAGTCGGTCTCGCAGTCGAGCTCGAGCAGCGCGCCGTCGCGGCTGACGACCAGGCCGTTGGTCGTGGAGCGCTCGAGGCGCTTGCCGACGTCCTTGGCGCCCTTGACGCGCAGGATCTCGACGGCCTTGTCGTAGTCGCCGTCGGCCTCGGTCAGGGCCTTCTTGCAGTCCATCATGCCGGCGCCGGTGGCGTCGCGGAGACGCTTGACGTCGGCAGCGGTGACAGCAGCCATGTCACTTCCTCTTCTGTGCGAGTGCGGTGGGGAGACGCGCCGAGGGGTTCACGCCTGGGTGGAGCTGTCCTGGACGATCTCGGTGACGGCGGGGTCACCGGCGTTGGGGGCCTGCTCCTGCTCGGAGACCACGGACTCCTGCTCGGGGGCGGCCGGGACCGAGCTGTCGGCCGGCGCGGCGGCGTCGGCGCCCTGACCGCCGGTCAGCAGCTCCTTCTCCCAGTCGGCCAGCGGCTCGGCGTCGGCACCGGCGGGGGCGTCGCCCTCACCGCGGCCGGCGTTGGCCTGAGCGGCCGAGCGGGCCATGAGGCCCTCGGCGACGGCGTCGGCGATCACGCGGGTCAGCAGGGCGGCGCTGCGGATGGCGTCGTCGTTGCCCGGGATCTTGTAGTCGACCTCGTCGGGGTCGCAGTTGGTGTCGAGGATCGCCACGACGGGGATGCCCAGCTTGCGGGCCTCGCCGACGGCGATGTGCTCCTTCTTGGTGTCGACGACCCACACGGCGCTGGGGACCTTCTTCATGTCCCGGATGCCGCCGAGGGAGCGCTCGAGCTTGGCCTTCTCGCGGGAGAGGACCAGCTGCTCCTTCTTGGTCAGGCCGTTGATCGCACCGGTCTGCTCCAGGTCCTCGAGCTCCTTCAGGCGCTCGAGGCGCTTGAAGACGGTCGAGAAGTTGGTGAGCATGCCGCCCAGCCAGCGCTGGTTGACGTAGGGCATGCCGACCCGGGTCGCCTGCTCGGCGATGACCTCCTGCGCCTGGCGCTTGGTCCCGATGAACATGATCGAACCGCCGTGGGCGACGGTCTGCTTCACGAACTCGTAGGCCTGGTCGATGTAGCCCAGCGTCTGCTGGATGTCGATGATGTAGATGCCGTTGCGCTCGGTGAAGATGAAGCGCTTCATCTTCGGGTTCCAGCGACGGGTCTGGTGCCCGAAGTGGACCCCGCTGTCGAGCAGGTTCTTCATGCTGACGACTGCCACGTGGCGCCGCCTCTCTGTGCACGCGCGGCACCCGGCCCTCCGGCCGGTCCACCGCGCTCCTCGGTTGACGCGGGCACCGGGTGGTGCACCGCCCTGGCGTCCTGCGGGCCACCGACCCGCCGGAGCGGGACCGAGGTGGGATCCGCCCCACCGCGTGGCGGTGGGAGGAGGACGCGCGAAGTCGACCGGCCGCGAGACCGGTCGCACGGGAGAGCATACGCCCACCCCGCGGCGGGCCGTCCACAGGCCGACCGGTCCTCCACAGGGGGGCGTCCCGAGGCCCCGGCCGGCCCGGCCGGGGCGACGCTGGCCCGGTGACCGCGCTCCGCCCGCTGCTCGTGCTGGTGCTGGCCCTCGGACTGCTGACCGGGGGCTCCCCCTCCGTGTCGGCGACCCCCACCGGCGGCGGGCAGGTCGAGCAGGTCGAGCAGGACGGGCAGGTCGTGCCGGCCGCCGGCTACGGCTGGCCGCTGGCCGGTGACCCCGTCGTGACGCGGCCCTTCGACCCGCCGGCCCACGTCTACGGCCCCGGGCACCGCGGGGTCGACCTGTCCGGGGTGGCCGGCGAGCCCGTGCTGGCGGCCGGCGCCGGGGTCGTCGCGTTCGCCGGGTCGGTGGCCGGGCGGCCGGTGGTGAGCGTGGACCACCCCGACGGCGTCCGCACGACCTACGAACCCGTGGCGCCGGTCGTCGCCGCCGGCCAGGTGGTCACCCGCGGGTCCCCGCTGGGCGTGCTGCAGCCCGGCCACACCGGGTGCCCGGCCGATGCCTGCCTGCACTGGGGTGCCCGGGTGGGCCAGACCTACCTGGACCCGCTGGCACTGCTGACTCCCCCGCGCGTCCGCCTGCTGCCGTGGGGGTGATGGCGAGTGGCGTCCTGTGGTCGAGATGAGCGCAGATCTCGACCCTGGGGCGCCACTCGACGCCCTGCTCTGGCTCGGCTCAGGCGATGTCGGCGAGCTTGGTGCGCAGGTGCAGCACGGCCTTGGTGTGCAGCTGGCAGATGCGGCTCTCGGTCACCCCGAGCACCCGGCCGATCTCGGCCAGCGTCAGCCCCTCGAAGTAGTACAGGCTGACCACGACCTTCTCCCGGTCGGGCAGCTGCTCGACCGCGCGGGCGAGCAGCTGGCGGGCCTCGCCGTGCTCGGCCATCGCCTGCGGGTCCAGCGCCGACGTGTCCTTGAGGGTGTCCACCAGCCGCGGCGCGCCGCCCTCGTCGTCGCCGAGCAGCTCGTCGAGGGCGACCACGTTCACCAGGGAGAGCTGGCCGAGGAACTTGCGGATCTCCTCGACCTCCACCCCCATGGCCTGGGCCACCTCGCTGTCGGTGGGGCTGCGCTGCAGCTTGGTCTCCAACGACGCGACGGTCCGCTCGAACTCGCGGGCCTTCATGCGCACCGACCGCGGGATCCAGTCGGTGGAGCGCAGCTCGTCGATGATCGCGCCGCGGATGCGGGCCATCGCGTAGCTCTCGAACTTGACCTCGCGGGAGGGCTCGTACCGGGTGATCGCGTCGATCAGGCCGAAGGTGCCGTAGGACACCAGGTCGGCCTGCTCCACGTGCGCGGGCAACCCCGACCCGACCCGGCCGGCGACGTACTTCACCAGCGGCGCGTAGTGCAGGATCAACCGGTCGCGCAGCGCGGCGTCGCGGCCGGCCACGTACCGGGCCCACAGGTCGGCCAGTGCCGCGTCGGCGGCCGAGGCGGCGGCCCGCTCGTCGGCCCCGTCGCCCAGCTCGCGCTCGCCCGCCTCAGCCACCGGGTTGTCCTGCGGCACTGCCCGTCATCCCCGTCACCGGTGCTCCTCCTCAGGCTCGCGGGTGCGCCGAGGCGTGGACCGCCCGGAGCCGCTCGACCGTCACGTGCGTGTAGATCTGCGTCGTGGCGAGGCTAGCGTGGCCCAGCAGCTCCTGGACCGACCGCAGGTCGGCGCCGCCCTCCAGCACGTGCGTGGCGGCGGTGTGCCGCAGCCCGTGCGGCCCCAGGTCGGGCGCACCGGGCACCGCGGAGGTCGCCGCGTGCACCACGCGGCGGACCTCGCGGGGGTCGATGCGCCGGCCGCGCACGCCCAGCAGGAGGGCCGGTCCGCTGTCGCCGCGGGCCAGGGCCGGCCGGCCGGCGTCCAGCCACCGGCGCAGCGCGCGCTCGGCCGGCACCCCGAACGGGACGCTGCGCTCCTTGCGCCCCTTGCCCAGCACGCGCAGCAGCCGCCGGCCGTGGTCGACGTCGTCGAGGTCGAGCCCGACCAGCTCGCCGACCCGGACCCCGCTGGCGTAGAGCAGGTCGACGACGAGGGCGTCCCGCAGGCCGACGGCCACCTCGGCCGGCGAGGCGTCCTCGGCCACCGGGCGGGGTGCCTCGGCGACGGCCCGCGCCTGGTCGGCGGTGAGCACGTCGGGCAGGGTGTGGTGGGGCCGCGGGCTGGCCAGGCGCAACCCCACGTCGTCCGGGGTCTGCCCGGTGCGGCGCAGGTGGGCGGTGAAGCTGCGCGCGGACGCGGCTCGGCGGGCCGTGGTCGACCGGCCGTCGCCCCGGGTGCGGCCCAGGGCCAGCCAGCTGCGCAACGCCGGCAGGTCCAGGTCGGTGACCCGGGAGCCGCCCCGGCGCACGAGGTGGTCCAGCAACGACACCACGTCGCCGGCGTAGGCCCGCACGGTGTGCTCGGACAGGTCGCGCTCGGCGCGCAGGTGGTCCAGCCAGCCCTCGAGCGGCTCGGCCAGCGGCACCGGCAGGGCCGCGCGCATCGCGGCGGTGCGGCTGGTCACGGACCGAGCCTGCGGGAGCGGGCGGGGCGGGGTCAACCGGCCACGCCGCACGGTCCACCCACCCGGACGAGCACCGCCGGGCCCCCGGGTGATGGGCGGTGCGGATGATCACGGGCCGTCACGGTGGGAGCGGGTGCGGGTCGGCGGGGTCACCCGCCACCCGCCGGCCACCCGCTCGACCAGGTCGTGCAGCTCCAGCACGGGCAGCACGCGGAGGACGTCGAGCTCGGCGCACCCGGCGATCGACGCCAACCGCTCCGGCGGCACCCCGACCCGCACCGGGCAGGCGTCGAGCACCCGCCGGGCCACGTCGGACAGGTCGTCGCGCACGGTGCTCTCCCCCACGGGCGGGTCGGCGAGGTCCTCGCCCAGCCGTCCCACCGTCTCCACCACCTCGGCCGCGCAGGTCACCAACCGCACCTCCTGGTCCGACCGCAGCAGCTGGTGCACCCCGACGCTGGTGGCCGCCGTCACGGGGCCGGGTACCGCCATCACCGGCCGGCCCAGGTCCCGGGCCCGCTTGGCGGTGGCCAACGACCCCGACCGGGCCGCGGCCTCCACGACCACCGTGCCCCGCGACAGGGCCGCGATGAGCCGGTTGCGTACCAGGAACCGGTGACCGAGCGGTGCGCAGCCCGGTGCCCACTCGCTCACCACCAGGCCCTCGTCGAGGATGCGGGCCAGCAGGGTGCGGTGGGTCTGCGGGTAGGCGCGGTCGACCCCGCAGGCCAGCACGGCCACGGTGGGCGCCCCGGCGGAGAGCGCCCCGCGGTGGGCCGCGGCGTCGATGCCGGTGGCCGCGCCCGACACCGTCGTCCAACCGCGCTCGGCCAGGCCGGCGGCCAGCTCGGCGGCCACGTGGTCGCCGTAGGCGGTGCTCGCCCGGGACCCCACCACCGCCACCGACCGGTCGGTGAGCTCGTCGAGCCGGGGTCCACCGCGCACCCACAGGGCCAGCGGGGGCACCAGCGCCGTCGTGCGGTCACCGGGGCCGCCCTGCACGTGCATGGCCACCTCCAGGCTGTGCAGGGCCACCCGCGGCCACTCGTCGTCCTCGGGCACGACCAGCCGGGCACCGACCCGGGCCGCGGCGTCGAGGTCGGCCAGGCTCTGGTCGGCGCCCGCGCGCGGGGCGGCCCGGCGCCGGGCGCCGGCCGGGGCCGTGCCGGCCACCAGGGCCCGGACGGCGGCGACCGGTCCGGTGCGCTCCACCCACCGCACCACCTCCCCGTCCCCGGGCTCGAAGGTGCGCGACAGCCACGCCCGGGCCCGGCGCACCAGCTCCGGGTCGGTCGGGTCCCCCGCCATCGCCGCGGTCAGCGCCCCGGTCACGCGGCCACCCCGGCCAGGCGCAGGCCGAGGGCCTCGGCGACCTCGTCGCGGCCGGGCACCGTGCGCCCAGCCAGGTCGGCGAGGGTCCAGGAGACCCGGACGACGCGGTCGAGACCACGCACCGACAGGGCACCGCGTTCCAGTGCCCGCTCGGCGAGCCCCAGCGCCGACCGGGGCACCGGCCACCGGTCGCGCAGCAACCGGCCGGGCACCTCGGAGGTGGTGCGCAGCCCGGTGCCCGCCAGCCTCTCCCCCGCCGCTGCCCGGGCCGCCCGCACCCGTTCGGCGACCACCGCGGTGGACTCCGGGACCGCCCGGCCGTCGAGCCAGCTCGCCCGGGTGACCGGCGGGAGCTGCACCCGCAGGTCGACCCGGTCCAGCAGGGGGCCGGACAACCGGGCCTGGTAGCGGCGGCGTTCCAGGGAACCGCAGGTGCAGGCCGCGTCGCCGGCGGGCGAGGCGCACGGGCAGGGGTTGGCGGCGAGCACGAGCTGGGCCCGGCACGGGAAGGTGGCCGACCCGTGCGCGCGGTGGACGGTGACGGTGCCGCGCTCCAACGGCTGGCGGAGGGTGTCGAGCACCGAGCGGGGGAACTCGGGTGCCTCGTCGATGAACAGCACGCCGCCGTGGGCGCGGGACAGGGCGCCGGGGCGGATCTGCCCCGATCCCCCGCCCACCAGGCTCACCGCGGTCGCCGAGTGGTGCGGCGCCTCGAACGGCGGCCGCCGGATGAGCGGGGCCCCGGGCGGCAGGGTGCCGGCCACGGAGGCGATGGCGGTGGCCTGGGTGGCGACGTCGTCGTCGAGCAGCGGCAGCAGGCCGGGGAGCCGTTCGGCCAGCATGGTCTTGCCGGCCCCGGGGGGACCCGAGAGGAACAGGTGGTGCCCGCCCGCGGCGGCCACCTCGATGGCCCGCCGGCCGGTGGCCTGGCCGACGACGTCGGCCAGGTCGGGCCCCGGGGGCGGCGCGGCCGGTGCGGCCGGGCGGTGCGCGGCCAGCCGGGGCCCCGACCGCCGCAGGTGCGCGACCACCTGGCGCAGGTCCTCCGCCGGGAGCACCGTCATCTCGGGCACCAGCGCCGCCTCGGCCGCGTTGTCCGCCGGCACGACGACGGCGCCGAAGCCGGCCGCCCGGGCCGCGAGCACCCCGGGCAGCACCCCCCGCACGGCGCGCAGCGACCCGTCGAGGCCGACCTCGCCGAGGAAGACCAGCCGGTCCACGTCGCGCAGCACCATCGAGCCGGTGGCGGCCAAGGCCGCGACGGCCAGGGCCAGGTCGAAACCGGCGCCCTGCTTGGGCATCGCGGCCGGTGACAGCGAGATGGTCACCCGGCCGTCGGGGAAGCTCCACCCGCACCGCCGCACGGCGGCCCGGACCCGGTCCACCGACTGCCGCACGACCGCGTCGGGCAACCCGACCAGGGCCAGCGCCGGTGCCCCCCGGGCGGCGTCGACCGCGACCTCCACCAGCGCCCCGGTGACGCCGACCAGGCCGACCGACCAGGTGCGGGCCTGCGCCATCAGAACGCCCCGCGCAGGTGCTGCACGTCGACCCGGCCACCGAGCACGAGCACGCCCACGACGTCGAACCGCAGCCGGGCCGACCGCTCGTCGTGCTGGTCGAGCCAGGCCCCGGCCAGCTGCTTGAGCCGGGCCTGCTTGGCCGGGGTCACGGCCTCGGCGGGGTCGCCGAAGCCGGTGCCCGACCTGGTCTTCACCTCGCAGAAGACCAGCGCGTCGCCGTCGCGGGCGACGACGTCGAGCTCGCCGCGCCCGGACCGCCAGTTGCGGTCCAGCACGACGAACCCGGCGGCGGTGAGGTGGTCCACGGCGATCTGCTCGCCGCGGGCGCCGAGCTCGGCGCGGCGGTCGCGAGGGGTGGGGTGCACCGGTCCACCGTCGACCGCGCGGGCGGCTCGTGGTCGCCCGCGGACCGATCTGTGGACAGCACCCCCCGATGTGGACGGCGGGGAGCGCGCTGGGTGCCGTACCTGCTAGGGGCTCAGGTGATGCGCGGGTTGTCGGGCAGCTCGAGGTCGGGCTTGTCCAGCTCCTCGACGTTGACGTCCTTGAACGTCACCACCCGCACGTTCTTCACGAACCGGGCCGGGCGGTACATGTCCCACACCCAGGCGTCGGAGAGCTTCAGCTCGAAGAACACCTCGCCGCCGGCCTCCCGCACTTGCAGGTCGACCGAGTTGGCCAGGTAGAACCGCCGCTCGGTCTCCACCACGTAGGAGAACTGCCGGACGATGTCCTTGTACTCCCGGTAGAGCTGCAGCTCCATCTCGGTCTCGTACTTCTCGAGGTCCTCGGTGCTCATCGCAGACTCTCCACGGGCGTCGGGGACTGGTGCACCGGACCATCATCGTCCATGGCGGGGCGACCGCCGCGCGCGGCGTGCGCGTCGCGGGCCCGCGCCACGTTGACGAAGCGGTGCCGGTGCTCCGGGCACGGGCCGAAGCGGTCCAGCGCCCGGGTGTGCAGGTCGGTGATGTACCCCTTGTGCACGTCGAACTCGTAGTGCGGGAACCGGTGGTGCAGGTCGACCATCATGCGGTCGCGGGTGACCTTGGCCAGCACCGAGGCCGCGGCCACGCAGGCGGCCACCCGGTCCCCCTTCCAGACAGCCAGCGTGGGCTGCGCCAGCCCGCTCACCGGGAACCCGTCGGTGAGGACGTAGTCGGGCGTGACCGCCAGGGTGCCCACCGCGCGGCGGAGCGCCTCGATGTTCGTGACGTGCATGCCGCGCTCGTCGAGCTCGGGGACGTCGACCACGACGACGGACCAGGCCACCGCCCGCTGCACCACCTCGGCGTACACCCGTTCGCGGGCCGCCGCGGTGAGCAGCTTGGAGTCGGCCAACCCCGGCACCCGGCCCCGGCGTCCGGCCGGCAGGATGCACGCGGCCGCGACGAGCGGCCCGGCGCAGGCCCCGCGACCGGCCTCGTCGGCCCCGGCCACGGCGGCGAAGCCACGACGGCGCAGGGAGCCCTCCATCGACCAGAGGGCGTCGGGGGGACGGGGTGGGGCGGCCATCGCCGTCCGAGCCTACGACGGCACGAGCCGGCCCCCGGGTGACGGGGACCGGCTCGGGTCGGTGGGGGTGCGGCCGGGGCGCCGAGGAGGCGGACGCCCCGACCGCACGAGTCCTGGTGGTCGCTGCCGGGCTCAGACGGTGGCGTCCTCGGTCAGGCGCTCGGTCTCGCGCTGGGGCCCGGCGGCGTGGCCGTGGGAGCAGGTGCAGGTGCCACCGCCGTTGCGGGCCGACAGGACGAGGGAGACCGCGTGCGCCCGGTCCCGGGCACCCAGCTTGCGCAGGATGGCCTTGACGTGGCTCTTGACGGTGTCCTCGGAGATGAACAGGTTGCGGCCGATGGCCCGGTTGCTCTGGCCCTGGATCAGCTCGTCGAGGACGTCGGACTCGCGACGGGTGAGCGGCACCGAGGGGGTGAGCTCCTTGGCCACCGGGACCTCGCTGGGCTCGACGCGGCGGATCTGGGGGTCCACGACCGTCCGACCGGCGCGGGCGGCCAGCACCGACCAGCCGAGCAGGGTGGGCGAGGTGTTCATGAGCAGGTAGCCGCGGACACCGGCGGCCAGGGCCTCGTTCACCACGGCCGGGTCCTCGGAGGTGGCCAGGGCGACGATGGCGACGCGGGGGTAGCGGCGGCGCAGGTCGCGGCACACGTTGAGGGTGGCGGCGCGGCCGGAGCCCAGCTCGACGACGACGGCGTCGGGGCGGGCGGACTCGACCAGGGTCAGGGCCCGGCGCAGCTCGCCGGGGACGCCGACGGCCTGCATGCCGGCGGTCTCGTTGATCATGCTGACCAGGCCGCGGCGCAGGACCGGGGCGTCAGCGAGCAGCAGAACGCGGGTGACGCCGCGGGTCGTTCCGGCCGGGGAGCTGGACATTGCACTTCCTCGTTTCGGTGTCGGTGGCTTGCACACCATTCATCGACTCACCCGAGGGAGTGCTTGAACACTTTGTGGTGATTTCTTCGCGCACCACCAGAATCGCGTGCGCCATTCCCGGAATGGCGGGTCGGCTCAGCGCCGGCGGCGCCGGGCCGAGACGGCGCCCGCCCCGGCCAGGCCGATGAGCAACGGCGCGGCAGCCACGACGTCGGCCTGCAGCCCGGCGACCCCGGCGCCCTCGGCCTGCTGGGGCTGGATGTCGGGGCTGTCCAGGAACGTGAAGCGGCTGAAGGGCCACACGATGACCGAGGCCTTGCCGATGACGTCGTCGACGCCGATCGTGCCCGCGTACTGGTCGCCGACGTGCGAGCGGGAGTCGGCCGAGGCCGACCGGTGGTCGCCCATCACCCAGAGCCGGCCCTGGGGCACCGTGACCGGGCCGAAGGTGCGCGACTCGATCGGGGTGTTCTGGTAGATGTAGGGCTCGTCGAGCGGTTCCCCGTCGACGGTGACGCGGCCCTCGGCGTCGCAGCACTGCACGGTCTGCCCGCCGGTGGCGATGACCCGCTTGACGTAGTCGTCCTCGCTGGGCGGGGCCACCCCGATCGCGCGGCCCAGGAACAGCGCCGCCTCGGAGAACCAGTTGTCGGGCTCGGCGACCTCGACCTCGGGGGTCCACGTGTCGGGTCCCTGGAAGACGACGACGTCGCCGGGCTCGGGGTCGCCGAACCAGTAGGGCGGCTTGGTGACCAGCACCCGGTCGCCGGTGCAGCCGGTGCAGCCGTGCAGGGTCTGCTCCATCGACCCCGAGGGGATGAAGAAGGCCTGCACGAGGAAGGTCTTGACCAGCAGGGCGAGCACGAAGGCCACGACCAGCAGCACCGGCAGCTCGCGCAGCAACGAGCTCTTCTTCTGCTCCTCGCGGTCGCGCCGGCGGGCGCGCCGGGAGAACCGGCCCACGCGCACCTCGTCCTGGCCGCCCTCGGCCCGGTGACCGGCGGTCTCGTCGTCGGCGGGCCCCGTCGGCCGGTCGGTGCTCATCGCCGGTCAGCGTACGGTCCGCGCCGTTCACCTCCCCCCCGGGGGTGGTGCCTGAGTGCTGGGTCAGCGGGCGACGGCCTCGCGGACCTCGCGCTTCTCCTTGATCTTGGCGGCCTTGCCGCGCAGGTCGCGGAGGTAGTACAGCTTGGCCCGGCGGACGTCACCGCGGGTCAGCACCTCGATCTTCTCCACGACGGGGGTGTGCACCGGGAAGGTGCGCTCCACGCCGACGCCGAAGCTGACCTTGCGGACGGTGAAGGTCTCGCGCAGGCCGCCGCCCTGACGACGCAGGATGACGCCCTGGAAGACCTGGATGCGCGAGCGGCTGCCCTCGATGACCCGCACGTGCACCTTCACGGTGTCCCCGGGGCGGAAGTCGGGGATGTCGTCGCGCAGCGACTCGGCGTCGAGGGCGTCCAGGGTGTTCATCGCAGCTGTCCTCAGTCCTAGCGGTGTCTGTACTCGGGCTGCCCGCGGCCCGGGGGGCGCAGCGGTGCCCCGGACGGTGGCCGGGGAGCCGCGCTCGGTGCAGAGCGGCAGCAGCAGTCCTCTACTCTGCCACATCCGCGGGCAGCGCGGCGCAGCGGCCCTGTGACGTCAGCCGTCCACCATGCGCGGCGGACCCGTCCACGGGCCGGCCAGCAGGTCGACGAGCAGGTCGGCCAGCTCCCGCGGGGCGAAGCGCTCGGTCGAGGACGCGACCTGCGCGGCGGACCACCACCGGTGCGGCTCGTCGGCGAGCACCTCCAGCTCGGTGCGGCCGGCGACGTCGACGACGTGCTCGACGTCCCGCAGCACGAAGAAGGTCTCGCGGCTGTCGACCAGCCGGCCGCCGAACTCGCCGACGTACCGCCGGAACCACACCGGGCCCTCGAGCTCGGCGGGGTCGACCACCAGGCCGGTCTCCTCGGCCAGCTCCCGGACGGCGGCCGCCCGCAGGGACTCCCCGTCCTCCACCCCACCGCCGGGGGTGTACCACCACTGGACGTCACCCGGGGCGACGTCGGGGGCGGTCAACCGCCCGCCGAACAGCAGGAGACGACCGGCGGGGTCCAGCACCAGGACCCGGGCCGTGGGCCGGACCCAGGCGCTCGCGCCCCCGGGCACGGCGGTCATGCGTCGGCGTCCAGGGCGGCCCGGTCGGCGGCGGTCAGCTGCACCCCTGCGAGCAGGTCGGGACGGCGGTCGGCGGTGCGCCGGACCGACTCCGCGCGGCGCCACCGCGCGATCGCCGCGTGGTCGCCCGACAGCAGCACCGGCGGGACGTCGTGGCCGCGCCAGGACGCCGGTCGGGTGTAGGAGGGCCCCTCCAGCAGGCCGTCGGCGTGCGAGTCGAACTCCACGGACTCGGCGTTGCCGACGACCCCCGGGATGAGCCGGGTGACCGCCTCCACCATCACCAGGACGGCGGACTCGCCGCCGGCGAGCACGTAGTCGCCGATGCTGACCTCCGACACCGGGCCGTGCGCGGCGGCGTCGTCGGCCACCCGCTGGTCGATGCCCTCGTACCGCCCGCAGGCGAAGACCAGCCCCGGCTCGGTGGCCCACTGGGCGGCGACGGTCTGGGTGAACGGTCGGCCGGCGGGCGTGGGCACGACCAGCCGGGTGCCCGGACGCCGCACCTCGGCCAGCGCCCGGCCCCACGGCTCGGGCCGCATGACCATCCCCGGCCCGCCTCCGTAGGGGCTGTCGTCGACCGTGCGGTGCACGTCGTCGGTCCAGGTCCGCAGGTCGTGCACGCCGATCTCGACCAGGCCCTTGGCCGCGGCCTTGCCCAGCAGGGCCTGGCCCAGCGGCGCCAGGTACTCGGGGAAGATCGTGAGGACGTCGATCCTCACAGCTCGAGCAACCCCTCGGGCGGGGTGATCACGAGGTGGCCGGCGGCGAGGTCGACGGTGGGCACGATCGCCGTCACGAACGGCACCAGCAGGTCGTGGGTACCCGGGCGGCGGACGACCAGCAGCTCGGCGGCGTCGTGCCGGACGGCCGACACGGCGCCCACGACGGTGCCGTCGGCGAGGCGGACCTCCAGCCCGATGAGCTGGTGGTCGTAGAAGGAGTCGTCGTCGAGCTCGGGGAGGTCGGCGACCTCGACCACGAGCATCGTGTTGCGCAGCTCGTCGGCGGCCTGCCGGTCGGTGACGCCCTCCAGGCGCAGCAGCAGGGTGCCCGAGTGCCACTTCGCCGACTCGACGGTCAGCGGTCCGCGGTCGGCCGGCTCGGTCGCCAGCACGGCCCCGGGGACGAACCGGCGGTCGGGGTCGTCGGTGCGCACCTCGACGGTCACCTCACCACGAACACCGTGGGGTCGGCCGATGCGGCCGACCACCACGGTGTCGGGAGGGGTGCCCTGCGGGCGCGGGTTCGCGCTCAGCGCCCGTCGGTGTCGACGACGTCGACCCGCAGGCCGCGTCCGCCGACCCCGGTCATGACCTGGCGCAGCGCCTTGGCGGTGCGCCCGCCGCGGCCGATGACCTTGCCGAGGTCCTCGGGGTGCACCCGGACCTCCAGCGTCTTGCCGCGGCGACCCTCGACCAGGTCGACGGCGACGTCGTCGGGGTTGTCGACGATGCCCTTGACCAGGTGCTCGAGCGCCTCTTCGAGCACTGGTTACTCGGCAGCCGTCTTGCCGGCGGAGCCGTCGGCAGGGGCGTCCTCGGCGAGCTTGGACTCGGCCTCGGGGGTGGCGTCGGCCTTGACCGCGGCCTTCTTCTTCGGGGTGGTGGCCCCGGCGGCCGGCTCGTCGGCGGCGGCGCGGGCGGCCTCCTCGTAGGCGGCCTTCTTGTCGGGCTTGGGGGCCGCGACCTTCATCGGCTCGGGGGCCGGCTCGCCCTTGAACTTCTGCCAGTCACCGGTGACGCGCAGGATGGCGGCCACGGCCTCGGTCGGCTGGGCGCCGACACCGAGCCAGTAGGCGGCGCGCTCGGCGTCGACCTCGATGTAGGAGGGGTCCTCCTTGGGGTGGTACTTGCCGATGGTCTCGATGGACCGGCCGTCGCGCTTGGTGCGGGCGTCGGCGACGACGATGCGGTAGTAGGGCGCGCGCATCTTGCCGAGACGCATGAGCTTGATCTTGGTGGCCACGGTGGGTGGTGTACTCCTCGTACGAGTTCTCGGGGTGCCCGCCCCTGCATGCGCGTGGGGGTACGCCGGGGGCGGTGCGGCTGGACACGGGCCACGACGGTGAGAGGGCCGCCGGCAGCGCGTGTTCGACCGCTCATCATGCCAGACGTCGGGAGGACGCCGAATGCTGCTCCAACACGTCGAGCTGTGGGTGCCCGACCCGGCCCCGTCCAGAGGCTCGCGGCGAGCCTGCGAGTCGTGAGGAGGACGGGGTCCTTCCGCTCGCGTTCCACGTCACGGACCTCGACGCACTGGTCCGGCCAGCCCCAGGACACGGGTGGCGACTGATGTTCCCTGACCGGCACCCGTTCGCCGGCGGCCCCGACCACCGCGCCGCCTACCTCGAGGACGCCGACGGCTACGAGGTCGAGCTCGTCGAGCGGGGCGGCTGACCAGGCACACCCCGCGGCCGGGTGCGCGCGTGTGCCGCTCACCTC
Source organism: Klenkia sesuvii (assembly GCF_037083825.1). NCBI lineage: Bacteria > Bacillati > Actinomycetota > Actinomycetes > Geodermatophilales > Geodermatophilaceae > Klenkia > Klenkia sesuvii. Next base: position 50,327 of record NZ_JBAPLU010000013.1, read on the forward strand.
GGCCGCTGACCCGAACGGGCGCGCAGCCGCTCCCCCGCTGCGCGCCCGTCCTCGTCGACCGGACCGGCAACCCGCCTGGGCGCGCACTCAAGCAGTGGGTGCGCGCCCGGGCCAGGCAGACCTAGCCGCGGACCTCGGCGAGGACGGCGGCGGCCGCACCCTCGACCGGGATGTCGCGCCGGTCGCCGGTCGCCCGGTCGCGCAGCTCCAGCACGCCCTCGGCCAGCCCGCGGCCGACGGTGACGATGGTCGGCATCCCGAGCAGCTCGGCGTCCTTGAACTTCACGCCGGGGCTGACCTTGGGTCGGTCGTCGTAGAGCACGGTGAGCCCGGCGGCGACCAGCTCTCCGGCCAGGGCCTCGGCCGCGGTGAACACCGCGGCGTCCTTGCCGGTGGCGACCAGGTGCACGTCGGCCGGGGCGACCTCGCGCGGCCAGACCAGGCCCAGCTCGTCGTGGGTGGACTCGGCGATCGCGGCCACGGCGCGGGAGACCCCGATGCCGTAGGAGCCCATGGTGACCGTGACGAGCTTGCCGTTCTCGTCGAGCACCTTCAGGTCCAGCGCCTCGGCGTACTTGCGGCCGAGCTGGAACACGTGGCCCATCTCCACCCCGCGGGCCAGCTCGAGCGGGCCCGAGCCGTCGGGGGCGGGGTCACCGGCGCGCACCTCGGCGGCCTCGATGGTCCCGTCCCAGGTGAAGTCGCGGCCGGCCACGAGGTCGAAGACGTGCCTGCCGGGCTCGTCGGCCCCGGTGACCCAGCGGGTGCCGGGCACGACGCGGGGGTCGACCAGGTAGCGGATGCCCGAGGCCGACTCCTCCCCCAGCACCCGCGGCCCGATGTAGCCCTTCACCAGCGCGGGGTGCGCGGCGAAGTCGGTGAACGGCTCGACCTCGGCCGGGGCGACCTGCGCCTCGAGCCGCTTGGTGTCGACCTCGCGGTCCCCGGGCAGCCCGATGACCAGCGGCTCGGCCGACCCGTCGGGGTGCCGCAGCTGGACGACGACGTTCTTCAGCGTGGAGGCGGCCGTGTACCCGGCGTCGGGGAACAGCTCGGTCGCGACGGCGACGAGCGTCTCGATGGTCGGGGTGTCGGGGGTGTCCTCGACGTGCGCGGCCGGCAGCCCCTCGAGCGGGATCGCGTCGGGGACGACGGTGGTGACCGCCTCGACGTTGGCCGCGTACCCGCCGGCCGAGCGGACGAAGGTGTCCTCGCCGATCGGTGTGGGGTGCAGGAACTCCTCGGACTTCGACCCACCCATGGCCCCGGAGGTGGCCGACACGATGACGTACTCGAGCGCGAGCCGGTCGAAGACCTTGGTGTAGGCCTCGCGGTGGGCGGCGTAGGAGCGCTCGAGCCCGGCGTCGTCGACGTCGAAGGAGTAGCTGTCCTTCATCACGAACTCGCGACCGCGGAACAGCCCGGCCCGGGGCCGCGCCTCGTCCCGGTACTTGGTCTGGATCTGGTAGATCGACAGCGGCAGGTCCTTGTAGGACCCGTAGAGGTCCTTCACCAGGAGCGTGAACATCTCCTCGTGGGTGGGGCCGAGCAGGTAGTCGACGCCGCGGCGGTCCTGCAGCCGGAAGAGGTTGGGGCCGTACTCGGTCCACCGGTTGGTGGTCTCGTAGGGCTCGCGGGGCAGCAGCGCCGGGAAGTGCACCTCCTGCGCGCCCATCGCGTCCATCTCCTCGCGGACGACGCGCTCGACGTTGCGGTACACCCGCCAGCCCAGCGGCAGCCAGGTGAACCCACCCGGCGCGGCGCGGCGGATGTACCCGCCCCGCACCAGCAACCGGTGGCTGGGGACCTCGGCGTCGGCCGGGTCGTCGCGCAGGGTGCGCAGGAACAGGGTGGACATCCGCAACAGCACGACACCAGTCTCCCAGCCGCCGCCGAACGGTTTCCCTACAGGTAGCGCTCCAGCACGGCCGCCGCCGCGCGGAGCTCGTCGGCGGCGTCCCCGGCCCCGGTGGCGTCCAGCTGGTCGGCCGCGGCCAGCCGCTCGTCCCGCTCGGCCCGCACGACGGCGCGGACGTCGTCCTCGGTGAGCTCCCGCCACGACGTCGCCCACGGGTGCACCGTAGGCACGATGGCGCCCTGCCCCTCCCGCAGCAGCTGTCGCCGTCCCTCCTCCTGCGCCGCGCGGCGGCCGACGACGTCCCCGCCCTGGTTGCGCTGCTGACCGACGACCCGCTGGGTCGTAGCCGCGAGACGACCGACCTCGGTCCCTACCGCGCCGCGTTCGCCGAGGTGGACGCCGACCCCGCGCACCTGCTGGTCGTCGCCGAGTCGGTCGGCGAGGTGGTGGGGACCCTGCAGCTGTCGGTCCTCCCGTCGCTGGCGCGGCTGGGTGCGCGGCGGGCGCAGCTCGAGGCGGTCCGGGTGCACCGGGACCACCGCGGTGCCGGGGTGGGCTCGGCGCTGGTCCGGTGGGCCGTGGCGGAGGCCGGACGACGAGGGTGCCGGCTGGTCCAGCTGACCAGCGACCTGCGCCGCCCGGAGGCGCACGATCGACCTCGGGAGTTGATCATCGGCAGGTGGCTGCGCGACACGCGGGTGCCGGCAACCATCGGGCGATGATCAACCGCGGGAGGGAAGGGCCTCAGCGGGAGGGGGTGACCACGCGGCCGCGGAGGAGGGTGAGCTGCGGTGCCGCCAGGGCATCGAGGTCCTGGCGGGGGTCCCGGTCGTAGACGACCAGGTCGGCTGGAGCCCCCTCCACCAGGCCGGGCAGGCCGAGCCACTCCCGCGCCGCCCACGAGCCGGCGGCGAGGGCGGCCTCCCGGGGCAGACCGGCGGCGTGCAGCGCCCGGATCTCCTCCGCGATCGTGCCGTGGTCGATGCCGCCCCCGGCGTCGGTGCCGGCGAACACCGGCACCCCCGCCTCGTGCGCGGCCCGGACCACCGCCCCGGACGACGCGTACAGCCGACGCATCGTGGAGGCGTAGGACGGGAACTTCTTCTCCCCCGCCGCGGCGAAGCCGGGGAAGTTCTCCACGTTCACCAGCGTGGGGACGACGGCGGTGCCGCGCGCGGCCATCTCCCCGATCAGCTCCTCGGTCAGCCCGGTGCCGTGCTCCACGCAGTCGATGCCGGCGCGGATGAGCCCGGGCAGCGCGTCGGTGCCGAAGGTGTGCGCGGTGACCCGGGCGCCCTCGGCGTGCGCGGCGGCGATCGCGTCGGCCAGCACGTCGTCGGGCCACAGCGGGCCCAGGTCGCCGGCGCCGCGGTCGATCCAGTCGCCCACCAGCTTGACCCAGCCGTCACCGCGGCGGGCCTGGGTGCGCACCTCGTCGGCCAGCGACGCCGGTTCGACCTCGACCGCCAAGCCGGGGATGTAGCGCCGCTCGCGCGCGACGTGCCGACCCGCGCGCAGGATCCGCGGCAGGTCGGGGTCGTCGTCCAGGGCCCGGGTGTCCACCGGCGAGCCGCAGTCGCGCAGCAGCAGCACCCCGGCGTCCCGCTCGACCAGGGCCTGCTCCCGGGCCGCGGCGAGGTCCTCGACGTGACCACCGCCGCGCGCGATGCCGACGTGGCAGTGCGCGTCGACCAGGCCCGGCAGCACGAACCCGCCCCGGGAGACGGTCTCTGCGCCCGGCACGGGGTCCAAGGTGATCCGCCCGTCACGCACCCACAGGTCACGGGTCCCGCCCTCGGGCAGCAGCACCCCCGAGAGGTGCACGGCTCAGCGGTCCTTGAACTGGCTGAAGTCGAGCTTGGAGAGGTCGGGCATGGCCTGGCCCGGCGGCAACCCGGGGATGCCGCCGTGCTGGCCCCCACCCACCCCGCCGGGCGGCATGCCCGGCCCGCCGCCGATCTGCCGGCGCGCGGGCTTCTTGCCCTTCTTGCCGCCCTTGCGCGCGACGGCCTGCTGCTGGCGCCCGCGGGCCTTCTTCGACATGGGGCCCAGGCCCGGCATGCCCATCGAGCCGGCCATCTGGCCCATCATCTTCTGGGCCTGGGCGAAGCGCTCCAGCAGCGCGTTGACCTCGGTGACGGTGACGCCGGAGCCGTTGGCGATGCGCACCTTGCGCGACGAGTTGATGATCTTGGTGTTGACCCGCTCGGTCGGGGTCATGGACCGGATGATCGCCGCGGTGCGGTCGAGGTCGCGGTCGTCGATGTTCTTGATCTGCTCCTTCATCTGCCCGGCCCCGGGCAGCATGCCGAGCAGGTTGGCGATCGGCCCCATCTTGCGGATGGCCATCATCTGCTCGAGGAAGTCCTCGAGGGTGAAGCCGTCGCGGCTGGCCAGCTTGCCGGCCATCTTCTCGGCCTGGTCGGCGTCGAAGGCCTGCTCGGCCTGCTCGATGAGGGTGAGGACGTCGCCCATGCCGAGGATGCGCGAGGCCATGCGCTCGGGGTGGAAGACGTCGAAGTCGGCCAGCTTCTCGCCGGTCGAGGCGAACATGATCGGCTGTCCGGTCACGCCACGGACCGACAGCGCGGCACCACCGCGGGCGTCGCCGTCGAGCTTGGTCAGCACGACGCCGGAGAAGCCGACGCCCTCGGAGAACGCGATCGCCGTGGTGACGGCGTCCTGGCCGATCATCGCGTCGACGACGAACAAGGTCTCGTCGGGCTGCACGGCGTCGCGGATGCCGGCGGCCTGGGCCATCAGCTCGGCGTCGATGCCCAGCCGGCCGGCGGTGTCGACGACGACCACGTCGTGCATGGTGCGGCGGGCGTGCTCGATCGACTCGCGGGCGACCTGGACCGGGTCGCCGACGCCGTTGCCCGGCTGCGGGGCGTAGACGTCGACCCCGGCCTGCCCGGCGACGATGGAGAGCTGGTTGACCGCGTTGGGCCGCTGCAGATCGCAGGCCACGAGCAGCGGGGTGTGGCCCTGGCCCTTGAGCCAGCGGCCGAGCTTGCCGGCCAGCGTCGTCTTCCCGGCGCCCTGCAGACCGGCCAGCATGATGACCGTCGGTGAGGACTTGGCGTAGCGGATGCGCCGGGTCTCCCCGCCGAGGACGCCGATGAGCTCCTCGTTGACGATCTTGATGATCTGCTGGGCGGGGTTCAGCGCCTGGCTGACCTCGGCCCCGCGGGCCCGCTCCTTGACCGCGCCGATGAACTCGCGCACGACCGGCAGCGCGACGTCGGCCTCCAGCAGCGCGATGCGGATCTCGCGCGCGGTGGCGTCGATGTCGGCCTCGGAGAGGCGGCCCTTGCCGCGCAGCCCGGTGAAGACCTTGTCGAGCCGGTCGGAGAGGGTCTCGAACACAACACGTCCTCAGCAGCGGTGGATCAGCGGGCTCCCCAGGGTATCCGGGCTCAGCGCGGCACCGGGTCGGGCGCCGTGCCCGAGGCCGCCGCCAGCAGCGCGCGCTCGGTCCGCTCGCGCTGGCCGGCGTCCACCGGTGTGCCCGTCGGGTCGGCCAGGTAGAAGGCGTCGACGGCGTCGGCCCCCAGCGTCTCCACCGTCGCGGCCCGGACGTCGAGGCCCTCGGCGGCCAGCGCCGCGGTCAGCCGGTGCAGCAGCCCGGCGCGGTCGGTGGCCCGCACCTCGACCAGCGTGCTCGCCGCACCGGTCGCCTCGGCGTCGAACCAGGCGACCCGCGGTGGCGCGCCGCGGACGCCGTCCTGGCTGTAGTCCCGCTCGCGCTGGGCCAGGCGCTCGGCCAGGGGCAGGGTGCCCTCGAGAGCGGCGCGGACGCCGTCGGCCAGGATCTCGGGCACCGGCACCCGCCCGAAGCGCGGCCGGACGGCGAACACCGACGTGGCGTGGCCGCCCTCGACGGTCACCCTCGCGGCGCGCACGTCGAGCTGGTTGAGCGCCAGCACGCCGGCGCAGAGGCTGAACAGGCCGGGCCGGTCGGGCGCGCCGAAGGTGACCTGCTGCCCGTCGGCGACGTCGGCCACGCCGACCGTGACCGGCCGGGTGGGCCCGGGGATCTCGGGCGCGGGCGCGACCACCTGCGGGTCGCTGGGTGCCAGCACGGGCTCGGGCTCGGCGGTGGACCCCAGGCGGGCGGCCACGCGACCGACGAGGGCGGCCACCAGGTGCGCCTTCCACGGCGACCACGCGGCGCTGGAGGTGGCTGCGCCGTCGGCCTGGGCCAGGGCGTGCAGCAGGTGCAGCAGCTGGGGGTCGCCACCGAGGGTGTCCACCACGCGGTCGATGGTGGCCGGGTCGTCGAGGTCGCGGTGGGTGGCGACGTCGGGCAGCACGAGGTGGTGGCGCACCATCGCGGCCAGCACGGCGACGTCGGCGGGGCCGAAGCCCATGCGCGCGGCCACCTCCGTCATGACCACCGCCCCCACCTCGGAGTGGTCGCCGGGCCAGCCCTTGCCGATGTCGTGCAGCAGCGAGCCGACCAGCAGCAGGTCGGGCCGGTCGACGTCGCGGGTGAGCTCCGCTGCGGCCGCGGCGGCCTCCACCAGGTGCCGGTCGACGGTGAACCGGTGCCAGGGGTGGCGCTGGGGCAGCGACCGCACCCGGTCCCACTCGGGCAGCATGCGGGTGAGCAGGCCCTCCTGGTCGAGCTGCTCGAGCACCGGGACGGCGCTGCGGCCGGTGGCCAGCAGCCGCAGGAACGACCAGCGGACCTCGGCCGGCCACGGCTCGGGCAGCGCCGGGGAGTGCGCGCTGAGCACCTTGAGCGTGTAGGGCGAGAGGACCAGGTCGGCGTGCGCGGCCGCGGCCGCCCCGCGCAGGACCAGCCCGGGGTCGGCGGCCGGGCGGGCGTCGCGGGCCAGCACCACCTCGTCGCCGTGGCGCACGAGGCCCTCGGCGAGCGGCTCGCGACGCACGCGCCGGTACCGGGCCCGCGGTCGGCGCACCAGGGCGGCGTCGACGCGCCGCCACGCCTCGTCGGCGACGAACGCCAGGCGACGTCCGGCCAGGCTGACCCGCCGCAGCAGGACGTCGTCGTCGGGCAGCCCGAGGGTGGTGGCGATGCCCGGCTGCTCCTGGCGCACGAGGACGTCGGTGGCCCGCCGGGTGCGGCGGCGCAGCTCGTCGCGGACGTCGACCAGGAAGCGGTAGGCGTCCTCGGCGTCGGCCGGTGGGGCGTCCACCAGCTGGGCGGCGGACAGGGCCCGCAGCACCTGCCCCTCGCGCAGGCCGCCGTAGGCCTCCTTGAGGTCGGGCTCGAGCAGGAAGCCCAGCTCGCCGACGCTGCGGATGCGACCCCTGCGCAGGTCGCGCAGCTCGGGCAGCAGCCGGCCGGCCGACGCCCGCCAGGCGCCCAGGGTCGCGGTCCGCAGCTCGGCGGCGAGCTCGGCGTCACCGGCCACCGGACGCGCGTCCAGCAGTCCCAGGCCGGCCTTCACGTCGGTGCCGGCGACCTGCACGGCCTCGCCGACCGTGCGCACCGAGTGGTCGAGCTTGTGGCCGGCGTCCCAGATCGGGTACCAGAGCGCGTTGGCGAGCTCGGCCACCCCGGGCCGGCCGTCGTGCACGAGCACGAGGTCCAGGTCGCCGTGGGGGGGCGGCTCACCGCGACCGAGGCTGCCCACGGCCACCAGCGCCACCCCGGCGCCGGACGCCGGGTCGGGCTGGCCGCGGCGCCCGGCCGCCGGCGGGGCCGCAGCGAGGGCGGCGTCCAGCAACCCGGTGAGCCAGCCGTCGAGCGCGGCCACCCGCTCGGCGCGGGGCAGCGCGGCCAGGTCCCCCGGGGACGGGGCGGGGACGGCGGGCGCGGGGACGGCATCGGCCACGGGGCACCTCTCACGATGACGAGCGCACGGCAGCGGGCGGGACGACGACGGCCGGGGCGGTGGGGGTCCACCACCCCGGCCGACGCCGGTGGAACGTGCGGGCTAGAGGGCGTCGGCCCCGCGCTCGCCGGTGCGGACCCGCACGATCTCGTCGATCGTGGTGACCCAGACCTTGCCGTCGCCGATCTGGCCGGTGGAGGCGGACTCCACCACGGCGTCGACCACGCGGGCCGCGTCGTGCTCGCCGACGACGACCTCGATGCGCACCTTGGGCACGAAGTCCACCTGGTACTCGGCGCCCCGGTAGACCTCGGTGTGCCCGCGCTGCCGGCCGAAGCCCTGCACCTCGCTGACGGTGAGCCCGGCGATGCCGATCAGCTCCAGGGCGTTCTTGACGTCGTCGAGCTTGAACGGCTTGACGATCGCGGTGACCAGCTTCATCAGTGGGAACCCTCCACGGTCTTGGCGGTGGTGGCCTGGTGCAGGGCGGAGCCGCTGCCGCCGCTCAGGCTGGTGAGGTCGTACCCGGACTCGGCGTGCACGACGGTGTCGATCCCGGCGACCTCGTCCTCCTCGGTGATGCGGAAGCCCATGGTCTTCTGGATCACGATCCCGATCACGTAGGTGAGGACGAAGGAGAAGACCAGCACCGCGACCGCCCCGACGACCTGGCGCCAGAGCTGGTCGACACCGCCACCGTAGAACAGGCCGTCGACCCCGGCCGCGGCCGCGTCGGTGGCGAGGAAGCCGACGGCGATGGTGCCCCACAGCCCGCCGACCAGGTGCACGCCGACCACGTCGAGGGAGTCGTCGTAGCCGAAGCGGTACTTCAGGCCGACGGCCAGCGCGCAGAGCACACCGGCCACGACGCCCAGGATGATGGCGCCGATCGGCGAGACCGCCGAGCAGGACGGGGTGATGGCGACCAGGCCGGCCACCGCACCGGAGGCCCCGCCCAGCGAGGTGGAGTGGCCGTCGCGGATCTTCTCGGTCAGCAGCCAGCCGAGGATGGCCGCGCCGGTGGCGACCAGCGTGTTGACCCAGACCAGGCTGGCCGCCTCGTTCGCGCCCAGGGCCGAGCCGGCGTTGAACCCGAACCAGCCGAACCACAGCAGGCCGGCGCCCAGCATGACCAGGGGCAGGTTGTGCGGCCGCATGGCCTCGCGACCGAAGCCGCGACGCTTGCCGAGCACCAGCGCGAGAGCCAGGCCCGCGGCACCGGCGTTGATGTGCACCGCGGTGCCACCGGCGAAGTCGATGGCCGCGAGCTGGTTGGCGATCCAACCCCCGGTGACGCCGAGGTCCTCGTTGTCGAAGGCGAAGACCCAGTGCGCAACCGGGAAGTAGACGATGGTCGCCCAGACGCCGGCGAAGACCATCCAGGCACCGAACTTCGCCCGGTCGGCGATGGCACCGGAGATGAGCGCGACGGTGATGATGGCGAAGACCGCCTGGAACCCGACGAAGGCCATGTCGGGCAACCCGTTGGTCACGGTGTCGAACAGGCCCTCCAGGCCGAGGTACTCGGTCGGGTCGCCCAGCAGGCCACCGCCGACGTCGTTGCCGAAGGCGACGGAGTAGCCGTAGAGGACCCACAGGACGCTGATCAGGGCCAGCGCGCCGAAGCTCATCATCATCATGTTGAGGACGCTCTTGGCGCGGACCATGCCGCCGTAGAAGAGCGCCAGGCCCGGGGTCATCAGCAGCACGAGGGCCGCGCTGGTGAGGATCCAGGCAGTGTTGCCGGTGTCGACCACGGCATCTCCTGATTCGGGTCGTCGGCCATCGGCCGCGTCGGGGGGTGTGCCGATACGGTGCCGATCCTGTGTTTCGGGGGGCTGCCCGCACGTGTTTCGCCCCCGTGAACTCCCGCCTGCGTGTCGGGCAGGCGTGTTGCGCTGGTGTTGCACGGATGGTCGGCCGCCCTGATGCCAGATCTGTGCACATGCCAACTCCTCGCACTAAGGTCCGGCCGTGACCACCACCGCACCCGCACCCGTCGTCCCGGCGCAGGGGTTCAGCCGGCGCGACCGTCGCAGCATCGCCACGATGGCCGCGGTCGTCGTCGGCCTGCACGTGCTGGGCTGGGGCGTCCTGGTGCTGGCCGTCGCGCCGCAGCGGCTGGACCTCGGCAGCGCGGGTGTGCTGGGCGTCGGGGTCGGCCTCACCGCCTACCTGCTCGGGGTGCGGCACGCCTTCGACGCCGACCACATCGCGGTCATCGACAACACCACCCGCAAGCTGGTCGGCGACGGGACGCCCGCCGTGAGCACCGGGTTCTGGTTCTCCCTCGGCCACTCCAGCGTCGTGCTGGTCGCCGGCGTCCTGCTGGCCGTGGGCGTGCAGTCGGTCGCCGGTGTCATCCAGGACGGCGACTCCTCCGCGGCGTCCGTGCTCGGCCTGGTCGGCACCCTGGTCGCCGGCGCCTTCCTGCTGGTCATCGGCGCGATGAACCTCGTCGCCGTCGTCGGCATCGCCAAGGTGCTGCGCGGCATGCGCTCGGGCGAGCTGGACGAGGCTCAGCTCGAGCACCACCTGCACAACCGCGGGTTCATGGCCCGGGTGCTGGGCCGGGCCACCCGCCGGGTCTCCAGGCCCTGGCACCTCTACCCGGTGGGCCTGCTGATGGGCCTGGGCTTCGACACCGCCACCCAGGTCGGGCTGCTGGTGCTCATCGCCGGCTCGGCGGCCTTCGTGCTGCCCTGGTACGCCATCGTCGTCCTGCCGGTGCTGTTCATGGCCGGGATGAGCCTGTTCGACACCGCCGACGGCGTCCTGATGACCCGCGCCTACGGCTGGGCCCTGGTGAAGCCCGTGCGCAAGGTCTTCTACAACCTCACCGTCACGGTGCTGTCGGTGACGGTGGCCCTCGGCGTCGGCTCCCTGGTGCTCGTCGGCCTGCTCGTCGAGCGGTTCGGGATCACCTCGGGCCCGCTGGCCTGGCTGGCCTCGTGGGACCTGGACTACGTCGGCTTCGGCATCGTGGGGCTCTTCGTGGTCACCTGGGGCGTGGCCCTGGCCGTCTGGCGGTACGGCCGGGTCGAGGAGCGCTACTCGGCCTGAGCGGCTACTCGCCCGGACCGACGAGGGCCTCGGCGAACGCCCGGGGCTCGAAGGGGGCCAGGTCGTCGGCGCCCTCCCCCAGCCCGACCAGCTTCACCGGGATGCCGAGCTCGCGCTGCACCGCGACCACGATGCCGCCCTTGGCGGTGCCGTCGAGCTTGGTGAGCACCACCCCGGTGACCGCGACGGCCTCGGTGAACACCCGGGCCTGCACGACGCCGTTCTGCCCGGTGGTCGCGTCGAGCACCAGCAGCACCTCGTCGACCGGGCTCTGCTTCTCCACCACCCGCTTGACCTTGCCCAGCTCGTCCATGAGCCCGCTCTTGGTGTGCAGCCGGCCGGCGGTGTCCACCAGGACGGCGTCGACACCGGCCGCGCGACCGGTCTTGACCGCCTCGAACGCCACCGACGCCGGGTCCCCGCCCTCGGCGCCGCGCACCGTGGGCACGCCCACGCGCTCGCCCCAGGTCTCCAGCTGGTCGGCCGCGGCCGCGCGGAACGTGTCGGCCGCGCCGAGCAGCACGCTGCGCCCGTCGCCCACAAGCACCCGGGCAATCTTCCCGCAGGTGGTGGTCTTGCCGGCCCCGTTCACGCCCACGACGAGCACGACCGCCGGGCGGTCGAGGTCGTGGTCGGTGGCCAGCGTGCGGTCGAGGTCGGGCCCCAGGACGGCGGCCAGCTCGGTGACCAGCAGTTCCCGCAGCGCACCGGCGTCCCCGGTGGCCAGCACCATCGACCGGGTGCGCAGCCGCTGCACGATCTGGGTGGTCGCCGCGACGCCGACGTCGGCGGCCAGGAGGGTCTCCTCGACCTCCTCCCAGTCGTCCTCGGTCAGCTTCTCGCGCGAGAGCACCGACAGCAGGCCGCGGCCCAGCGACGACTGCGACCGGGCCAACCGGCCGCGCAACCGCACCAGGCGACCGGCCGAGGGCGGCGGGGTCTCGAAGGTCAGCCCCGGCTCGGGCTCGGCCGGGGGGAGGTCCAGCGGCGGGACAGCGACGTCCTCGGTCCCCACCGGCGGGACGGTCAGCGGCGGCGCCGTCGGGGGCACCTCGTCCGTGGGTCGGGTCAGGGTGCCGGCGCCCCGGCCCAGCGACTGCGCGGTGTCGTCGTCCAGGCGGGTGGTGCGTCGGCCGCGGCCGACGAGCAGGCCGACCCCGACCAGCAGCGCGACGACGACGATCGCGACGGCGATGATCACGAACTCCATGCGGCCCAGTCTCCCAGCCCGCGCCGGGCGCCACCCGCCGCGGTGGACGACGCCGTCGTCGTGGTCCGGGCCCCGTACCGGGACCCGGACCCAGGTGCTGGACGCCGTGCTGGACGCCGAGCTGGCCCGACCTCTACCCGAGCACGTCCCGCCACGAGTGCTGCGGCTCGTAGCCCAGCAGCTGGCGGGCCTTGTCGATGGAGTAGAACGTCTCGTCCGGGCCCATCGGACGGCGCTGCTCGACCCCGGCGTAGAACCGCTGCCGCACCTCGTCGGTGGTGACCGCGACCGACATGTCGGCGTTGGCCACGTTGAACACCTCGTAGCCCAGGCCGTCGGTGGTCAGGCAGCGCTGCACCATCTGCCCCAGGTCGCGGGTGTCGATGTAGGCGAACAGGTTGCGCCGACGCAGCGCCGGGTCCTCCAGGAACGCGGGGAACAGCTGCTCGTACTCGTGCGGCTCGATGACGTTGTTGATCCGCAGCCCGTAGACGTCGGCGCCGCTGCGGGCCTGGAACGAACGCGCGGTGGTCTCACCGGCCACCTTGCTCATCGCGTAGGAGTCCTCGGGCACGGTCGGGTGATCCTCGTCGACCGGGACGTAGAGCGGCTTCCGTTCCCCCTGCGCGAAGCAGACCCCGTAGGTGGTCTCCGAGGAGGCGAACACCACCTTCGGGACGCCCAGCCGGGTGGCCGCCTCCAGCACGTTGTAGGTGCTCAGCACGTTCGTGGCGTAGGTGGTCGCGTCGGGTGCGATCAGGATGGCCGGGATCGCGGCGAAGTGGACGACGGCGTCGTAGGCGGGCACGGCCGGGCCCTCCAGCTCCGCCGGGCGGGCAGCTCCGGCGAGCGCCGAGTACGTCTGGCCCAGGTCGGTGAGGTCCACACGCAGGTCGGCGATCCCGTCGTGGCCCAGGGGGGTCAGGTCGGCGTTGGTGACCTCGTGGCCCTGCTCGGCGAGGTGGGGGGCGACGTGGTGGCCGGCCTTGCCGCTGCCGCCGGTGAAGAAGATGCGCATGCCCGCCATGCAACCCGGCCCGGCGCCGTCCCGCCTGGCAGGCTCGGGCCGGTGACGTCCGTGCGCCTGGTGACCTTCAACATCCACCACGGGGTCGGCGACGACCGCCGGCACGACCTGGCCCGCATCGCCGCCGTCCTGGCCGCGGCCGACCCCGACGTCGTCTGCCTGCAGGAGGTCGACCGCGCCTTCGGCGCACGCAGCGAGGGCGTCGACCAGGCCGAGCTGCTGGCCCGGGCCCTGGGCCGGGAACTGGTGTGGGCCTCGGCCATCGAGGCGCCGCGCGCCGACGGCCCGGCCAAGCGGTACGGCAACGCACTGCTCACCCGGTTGCCCGTCGCCGACGACGCCGCGCACCGGCTGCCCGGCGAGGGCGAGCCGCGCGCCGCGTTGCGGGCCGACCTGGTCGTGGCGGGCGGGGCCCTGACGGTGCTGACGACCCACCTGTCCAGCGACTCGGCGCGCTCGCGCGCCGCCCAGGCGCAGGCGCTGGTGCAGCTGCTGCCCCCGCCCGGCCGGCCCGCCGTGGTCGCCGGGGACCTCAACTGCGCGGCCACCGCCACCGAGCTGGTGCCCCTGCGCGCCCGGCTGGCCGACGCGTGGGGCCGGGCGGGTCGGCGCCGCGACCAGGGTCGCCGGTGGCAGCTGTGGAACCGGGACGCCGGCCTGACCCACCCGGCCCGGCGTCCCCGCCTGCGCATCGACCAGGTGTGGGTCACCCCCGAGGTGCAGGTGGTGGGCGCCGCCGTCCTCGACGGGTCGGGCTGCTCGGACCACCACCCCCTGCAGGTCGACCTGCTGGTGCGGGGCGGGCCGGTCAGCTCGCCGGGCGCAGACGCTGGGAGATGACGCCGGTAATGCCGTCGCCGCGCATCGAGACGCCGTAGAGGGCGTCCGCGATCTCCATCGTGCGCTTCTGGTGGGTGATGACGATGAGCTGCGAGGTGTCGCGCAGCTGCTCGACGAGGGTGAGCAGCCGACCGAGGTTGACGTCGTCGAGGGCGGCCTCGACCTCGTCGAGCACGTAGAACGGCGAGGGGCGGGCCCGGAAGATCGCGACCAGCAGGGCCACGGCGGTCAACGACCGCTCCCCACCGGACAGCAGGGACAACCGCTTCACCTTCTTGCCCGGCGGCCGCGCCTCGACCTCGACGCCGGTGGTGAGCATGTCCTCGGGGTCGGTGAGCAGCAGCCGCCCCTCGCCACCGGGGAAGAGGGTCTGGAAGACCTGCTCGAACTCGCGCTGCACGTCGGCGAACGCGGCGGCGAACACCTCGTGGATGCGGTCGTCGACCTCGCGCACCACCGTCAGCAGGTCGCGGCGGGTGGCCCGGAGGTCCTCCAGCTGGGTGGTCAGGAACGTGCTGCGCTCCTCGAGGGCGGCGAACTCCTCCAGCGCCAACGGGTTGACCCGGCCCAGTGCGGCGAGGTCCTTCTCGGCCTTCGCCGCGCGCCGCTCCTGCACGGCCCGCACGTAGGGCACCGGGTCCGGGACAGGGTCGCCGGCCTCCTCGGCCGCGGCGACCTGCGGCGCCGTCGGGGGCACCGGGGCACCGGGGCCGTACTCCCGCACCAGCTCGGCCAGCTCGATGCCGTGCTCCTCGACCGCACGGGTCTCCAGCGTCTCGATGCGCAGCCGTTGCTCGGCGCGGGCCACCTCGTCGCGGTGCACCTCGTCGGTCAGCCGGTCGAGGTCAGTGGTCAGCTCCCGCACCCGCGTGCGGACGGCGAGCAGCTCGGCCTCCCGGCCGGTGCGTGCGGCGGCCAGGGCGTCGCGCTCGGCCGCCGCCGACGCCAGCGACGTGGCCAGCACCGCCTGCGCGGCCTCGGCCCCCGCCCGCACCTGCGCGGCGACCTCGGCGCCCCGGGTGCGGGTGCGGCGGGCCTGCTCGACCCGCTCGCGGGCGGCCCGCTCCTGGCGGGCCTGACGGCGCAGCGAGTCGGCCCGGCCGTGCAGGGAACGGGCTCGCTCCTCCGCCGTGCGGACCGCCAACCGGGCCTCGGTCTCGGTGGTCCGCAGCGCCGCGACCTCGGCCCGCAGCCGGTCCCGCTCGGCGGGCGAGGGCTCGTCGGCCACCGGTTCGGCCTCGGCGGCCGCGAGCCGCTGGGCCAGCCCCGCCGCGGCCTCGCCGGCCTCGTCCAGGGCCTGCTCGGCGCGCACGCGGGCGGCGTCGGCCCGCTCGGCCTCAGCGGTGGCCGACCTCAGGTCGGCGCCGAGGCCGGCCAGTTCCCGGTCGCGCGCGGCCCGGGCCCGCTCGGCCTCGCGGCGGGCCGTGGCGGCGGCCTCGACGGCGACGCCGGCCTCGCGGTGCACCTCGCGGGCGCGGGCCAGCTCCTCGGCGAGGTCCTCGGCGAGCGCGGTCGCGCGGGCCAGCTCGCCCTCGGCCGCGTCGACCCGGGCCCGCACCTCCAGGCCCGACGGGGCGTCGGCCTGACCACCGGTGGCCCGGTCGGCCGACAGCACGTCCCCCCCGGCCGTCACCGCCCGCATCCCCGGGTGCGCGGTCACCAGCGCCACCGCGGCCGCGAGGTCGGCGACGACGACGGTGGCGGCCAGGGCGCGCGCCACTGCGGGGCGCAGCTCGGCCGGGACGTCGACCAGGTCGGCAGCCCAGCGGGCGCCGGCCGGCAACCCGTCCCCCGGCGCGGTGGCGGGCGCGGGTGGACCACCCGCGGCGTCGCTGACCACGAGGGAGACCCGGCCCCCGCCGGTGTCGGCCAGGTGCGCCAGGGCGTCGGCGGCCGCGCGCGGCGCGGTGACGACGACCGCCTCGGCCAGACCCCCCAGGGCAGCGGCCACCGCCACCTCGTCACCGGGGTGCACGGCCAGCCGCTCGGCCAGCGGGCCGGTCACCCCGCCGAGGTCGCCCCCGGCGGCGCCGGCGAGCACCGCGGCCGCGCCGTCGACCGGGGCCAGCCCGAGGGCGAGGGCGTCGCGGCGGGCGCGGGCCGCCCCGCGCTCACGCTCGGCGGACCGTTCGGCGTCGGCCAGCTCGGCGACCACGCGGGCGGCCTCGACCTGCGCCGCGCGCGCCGCCTCGTGCGCCCGGGCGTGCGGGTCCGCGCCGCCGTCCGCTCCGCCGTCCGAGCCCCCTGCAGAGCCCCCTGCAGAGCCCCCTCCCGAGCCCACTCCCGCGCCGTCGTGGTCGGTGCCACCGCCGTCGTCGTCGGGCCGGGCCGCGGCCAGGCGGCCGGCCGCGGCCTCCGCCCGGGCCCGGGCACCGGCCGCGGCGTCCCGCGCCCGTTCGACCTCGGCCTCCCCGGCGGCCACCCGGCTGCGGGCCGCCGCGACCTGTCCGGACAACCTGGCCAGCCCCTCCCGCCGGTCGGCCAGCGCGCGGGCGGCGGCCACCAGCTCGCGCTCGGCCACCGCGAGCGCGGCGTCGAGGTCGGTGCGCGCCGCGGTGGCGCCGGCGAGCCGGGCCCGTTCGGCTGCCAACTGGTCGGCCAGTTCGGCCTCGGCGGTCTCGATGCGGCCGGCCTCGGCGTCGAGGGCCTCGGGGTCGCGCCCGCCGGTCGCGGCGAGCGGGGCGGACAGGTGGCGGTGCCGCTCGGCGGCCAGCTGGCCGGTGCTGCGGAAGCGCTCGCCGAGGGTGGACAGCCGGTACCAGGTGTCCTGCGCCGCAGCCAGCGCCGGTGCGTCCGCGGCGAGCGCGGCCTCCAGGGCCGCCTGGCGCTGCGCGGTCGCGGTCAGCTCCGCCTCGGTCCGGGTCCGCCGCTCGCGCGCCGCCGTCTCGTCGGCGACGTCGGACTCCAGGGCCGTGCGCAGCGCGACCAGGTCGTCGGCGAGCAGCCGCAGCCGCGCGTCGCGCAGGTCGGCCTGGATGCGGGCGGCCCGGCGGGCCACCTCGGCCTGCCGGCCCAGCGGCTTGAGCTGGCGGCGCAGCTCGACGGTGAGGTCGGCCAGCCGGTCGAGGTTGGCCTGCATCGCGGTGAGCTTGCGGAGCGCCTTCTCCTTGCGCTTGCGGTGCTTGAGGACGCCGGCGGCCTCCTCGATGAACCCGCGACGGTCCTCGGGGCGCCCGGAGAGCACCGCGTCGAGCTGCCCCTGACCGACGATGACGTGCATCTCGCGGCCGATGCCGGAGTCGCTGAGCAGCTCCTGGACGTCGAGCAGCCGCACCTTGTCGCCGTTGATCTCGTACTCGCTCTCGCCCGAGCGGTACATGCGGCGGGTGATGGCCACCTCGGTGTAGTCGATGGGCAGCGCACCGTCGGCGTTGTCGATCGTGAGGGTCACCTCGGCCCGGCCCAGCGCGGCCCGGCCGGCGGTGCCGGCGAAGATGACGTCCTCCATCTTGCCGCCGCGCAGGCTCTTGGCGCCCTGCTCACCCAGCACCCAGGCGATCGCGTCGACGACGTTGGACTTGCCCGACCCGTTCGGCCCGACCACCGCGGTGATGCCGGGCTCGAGCCGCAGCGTCGTCGCCGACGCGAAGGACTTGAAGCCCTTGAGCGTCAGGCTCGACAGATGCACAGCAGAAGGTTATCGATCAACCAACCTGCTGGAACGGCCTCGTCGCAGGGGCCCGCGGCGTGCGGAGCGCGTCGTGGGGGGCGACGAGGTCCTCCGTCAGGCGAGGACGGGCTCGGCCTCGGGGTGCGCCATGGTGAGCAGCTCGTGGGCGATGCGCTCGTCGCGCTCGGCGCGCAGCTCGGCGACCTCGGCCTCCAGCCGCCGGACCCGGGCGCGCAGGGCGGCGATCTCCTCGGCCGCCCGCAGCTGGCTGGGGGCGGCGACGGAACCGAACAGGGCCTTGGCCATGACGACAGCGGCCTTTCGAGGGAGCGGGGGTGGCCCCACGGCGTCCGGGCGTGCTGGCCGGGACGACGGAGCCGGGCTGGTGCTGCCAGGGTGACAGCCCCGCCGACGCAGGTCAACGGACCGGACGGCGCCGTCACCGTGACGGGGGCGTGTCATCTCGGTCACACCGGGATGACGGGTCAGCCGGTGGTGAACCCCGTCGACCCGGTCGGGTCGTGGTCGGTGAGGACGACGTGGCGCGGTGCGCCGGGTGCCACCGGGCCGGTCAGCGCCTCCAGCACGGCATGGACGTCGTCGTCCGGCCCCTCGAGCACGACCTCGACTCGTCCGTCGGGCAGGTTGGTCGCCGACCCGGCCAGCCCGCGCTCGCCGGCCTGCCCGCGCACGAACCAGCGGTAACCCACGCCCTGCACGTCGCCGGAGACCAGCGCCACGACCCGGCGCGTCACGACCGGCGCACCCGGGGGCCGTCCCCACGGACCGCCCGCGGTCGGGGCTGGCACACCGGGCAGCTGTAGCTGGAGCGGTTCATGAACGACTCCCGGCGGATCGGGGTGCCGCACCGGGGGCACGGGCGGTCGAGCTGACCGTAGACGGCCAGCGAGCGGGAGAAGTACCCGCTCTGGCCGTTCACGTCGACGTAGAGGGAGTCGAACGAGGTGCCGCCCTGGGCCAGTGACTCGGCCAGCACGTCGCGGATGCCCTCCAGCAGGTCCTCGACCTGGCGGCGGGTGAGCTTGTCGGTGGGCCGGGCGCCGTGCAGCCGAGCGCGCCACAGCGACTCGTCGGCGTAGATGTTGCCCACCCCGCCGATGAGGGTCTGGTCCAGCAGCGCCCGCTTGACCTCGGTGCGGCGGCGGCGCAGGGCGGCGGCGAAGGCGTCGGCGTCGAAGTCGTCGGCCAGCGGGTCGACGGCGATGTGCGCCACCCGGACCGGGAGGCCGTCGTCCCCGGCGTCCTCGGTGGCCAGGCCCCCGAAGGTGCGCTGGTCGACGAAGCGCAGCTCGCGGCCGCCGTCGGTGAAGGTGAACCGGGCCCGCAGGTGCTTCTCGGGGGGCTCGCTCGGCTTCTCGACCAGCAGCTGGCCGCTCATGCCGAGGTGGGCGACCAGCACGCGACCGGTGGGCACGCCGTCGCGGGCCAGGGGGAGCCAGAGGTACTTGCCACGCCGGTGGGCGGCGGCGACGGTGGCCCCGGTCAGGTCGGCGACGAAGTGGTCGACGCCCTCCAGGTGGCGGCGCACGGCACGCGGGTGCAACACCTCGACGGTGGCCACGGTGCGGCCGGCGACCCAGCGCTCGAGCCCGCGGCGGACCACCTCGACCTCGGGCAGCTCGGGCACGGCTCAGCCCCGGGTGGCCGCGGACAGGGCGCGCCAGGCGTTCTGCGCGGCCATCTGCTCGGCGGCCTTCTTGGTGCGGCCGTGGCCGTCGCCGCGGGGCTGCTCGGCCAGCAGCACCGTGGCGGTGAAGGTCTTGGCGTGGTCGGGGCCCTCGGACTCGATCCGGTACACCGGGGCACCGAGACCCTGGGCGGCGCCGAGCTCCTGCAGGCTGGTCTTCCAGTCCAGCCCGGCACCCATGCTGGCCGACTCCACCAGCAGCGGGTCGAACAGCCGGTGCACGATCGCCGCGGCGGCGTCGAGCCCCAGTCCGAGGTGGATGGCCCCCAGCAGGGCTTCGAGGGCGTCGGCCAGGATCGAGTCCTTGTCGTGCCCGCCGGTGGCGGCCTCCCCGCGACCGAGCAGCAGGTGCGGCCCGATGCCCCCGGTGCCCAGAGCCCGCGCCACGCCCGCCAGGGAGGTCATGTTGACCACCGACGCGCGCAGCTTGGCCAGCTGGCCCTCGGGCAGGTCGGGCTGGCTGCGGTAGAGCTCGTCGGTGACCACGAGCCCGAGCACCGAGTCGCCGAGGAACTCCAGGCGCTCGTTGGTGGGCAGCCCACCGTGCTCGTAGGCGTAGGAGCGGTGGGTCAGGGCCAACGCCAGCAGGCCGCCGGGCAGCGTGACGCCCAGGGCGTCACGCAGCCAATCGGCGGCCTGGTCGGCGTGCTCGGGCCCCCCGGGGGTGCTGGGGTCGCCGGTCACGACGGTTCGTGCGGGTGGTCTCAGACCGCGATGACCTGGCGGCCGTCGTACTGGCCGCAGGTCGGGCACGCGATGTGCGGGGGCTTGAGCTCACCGCAGGCGCGGTTCGGGCACGGCGCCAGCGTGGGGGCCGTGGCCTTCCACTGCGAGCGGCGCGAGCGGGTGTTCGAGCGCGACATGCGCCTCTTCGGGACAGCCACGGTCAGTTCTCCTTCGATGGGGTGAAACGGTCGGCGAGCCCGGCCCAGCGGGGGTCGAGCTGCTCGTGCGAGTGGTCCGCCGGGAGGTCGTCGATCCGCTGGCCGCAGTCGACGCACAGACCCGAGCAGTCCGGGGTGCAGGTGGGCGAGAGCGGCAGCGTCAGGACGACGGTGTCCCGGACGAGCGGCGCGAGGTCGAGGTGCTCGCCGTCGATGCGGCGGACCTCGTCCTCCTCGCTGGTGGCTTCGGTGGTGCTGCCCTCGTAGGCGAACAGCTCCTGCACGTCGAGCTGCAGGGTGTCCTCGACCGGCTCGAGGCAGCGGGCGCACTGGCCGGTGACGGGGACGTCGACCTCGCCGGTGACGAGCACGCCCTCCATGACCGACTCCAGCCGCAGGTGCAGCTGCACCGGCGCACCCTCGGGGACGCCGATCATCTCCACGCCCCAGCCCGCGGGCGCCGGCACGGTCCTGTCCCACTCACGCATCGACCCCGCCCGTCGACCCAGCTCGCGCAGGTCGACCTTCCAGGGGTCACCACCGGGGCGCCGGACGTCGGTGGACGCGGCGCCGCGACGGGGCATCGGGGCAGCAGGCATGACGGGTTCTCTGTGCTCGGGGTCGGTGGCTCACCGCGGGGCGTGCAGGGCAACGCATGCGGGAGCGCCCCAGGCTACCCCAGCCCCGTGCTGCGGTGCGGTCAGGGCTGGCGGAGCTGGCTGCGCGCGGCCTCCACCGAGCGCACCATGTGGCCCAGCGTGGTGCCGAAGTCGGCGAGCCGGCTGTCCACGTACTCGTCGACCTCGGCGCGCATGCGGGCCACCTCGGCCGCGGTCTGCTCGCCGAGGGCGTCGGAACGGGCCACGGCCCCCCGGTAGACCTCGGTCTCGGCGACCAGCCGGTCGTGCTCCGCCTGACCGGCGGCCACGATCGTCGCGTGCTGGGCCCGCGCGTCGGACAGCAGGGCGGCCTGCTGCTCCTCGGCCTCGGCCAGGATGCGGTCGGCCTCCGCCTCGGCGCGCGAGAGCAGGTCCTCGACCTCGGCCTGGGCCTGGGTGATGAGCTCGTCGCGCTGCCGGCGGGCGGTGCCGATGAGCTCGTCGCGTTGGCGGCGGGCGGTGGCCACCACCTGCTCGGCCTCGGAGCGGGTGCGGCCGGTGAGGCGCTCGGCCTCGGCCTGGGCCTGCTCGAGGATCTCGGTGCGCTGCTCGACGATCGCGCCGGCCTGCTGCACCTCCTCCGGCAGCCCCTCGCGCAGGTCGTCGAGCAGGTCCAGCACCAGGTCGCGGGGGACCATGCAGGAGGAGGACATGGGGACGCTGCGCGCGTTCTCGATGACCGAGGCCAGCTCGTCGACGACCTCGTACAGGCGGTACACGACCTCGGTCACGACGTCCCCTCCTCACCGCGCCTGGCCAGCAGCCGGGCGTTGACCCCGGGCGGCACCAGGTGCGAGACGTCCCCGCCGAAGGCGGAGATCTGCTTGACCAGGCTGGAGGACAGGTGCCCCACCTGCGGGGCGGTGGGCACGAACAGGGTCTCGATGCCGGCGAGCTCGCGGTTCATCTGGGCCATCTGCAGCTCGTACTCGAAGTCCCCGACGGCACGCAGACCCTTGACGATGACCGGGACGTCGTGCGCGCGGCACCAGTCGACCAGCAGACCCGAGAAGGAGTCGACCCGTACGCCGGGCAGCCCCGCGGTGGCCTCGCGCAGCAGGTCCATGCGCTCGGTGACGTCGAACAGGCCGGCCTTGCCGGGGTTGACCAGGACGGCCACGACCAGCTCGTCGTACAGCGCCGCAGCCCGCGTGATGACGTCGACGTGCCCGTTCGTCACCGGGTCGAAGGAGCCCGGGCAGACCGCGCGCCTCATGCTGTCCTCACGCTGCGCGACCGTACCGGAGCAACGCCTCCCCGTAGCGGCGGTCGCGCAGACCGACCAGCGGTGTCGGCCACTCCCACGGGGCCTCCCGCGCGGGCCGCTCGACCACCAGCACCGCACCGGGCGCCAGCCAGCCGTGGTCCACCAACCCGCCGAGCACCTGCAGTACGACCCCGGGCTCGACGGCGTAGGGCGGGTCGGCGAGCACCAGGTCGAAGGGGGCCCCGCCGGGGGGCTTCCCGACGACGGCCGGCACCGACCCGGGCAGCACCCGCGCCCCCGGGAGGCCGACCGCCGCGACGTTGCCGCGCAGCACGGGCAGCACCTTCGGCCCGGACTCGACCAGCACCACCTCGGCGGCGCCCCGCGACAGCGCCTCCAACCCCAGCGCGCCCGACCCGGCGTACAGGTCGAGCACCCGGGCACCCTCGAGGTCCAGCAGCGACCGGAGGGAGTTGAACAACGCCTCGCGGGCCCGGTCGCCGGTCGGGCGGACACCGCTGGCGGGCACCTTGAGCACCCGCCCGCGCGCCGCCCCTGCGATGACCCGGGTCACGCTGGGCTCACCCCGACCGCCGTGGGGGCGCCGTCGCGGACGGGACCACCCGCCCGGCCCCCGGCCCTCTCGCTCACGCCCGCTCCAGCCAGTCGGCCCGGTCGCCGGCGTTCAGCGCAGCGACGGCGGCGGCCAGCTCCGGGTGGGCGGCCAGCCCCAGGTCGGCCTCCAGCAGCGCGGCTGCCTCGGACCGGGCCTGGGCGATGACGTCCTCGTCGCGCAGCAGCGACAGCAGCTTGACCCCCGAGCGCCGGCCCGACTGCGCCGCGCCGAGCACGTCGCCCTCGCGGCGGGTCTCCAGGTCGAGGCGGGCCAGCTCGAACCCGTCGGCGGTGGCCGCCACCTGGGCGAGCCGCACCCCCGTCGAGGACGACGTCGAGGCCTCGCTGACCAGCAGGCACAGGCCCGGGTGCTTGCCTCGGGCGACCCGGCCGCGCAGCTGGTGCAGCTGGCTGACCCCGAAGCGGTCGGCGTCCATGACCACCATGACGGTCGCGTTGGGGACGTCGACACCGACCTCGATCACGGTGGTGGCGACGAGGACGTCGACCTCCCTGGCGGCGAAGGCGCGCATGCGGGCCTCCTTCTCCTCCGCCGCGAGCCGGCCGTGCAGCACCTCGACGCGCAGCCCCGCCAGCGGCCCCGACCGCAGCTGCTCGGCCACGTCGAGCACGGCCAGCGGGGGACGACGGTCGGCGGCGGCCTCGGCGGTGACCTCGGGCGCGCCGTCCGCGTCGTCGGGCTGGTCGCCGGACGCCGCCTCGTCGTCGCCGATGCGGGGGCAGACGACGTAGGCCTGCCGGCCCTGGGCGACCTCCTCGCGCACCCGTTCCCACGCCCGGGTCAGCCAGGCCGGCTTCTCCCCCACCGGGACCACCGAGCTGGACACCCCGCCGCGACCGGCCGGGAGCTGTCGCAGGGTCAGAGTCTCGAGGTCGCCGTAGACGGTCATCGCGACGGTGCGCGGGATGGGGGTGGCCGTCATCACCAGCACGTGCGGCGGGCGGGCCCCCTTCGCCCGGAGCCGGTCGCGCTGCTCGACGCCGAAGCGGTGCTGCTCGTCGACCACCACCAACCCCAGGTCGGCGAACTCGACGCCCTCGGACAGCAGGGCGTGGGTGCCCACGACGATGCCGGCCCGGCCGTCGGCGACCTCGGCCAGCGCCGTCCGTCGGGCCGCGGCCCGCAGCGAGCCGGTGAGCAGGGTGACCCGGGTGCCCGCCGGGTCACCGTCGATCTCACCGGCCCGGCCCAGCGGGCCGAGCAGGCCGGCGATGCCGCGGGCGTGCTGCGCGGCGAGCACCTCGGTGGGCGCCAGCAGCGCGGCCTGGCCACCGGCGTCGACCACCTGGGCCATCGCGCGCAGCGCGACGACGGTCTTGCCCGACCCCACCTCGCCCTGCAGCAGGCGGTGCATGGGCTGCTCCCGGCCGATCTCGGCGGCCAGGGCCTCGCCGACCTCACGCTGACCCCCGGTCAGCTCGAAGGGCAGCACCCGGTCGACGGCGTCGACCAGCCCACCGGCGCGGCGCGGACGGGCGATCCCGGGCTCGAGGGCGGCGGCCCGGCGACGGGCGGCGAGGGTGACCTGCAGGACCAGGGCCTCGTCCCACTTGAGGCGGTGGTCGGCCTGCTCGACGTCCTCCGGGGTCTCGGGGTGGTGCTTGAGCCAGATCGCCCGGGCCAGCGGCATCAACCCGTGCCGGCGGCGCACCGGCGCGGGCACCGGGTCGGCGTCCAGCAGCTGGTCGGCGGTCTCGGGCGAGGCGAAGACCAGCTTGAGCGACTTCTGCAGCACCCAGCTGGAGACGTTCTTGCTGGCGGGGTAGATCGGCAGCATCGCCGAGGCCCACTCCCCCGCGTCGGTGGCGTCGTCGAGCAGCTGGCAGTCGGGGTGGTTGAACTGCAGCTGCCCGTGCCAGCTGCTGACGGTGCCGGCGAACAGGCCCCAGGCGCCGACCACCATGCGGGCGTGCTTGTGGTTGAAGAACACCAGCCGCATCGACCCCGCGCCGTCGCCGACGGTGACCTCGGTGATGCTGCCGCGCCGGTTGCGCATCGGCCGGGTGTCGACCTTGCGCACCTGGCCCAGCACGGTGACCCGGTCACCGACCTGCAGGTCGGTGAGCGCGGTCATCTCCCCGCGGCGGGCGTACCGGCTCGGGTAGTGCCGCACGAGGTCGCGGACCACGTGCAGGTGGAGGTCCTCGGCCATGGCCTTGGCGGTGCGGTCGCCGACGACCTTGGCCAGCGGGGTGTCCAGGGTCAGCACGTCACTCGACCCCGATGAGCAGCGGCTGCGCGCCGGGCCCCAGGGCGTGCACGGCCACCTCGACGGTGGGGTGCACGGCGGCGAGGTGGGTGGCCGCCGCCTCGGCCAGCCGACCGCCGAGCAGGGTGACCAGTTCCCCGCCCCCGGCCAGCAGCCGGTCCAGCAGCTCGCAGGTGACCGCGACCTGGGCGGGCCCGATGACGACCACCTCGCCCTCCACGACGCCCAGCGCGTCACCGGGGTGGCAACGACCGGCGGAGGTGAGCGCCTCGGTGCCGGCCAGCAGCACCTCCGCCCAGCGGGTGGCCGAGGCCGCCTCGGTCATGGCGATGACGTCGTCGGCGAAGCGCAACCGGGGGTCGGCCACGGCCACCGCGGCCAGGCCCTGCACCAGTGACCGGGTGGGCACGACCGCCACCTCGCGGCCCTCGTCGCGCACCTGGGCGGCCGCCCGGCCGACGGGTCCGAGCAGGGCGGGGTCACCGGGCAGCAGGACGAGGTCGGCGGCGCCGGTGGCCAGCGCGGCCTCGCGGACGGCGGCACGCACGCGGTCGGCGCCGGTCTCGTCAGCGGTGTGGTCACCGGCGCGGTCGGTGCCGCCGCCGGTGTGGTCGCCGGTGTGGCCGCCGGTGCCGGGCAGGTCGACGGTGAGCACCTGCACGCCCTCCTCGGTCAGCAGCGCGGCGGCGCCCTCGGCGGTCGGGCCGGCCGGCACCACGGCGAGCACCACCCGCGACCCCGGCCGCACCGGCACCACCGGGACCGGCGCGAGGGCGGTGACCGAGATGTGGTGCGGCCGGCCCGCGCGGATGCCGGCCTCGACCGCGGCCCCGACGTCGTGGACGTGCACGTGGACGTTCCACTCGCGCCCGGTGGGGGTGTCGACCCCGACCACGACGAGGCAGTCCCCGAGCCAGCCCAGCTCGGTGCGCAACCGGTCGACGGCGGCGTCGGAGGAGTCGGCCAGCAGGAACTGCACCTCGCTGCCGGCGTCGGGGGCCGGCGCGTGCAGGTGCGCGGCACCGTGGCCGTCGGTGTGCCGGTGGGCGTGCCGGACGGCCTGCCCGGGGGTGTGCCCGGCTCGGCGGGCCAGCGGCGGCCGGTCGGGCTCGGTGCCGGTGACGGTGGCCACCAGGGCGTCGAGGACGACGCACCAGCCCGCCCCGCCGGCGTCGACCACCCCCGCCGCGCGCAGCTCGGCGAGCTGGTCGGTGGTGCCGTGCAGCGCGCGCCGCGCCCCGTCGGCGGCGGCCCGCACGACGTCGGCCAGGGCGTCCCGGCCCTCGGCGACGGCAGCGGCGGCGGCCTCGGCCCCGGTGCGCGCGACGGTGAGGAAGGTGCCCTCGGCGGGCTCGGCTACGGCCTCGTAGGCGCTGCGCGCGGCGTGCTGCAGCGCGGCCGCCAGGGCCGCGCCGTCGACCTGGGCGACGCCGGCCAACCGGTCGGCCAGCCCCGCCAGCAGCTGGGCCAGGATGGCGCCGGAGTTGCCGCGGGCGCCCAGCACCGCCCCGCGCGCCCACCGCGTCCAGGCCGCCCCCCGGACGTCCCGGTCGTCCTGCTCACCACCGGCCTCGGCCTCGGCGGCGGCCTGCGCGGTGAGCAGCAGGTTGGTGCCGGTGTCCCCGTCGGGGACGGGGAAGACGTTGAGCTCGTCGAGCCGGCCCCGGGTGGCGCGCAGCGCGTCGACGGCGGCCCGGCTCCACCGGCCGACCGCGGCCTCGTCCAGCGCCGTGAGCACGTGCCGGAGGTTACCGGTGGCCACCGACACCCCGGGGCCGCCGGACACCGCCGTCCCCGACCGGCTACAGTGGACGAGCAATCCGTGCGGGTGACTCGTCCCCGCCCTTCTTCCGTACGTTCTTCTCTAGGAGTGATCCACCGTGGCTGCCGTGTGCGACGTGTGTGGCAAGGGGCCCGGTTTCGGCATGTCGGTGTCGCACTCGCACCGCCGGACGCCGCGCCGTTGGAACCCGAACATCCAGTCGGTCCGGGCCGTCCTCGGCAACGGCACCCGCCGTCGCGTGAACGCCTGCACCAGCTGCATCCGCGCGGGCAAGCTCACTCGCGCCTGAGCCGCGGACCCGCACGGGTCCCGGTCCGATCTGCACCCACGACCCCGGTCGCCCTCGGCGGCCGGGGTCGTCGGCGTCCGAGGAGCCCGGCCGGCGCCCACGGGGTCCCGGCCGGTGCGTGTCCGGCGTCGCGGGGCCGGGGGCTAGCGTGGCAGTGGTGCAGTTCCGCCGTGACCCCGAGCCCACCGACGACACCCCTACCCGTCCCGGCCGTCGCCGGGACCCCGCCGTCGACGAGGCGGTGAAGGGCGTAGTCCTGGAGCTGCTCGCCGAGCGCGGGTGGGACGGGGTGTCGATGGACGCCGTCGCGGCCCGGGCGCGGGTCGGCAAGGCCAGCATCTACCGGCGGTGGTCCTCGCGCGTGCAGATGGTCGCCGAGACCATCGGCGAGCTGAACTCGGGCGAGGTGGCCGTGCCCGACACCGGCTCGTTGCGCGCGGACCTGCTGGAGATCGTGGGCGCGATGGTGGCCACGCTGCGCGGCCCGCTCGGGCAGGCCTCCCGCGCGGTCATCGGTGTGCTCGAGCACGAACCCGACCTGGCGACGGCCTTCCGCGAGGGCTCGCTCGGGGTCTGGCGGGACGCGTTCGTGGCGGTCGTCGGCGCCGCCGCGGCCCGCGGCGAGGTCGACCCCGCGCGGCTGGGGAGCGTCGCGGCCGAGGCCGGCCCCGCGGTGGTGATGCAGCGCTGGCTGGTGCTGGGCCGCCCGCTGGACGACGAGCTGGCCCCCGCCGTCGTCGACGACGTCATGCTCCCGCTGCTGTCCCCCCGCTGATCCCCCGCGCCCGGGCGGCGGCCACGACGAGGTCGACCACGAGGTCGTGGTCGAAGGCGGTGGAGTCCACGACCAGGTGGTAGAGCCGCGCCTCGGCGGGGTCGCAGCGGTGGTAGTGGCGCACGTAGGCCGCGCGGGCCCGGTCGGTGGCCTGCATCTCCCGCCGGACGTCGTCCTCGGGGCGGCCGAGGTGGGCCACGGCGGCCGCGAGCCGGCGCTGCGGTGGGCCGTCGAGCCGCACGTGCAGCGCGTCGGGCCGGTCGCCCAGCACGATGGCCGCCGCCCGGCCCAGCACCACCCCGCCCACCTGGGCGAGCTCGGTCAGCACGTGCTCGGTGTGCAGGCGGAAGCTGCGCTCGTCGACCGCCCCGGCGCCGGGCAGCACCCCGCCGACCGGGTCGGGCATGGTGCCGAGGGAGGCCACCACGCGCCACAGGCCGCGGACGACGCTCTCGTCGTTGGCCTCGGCCTCCTCGACCGGGACCCCCATCCGCAGCGCCACCTGGGCCGGGATGACCCGGTCGTGGAAGGGCAGGCCGAGGCGGGCGGCCACCGCCGGGGCGATGTCGGCACCGCCGCACCCGAACGTCGCCGACACCGTGACGACCCCCATCAGACCCCACCCTCCACGTCCTTGCCGAGGAACACCGCGCCGGGGGCGTCGGCGTACACGCCGTACCCGACCACCGGTGTGTACCCGGCCCGGGCGTAGAGCGCCAGGGCCTCGGGCTGCCGGTCCCCGGTGTTGAGCACGACCCGCCGGTGGCCGGCGGCGCGGGCCGTCGCCTCGAGCGCGGCCAGCAACCGTTCGGCCACCCCGCGCCGACGGGCCGCGGGCACGACGTACATCCGCTTGAGCTCCACCGTGCCCACCGTGTGCACCCGCCAGGCGCCGCAGCCCACGGCCCGGCCGTCGACGTCGGCCACCAGCAGCAGCCCGCGCGGTGGGAGGACCTCGGCCGGGTCTACCTCCATCGCGTCGCGTCCGCCGTAGCGCGCCACGTACTCCTGCTGCACGGCCTCCACGAGGACCTGCACCTGCGGGTCGTCGTAGCCGGCGGGGCGCAGCACCACGGGCAGCCGCGCCGGACCCGGGTCAGAAGTGGACATGCCCGCTGCGCTCCCCGAGGCCCTCGGCGACGTCGGCCGCGGCGACCCCGTCGACCAGCACGCCCGGCCGGCCGGGCTCCACGACCCCGATGCGCACGAACCCGGCGGGCAGGTCCGCGGCGGCGGGGAAGGTCGCGAGCAGGGCGTGGTCCTCGCCCCCGGTGAGCACCCACGCCAGCGGGTCGCCGCCCAGGGCCGCCGCGACCTGGGCCAGGGGACCCTCGGGTGCCACGAACGAGGCCAGCGTGCCGCGGTCGAGGTGCAGCACCACCCCCGAGGCGGTCGCGAGGTGCCCGGCGTCGGCGAGCAGGCCGTCGCTGACGTCGCACATGGCCGTGGCGCCGGCGTCGGCCGCGGCGGGGCCGGCCGCGTAGGGCGGGGTGGGCCGGCGGTGGGCGGCCACCGCGGCGTGCGGGGAGGTGAACCCGCGGCGCAGCACCGCCCACCCGCACGCGGCCCAGCCCAGCCGGCCGGCCACGGCGACGACGTCACCGGGGCGGGCGCCGCCGCGGGTCACCGGCGCCCGGCCCTGCAGGTCGCCCAGCACGGTCACCGACAGCACGACCGCCGAGCTGTCGGGGGCGCTGGCCACCGTGTCCCCGCCGACGACGGCGGCCCCGTGCGGCGCGCACTCGGCGGCCATCCCCGCGGCCACGCCCTCCAGCCAGCTCGTGGGGGTGTCCGCGGGGCACGCCAGGCCCACCAGCAGCGCCGTGGGCACCGCGCCCATCGCGGCGACGTCGGCCAGGTTGGCCGCGGCGGCCTTGTGCCCGACGTCCTCGGGCGCGGACCAGTCCCGCCGGAAGTGCCGACCCTCCACGAGCACGTCGGTGCTGGCCACCACGCGTGCGTCGGGGGCCCGCACGACCGCGGCGTCGTCCCCCGGCCCGACCTCCGCGGCCGTGGCCGTCCCGGCCAGGGCGACGACCCGGTCGATGACGCCGAACTCCCCCACCGAGCCCACCGTGTCGGCGTCCCCCGGGCCGGTGCCGGGTCGGGGGCGAGTCACCGGGCACCCCGGAGCGCTGGGGTACGTTGCCGTCCTGTCCGTGCTCCGGCGGCCGCGCCGCCGGGCCCGATGGCGGCACCGCCGCCCTGCCCGAAGAAGGTTCTCCCGTGGTCCACGCCTACATCCTGATCCAGACCGAAGTCGGCAAGGCCGCCGCGGTCGCCCAGACCATCAGCGGGATCGCCGGCGTCACCAAGGCCGAGGACGTCACCGGTCCCTACGACGTCATCGTGCGCGCCGAGGCCGGGTCGGTCGACGAGCTGGGCCGCCTCGTGGTCGCCCGCGTGCAGTCCGTCGACGGCATCACCCGCACCCTGACCTGCCCGGTCGTCAACCTCTGAGGTCGAGTGCCCTGAGCGACGACCAGCCCACCGGCGAGCTCGGCGAGGACCCGGCGGCCGGCACCGGCAGCACGGGGCGCCGCCGGTCGGCCGACCCGACGCGACGGGCCGCCCTGGTGGCGACGGCCGTCGCCGTCCCGGTGGTGGTCGTGCTGCTGGTGCTGGTCCGGGTGCTCGGACCGGACGGCTCGGACGACGACGGCGGCGCGGCCGCCGTGGCGGGGGCGACCCCGACCCAGCGCGACGACAGCCCGGTCGAGGTCGACACCCCACCCATCACCCCGGAGGCCGACGCGACCTGCCCGGGCCTGATGAGCCAGTTGCCGCTCGACCTGGTCGGCGACCCGTCGCGCCGGGTCGCCTCCGACTCGCCCTACGCCTACGCCTGGGGCGACCCGGCGACCGTCCTGGTCTGCGGCATCGACCAACCGGCGGTCCCACCGGACGGCTTGCTCGTCACGGTCACCGACCTCACCTGGTGGGTCGACACCTCGGACCCGACGGTGAACGTGTGGCGCACGGTCGGCCGCCAGGTGGCCGTGGAGCTGCGGATCCCGGCGAGCACCGACGGGGCCGCCGCGGCCGCGCTCGGGCCGGCCATCGTCAGCGCCGTCCCGGCCGCGTGAGCAGCCGCTGCCCGTGCGGCACCGGGCTGCCCTACGACGAGTGCTGCGGTCCTCGCCACGACGGCACGGTGCCCGCGCCCACGGCCGAGGCGCTCATGCGCTCCCGCTACAGCGCCTTCGTCGTCGGCGACCCCGGCTACCTGGTGGCCACCTGGCACCCGGACACGCGTCCCCCGTCGCTCGAGCTCGACGAGGACATCCGCTGGACGGGTCTGGACATCCTGGACGTCCAGGGTGGTGGGCTGCTGGCCGCCGAGGGCGTCGTGGAGTTCCGCGCCTCGCACCGGAGGGACGGCCGGCCCGGCATCCAGCAGGAGCGCAGTCGCTTCACGAAGGTCGGCGGACGGTGGCACTACCTCGACGGCGTCGCCACGGGCTGACCTGGTCAGCCGCAGTCAGCCGCGGGGCAGGCGGTCCAGCTGCTCGTCGACCAGCTGCTCGACCTGGTCGCGTGCGGCATCGGTGGACTCCGCCGTCACGGCTACGGAGACCGTGAAGGGCCCGTGCGCGCACCAGGCGAACGCCGCGGGGCCGGTGAGCCCGGTGTCCTCGGCGGGGTGCTGGACCGCGAGCGTCGCGCAGCCCGCGGGCAGCTCGTCGGGCTCGCGGTCGGGGTTCCCGCCGTAGTAGTCGGTGTCGTTGCGGGCCAGGTCGGCGGCGTAGGAGGTGGCGCCGTCCGGGCCGTCGAACTGGTCGACGAAGACGGTGGTGATCGCGTCGTCGGCACCCCAGAACCGTTCCCAGCCCCAGCGGTAGCCGTAGTCGTCGAGGACGTCGGCCTCGCGTTCGGCGTCCTCGGCGTACCCGGCGACGTCCTCGAGGGACTTGGCGCCGGCCGGGGGGTCGAGCTCGTCGTCGGGCAACCGCGGCAACCCGGCCGGGACGTCGGTGAGCACCAGGTCGCCCAGGCCGTCGACGTCCTGCGGCATCGCCCCCACCGCGGCGGTGGCCACCGGGGTCGCCGTGCCCGGCACCACCGACGAGCACCCCGGGAGCAGCGCCGCGGCCACGAGCGCAGGCACGGCGTGGGCGCGGCGGGTCACCCCCGGCCCAGTGCGCCGGTCACGAGGCGGTCCACCAGCTCCGGGTAGGCGACGCCGCTGGCCGCCCACATGCGCGGGAACATCGAGATGGGGGTGAACCCGGGCATGGTGTTGACCTCGTTGACCACCAGCCGGTCGGCGCCGGTGACCGGGTCGGTGCCCAGGAAGAAGTCGACCCGGGCCAGGCCCTGGCAGTCCAGGGCCAGGTAGGCGCGGCGGGACACCTCCTGCACGGCGGCGGTCTGCTCGGGGGTGAGGCGGGCGGGCACGTCGAAGTCGACCGCGTCGTCGAGGTACTTGGCGTCGAAGTCGTACCAGTCGACGCCGTCCTTGAGCCGGATCTCGGCGGGCAGGCTGGTCTCGGGGAGGCCGCCGTCGCGGCCGGCCAGCACTCCGCACTCGACCTCGCGACCGGGGACGGCGGCCTCGACGACCACCTTGGCGTCCACCGCGGCCGCGGTGGCGACGGCGGCGTCGAAGTCGGCCCAGTCGGCGACCTTGGTGATGCCGATGCTCGAGCCGGCGCGGGAGGGCTTCACGAACACCGGCAGGCCGAGCCGGTCGCGGTGGGCCTGGGTGAGCGCCGACGGGTCGGCGGTGAGCGCCCCCGCGGCGTCGCGCAGCACGACGTGGTCCCCCTGCTCGATGCCCGCGGCGGTGAGCAGCTTCTTGGTGAACTCCTTGTCCATGCTCGCCGCGGAGGCGAACACCCCGGAGCCCACGTAGGGCAGGCCGCTCATCTCCAGCAGGCCCTGGACGGTGCCGTCCTCGCCGAAGGCGCCGTGCAGCACCGGGAGGACGACGTCGACCTCGACCAGCGGGGAGCCGCCCCCCAGGGGCAGCAGACCGCGACCGGTGGGGTCGCCCACCAGCGCGACCGCCGTCCCGCCGGTGACCTCGGGCAGGCGACCGTCGACGATGGCCAGGCCGCTGCCGTCGTGCAGCACCCAGCGGCCGTCGCGGGTGATGCCCACGGGCACCACGTCGTAGCGGTCGGGGTCCATGGCGGCCATGACGCTGCCGGCCGAGACGCAGGAGATCGCGTGCTCGGCGCTCCGCCCCCCGAAGACGACGGCGACCCTGGTCCTGCGCGGCTGATCGGTCATCGTCGGGGACCCTATCGGCCGCGGTCAGACGAGCGCGTCCAGCGCCGCGCCGAGGTCGGCCACGAGGTCGTCGGTGTCCTCGATCCCGCAGGAGAACCGGACGAAACCGGCGGGCACGGCATCCCCGCCCCACTGGGCGCGGCGGTCGACGGTGGAGTGCACCCCGCCGAAGCTGGTGGCGGCCAGCCACAGGTCGCTGTGCCGCACCAGGGCGTGCACGGCGGCCTCGTCGGCGAGGGTGGCCGACACGACGCCGTTCATGCGCCGCATCTGCCGGGACGCGATCGGGTACGAGGGGTCGGCGACCCGGCCGGGCCAGCGCACGCCGGTGGCCGCGGGGTGGGCGGCGAGCAGCTCGGCGACGGCGGCCGCGGTCTGCGCCTGGCGGGTCAGTCGCAGGTCGAGGGTGGACAGCGAGCGGTGGGCCAGCCAGGCGTCGAAGGCGCCGGGGCCGTTGCCGGTGCGGTCGCGCCACCCCTTCAGGCGGGTGTGCAGCTCGCGGCCGCGGTCGGTGCGGGCGGTGGAGACGTGCCCCATGAGCAGGTCGCTGTGGCCGGTCAGGGCCTTGGTGTCGGCGGCCAGGGCGAGGTCGGCGCCGAGCTCCAGCGGGCGCTGGCCCAGCGGGGTGGCGGTGGTGTTGTCGACGGCGAGCACGGCCCCCGTGGCCTGCGTGGCGGCGGCGACGGCGGCGATGTCGCAGACGTCGAGCTGGGGGTTGGACGGGGTCTCCAGCAGCACGAAGGCCGCACCGTCGAGGTCGCCGCGGGCCGCGACGTCGGCGATCTCCAGCGTCGGCACCTGCTCGACGACGACGCCGAACCGGGTCAGGTCGGCCGCGGCGAGCGCACGGGTCTGGTAGTACCCGTCGCTGGGGACGACGACCCGGTCGCCGGCGCGGACGACGGACAGCACCGCAGCGCTGATGGCCGCCATGCCGGTGGCGAAGACGAGGCAGTCGCCGCCGTCGAGGTCGCCGACGGCCCGCTCGAGCACCCGCAGGGTGGGGTGCCCGGGCCGGGCGTAGAAGTCGGCCGCGAGCGGGTCCTCGCCGAGGTGGTAGGGCGCGGCGAAGACGGGGCTGGGGCGCAGTGGGGTGCCGGGGACGACGGGCTCGTCGCCGCCCCGCACCACCCGGGTGCCGTCGGCGGTCACTCGGGCTTCGCCTCGCGGCTCATGATCTCGCGGACCATCTGCACCGGGGACTCCCCGTCGTGGCAGACGCGGACGACGGCCTCGGTGATGGGCACCTCGACGCCGTGGGCGCGGGCGAGGTCGAGCACCGACCGGCAGGACTTGACGCCCTCCGCGGTCTGCTTGGTGGCGGCGACGGTCTCCTCGAGGCTCATGCCCCGCCCCAGGTGCTCGCCGAAGGTGCGGTTGCGCGACAACGGCGAGGAGCAGGTGGCCACGAGGTCGCCGAGCCCGGCCAGACCGGCGAAGGTCAGGGGGTCGGCGCCGAGCGCCTGCCCGAGGCGGGCGGTCTCGGCCAGACCGCGGGTGATGAGCGAGGCTCGGGTGTTGTCGCCGAAGCCGAGGCCCTCGGCGACGCCGGCCGCGAGCGCGATGACGTTCTTGACCGCGCCGCCGAGCTCGCAGCCGACGAGGTCGGGGTTGGTGTAGGGCCGGAAGTAGCGGGTGTGGCAGGCCGCCTGCAGGGCCTCGAGGCGGTCGGGGTCGGTGCAGGCGACGACCGTGGCCGCCGGCTGCTCCTCGGCGATCTCGCGGGCCAGGTTGGGTCCGCTGAGCACCGCGACCCGCTCGGGCGCGGCGCCGGTGACCTCGCAGACCACCTCGCTCATGCGGCGGGTGCTGCCGAGCTCGATGCCCTTCATGAGCGAGAGCAGGGTGGCCTGCGCGGGGATGTGCGGGGCCCAGCCGGCCAGGTTCTCGCGCAGGGTCTGCGACGGGATGCTCAGCACCACCAGGTCGGCGCCGTCCAGCGCCTGCGCCGGGTCGGCGGTGGCGGTGATGCCGTCGGGCAGCCGGATGCCGGGCAGGTAGTCGGCGTTCTCGCGGTCGGCGGTGATGGCCGCGGCGAGCTCGGGACGGCGGGCGTGCAGCGTGACCTCGGTGCCGGCGTCGGCGAGCACCTTGGCGAACGTCGTCCCCCAGGAGCCGGCGCTCAGGACGGCGGCGCGGGTCACGCGGCGCCCGCCGCGCCCGGCAGGTCACCGGGGGTGCGACCCGGCCGGGGGTGGACCGCCCGCGGGGGCTGCTCGCCGCGGACCTCGCCGAGCTGGGCGCGCACCCGGCCCATGAGGCGGTCGGTGGTCTCGTGCAGCAAGGCGGCGGTGACCGGCCGGCCGGCGCGCACCTGGGCACGCAGGTCGTCGAGGTCGACGGGCTCGCCGACGAGGTAGTCCGCGCGGGTGCGCAACCTCAGGTGGAGCTTCTTCTCGTGGTAGTCGTGCACCCGCTGGGGGCCCCACTGGGCCAGGGGGACGACGACGGCGTCGGAGGCGAGGGCCAGGCGGGCCGCGCCGCTGCGGGGCTCCATGGGCCACCAGTCGGGGTCGCGGGTGACCGAGCCCTCGGGGTAGATGATGACGACCTCGCCGTCGGCGAGGGCCTGCTCCGCGGCGCTCATCGACGACTGGGCGGCGGAGGTGCCGCGGTAGACCGGGATCTGCCCGGCCGACCGCAGGATGGTGCCGGCCAGGCCCTTGAACACGGCGTGCTTGGCCAGGAACCGGGGCACCCGGCCGGCGTCGTAGACCAGCATCGCGCAGGACAGCGGGTCGAGCACGGACACGTGGTTGGCGACCAGCAGCACGCCGCCGGTGGCCGGGATGCGTTCGGCGTGGCGCAGCCGCAGGTCGTACAGCACCGTGGTGACCGGCCACACGACGGCCAGGCACATGGCCAGCGACCAGTCCAGGCGCGGGCGGGGCCGCCACCGGCGCCGGGGCCAGGAGGTACCCGGGGGGCGGTCGAGGTCGCGGCTCACCCGGCCAGTTTGCCCCGTCACACCCCGCGGGTGGTGGAACGGGGTCGTTGGACCGACGACTGCGGCGGATCAGCCCCCGCCGCCTCCGCCGCCCCCGCCGAGCATCCAGCTGTTGCGGTTGACCGCGCCGCGGGCGTCGGTGCTGCTCGGCCCGCTGCCGTCGACGTCGTACCAACCCTGCCGCCGGCGGCGGACCGCCCGGCGCAGCAGCAGACCGCCGAGCACGACGACGGCCAGCACGACGAGCAGCACCACGACCCATCCACCGACACTCACGACCAGACGCTAGAGGTCCCGGCGGCAGCACACACTCGTGGTCACGCCACTGACCTGATCTGTTCACCTGTCGTTGGCACACCACCCTGCCGGTCCGTCAGAAGGGCGGCGGGTCTGCGGTGGGGTCGTGGGGTGGTGGTGCGAGGAGGTCGAGGACGTCGTCGGCGGCCGGTGGTGTGGTGGTGCGGGTGGTGCCGCCGGGGGTGGTGACGTGCAGAGTGCCGTCGGGGTCGAGGCGGAAGGCCCAGCCGGGGGCGTGGGTCTTGAGCAGGTGGTGCCGCTTGCACAGCAGGGCCAGGTTGCGGACGCACGTGCGGCCGCCGCGGGCGGGGTTGCGGTGGTCGTAGGGGACGACGTGGTCGGCTTCGGTGCGCAGAGCGGTCTGGCGGCAGCCGGGGAAGCGGCAGTGCCGGTCGCGGGCGCGCAGGTACCGGTACTGGGCTGCGGTGGGCCGGTAGGTGGGGGTGGCGGGTGGTGGTCCGAGGCCGTGGCCGGTGCGGGCGGCGGCTTCGAGTTCTTCGGGGGTGGCCACCGCGAGCAGTCGTCGGTCGGTGCCGGTGATGGTGAAGGCCAGGTGCCCACCTGCGGGGTGGGTGAGGCCGAGGGCGTCGATGCGGCGCAGCAGCTCCTTGACCGCGGCCGGGCTGACGGGCTGCCCGTCGACGTCACCGACCTGCGACCCGACAATGGGCAGACCTGTCCCCTCGGCCCCGGGCAGACCTGTCCCCTGAGCATCGGGCCGCATGCTGCTGGCGGCCAGATCGCCGCCGCCGGCCTGGGCGTCCGCGCCGGCAGCACCCTCGCGATCCTGGGTGCCCACGCGGGCGGTCTCGCCGGGCGCGGCCTCGCCGTCGGCGGCCTCGTCGTCGGCGGCCTCGTCGTCGGTGGCCTCGTCGTCGGTGGCCTCGCCGTCGGTGGCCTCGTCGTCGGTGGCCTCGTCGTCGGTGGCCTCACTGTCGGTGGCCTCGTCGCTGGTCGTCGCGTCCTCGTCGCAGGGGTCGTCGGGGATGAGGTCCTCGAGGTCGGGCAGCAGCAGGTCGGCCAGGTCGGCGTTGACCGTCAGGTGCGCCACCGCCGGGTCCCGGGCCTCCCACGGCCGCATGATCAGCGCCAGGATCACCGCGATCCGGATCTGCCCGATCGGCCGCTCGTCACCGTCGGCCTTCAACGCCCGCGCGTAGGCGTTGACCTGGGCGCGGGCCAGCTTCAGGTCGGCGACGTCGACGTGCAGCAGCCGCAGCTCGCCCAGCCCGTCGCCGGTGGGCACCACGATGGCATCAGCGCCGCGTTTGCTGGTCTCCCGCCGCCGGTCGGCCGCGGCAGGGTCGGCGGCGATCAGCGCGGCGAGCAGGCGGTCGTGCAGCGCGGTCGGGCCGCAGCCTCGCTCGGCCCACCCGACACCGCACCCGGCCAGCGCATCGACGATGCCGTCGTCGACCGGGCCACCGGCCGAGGCGGCTTGGTGCTTCAGGGCCTTGACGATCGCCCGTGCCGCTGACTCGTCGATCCGCTGGTCGGCCAGCGCATGCCACACCGCCGGCAGCTGCCGGACGAGGGTGAGGGCGTACTCGACGTGGTAGCGGGTCGAGGGCACCGAGGTGCCCAGCAGCACCGCCACCTCCTCGGGCAGGAAGTCATCGCACGCCTGCAGTGCTTCTTCCTCGTCCAGGAGATCGGTCACCGACCCGGCGCGGGCGACGGGCGCGAACGGCAACGGCTGCCGGGCACCGAGTGCGGCCTTGCGCTCGATCAGACCCAGCTCGTACGCCGCCAGCGAGGAGCGTTGCCGGTGCACCGACGCCAACTCCGCGTCCAGCTCCGCGCCGTCCAGGCCCGCCGCCACGGCGAGCGCGGTCAACCGCGGCACCGCCCCCTCGGCAGCAGGCGGGTCGACGGGCGCGGCGAAGCGAGGGAGCACCTCCACCCAGAACCGCCGGCCCGTCGTCATGGAGCCATTCGACCAGGTGGGTCTGACAGGAACGGGCCCAGAACAGGCCTGTGAGCAGGTAATTCTCCGCAACGTGGTGGCCACGGTCCGTGACCCGCGACGCCGTCGGGCGCCGTCCTCGATCAGGGGGGCGCACGAAAGTCAATCCCCCTCCACCAACGCTCGTGGAGGGGGATGGACTCCTGTGCACCCACCTGATCAACGCTGCGGCAGACAGGGATCGGCGGCAGCCAGGGATCGGCGCTCGGCCGGCCGCGCCGGCCCAGGGCGCACGGTGCACCTCGGCGCGCTGTGGCAACGTGACCGTGTGCAGCGCTGGTCCGTCGTCGTCCCCGCCAAGGGGCTGACCGACGCGAAGACCCGCCTGGGCCCAACCGGCTCGCGGCGCGACCACGACGAGCTGGTCCTGGCCCTGCTCGGGGACACCCTGGACGCCGTCGCAGCCTGCCCGGTGGTCGCCGATCTGTGGGTGGTGACCGACGACGCCCGGGCGGCGGCCGTGGCGACGGAGCTGGGAGCCCGGGTGCTCGCGGGCGCCCCGGCCGGCCTCAACCCCGCGCTGGCCCACGCCGACGCCGTCCTCCGGCGGTCCCGGGCCGAGGCCGCCGTCCACCCGACCCGGGCCGAGGCCGCCGTCCGCCGGACCCGAGCCGCCGTCCGCCGGAACCGGACAGCGGACGCCGTCGACCGGACCCTCACCGACGATGCGCAGCAGGCCGGCCCCGCCGTCCGCCTGGCAGCCCTGCACTCCGACCTGCCGGCGCTGCGCCCCGCCGAGCTGGCCGAGGCCCTGGGTCTGGCGGCCGCGCTCCCGCGGTCGTCGGTCCCCGACGCGGAGGGCACCGGCACGGTGCTGCTCGCCACCACGGACGGTCCGCTGGAGCCGGCCTTCGGGCCGGGGTCGGCGGCGGCGCACGCGGCGTCGGGGGCCGTTCCCCTCGGCGGCGCGTGGCCCGGGTTGCGCCGCGACGTCGACACGCCGGCCCACCTCGCGCAGGCCCTCCACCTGGGCTGCGGCCCCCGCACGGCGGAGCGGGCACCCCGCGCCTGTGCGTGATCGTCAGCCGTTCACCTGAGTAGGCGAGGATGTCGGCGTGTCCGACACCCAGACCGAGCCGGTGACCCCCGCCGGCCAGCACACCGACCGTTTCCTCAACCGCGAGCTGTCCTGGCTGGACTTCAACGCCCGGGTGCTGGAACTGGCCGAGGACGCCGACGCGCCCCTGCTCGAGCGCGTGAAGTTCCTGTCGATCTTCGCCAGCAACCTCGACGAGTTCTTCATGGTGCGCATCGCCGGGTTGAAGCGGCGGCAGAACACCGGCCTGACCGTGCGCTCCCCCGACGGCCTCACCATCCGTGAGCAGCTGGCCCGAATCGCGACCCGCACCCAGGAGCTGGTCGCCCGGCACGCGGGGGTGTTCGTCGACGACGTGCTGCCGCGGCTGGAGGAGAACGGCATCCGCATCGTGCACTGGGGCGAGGTGGGCGACGCCGAGTCGATGCGCCTGCGCGAGTACTTCCGCGACCAGGTCTTCCCCGTGCTCACCCCGCTGGCCGTCGACCCCGCGCACCCCTTCCCCTACATCTCGGGGCTCTCGCTGAACCTCGCCGTGTCGGTGCGCGACCCCGAGACCGGCGCCCCGCGCTTCGCCCGCGTGAAGGTCCCCGACAACGTGCCGCGCTTCGTCCCGGTGCACACCGAGGACGAGGAGTCGGTGTTCCTGCCGCTCGAGGACCTCATCTCCGCCCACCTCGGTCAGCTGTTCCCCGGCCTCGACGTCATCGACCACCACCTGTTCCGGGTCACCCGCAACGCCGACGTCGAGGTGGAGGAGGACCGCGACGAGGACCTGCTGCAGGCCCTGGAGCGCGAGCTGCAGCGGCGGCGCTTCGGCCCCGCCGTCCGGCTCGAGGTGACCGACTCGATGGACCCGCAAATCCTCGACGTCCTGCTGCACGAGCTCGAGGTCTCCCCCGCCGACGTGCTGCACGTGCCGGGTCTGCTGGACCTGGCCTCGCTCATGGCGCTCTACGGCCTGGA
Organism: Klenkia sesuvii; assembly: GCF_037083825.1. Lineage (NCBI taxonomy): Bacteria > Bacillati > Actinomycetota > Actinomycetes > Geodermatophilales > Geodermatophilaceae > Klenkia > Klenkia sesuvii. The sequence continues at coordinate 90,340 of NZ_JBAPLU010000013.1, forward strand.
CCGGCCCGAGCTCAAGGACGAGCCGTTCGTGCCCGGCACGCACCCGAGGCTGGCCGACGGCGAGGCACCCAAGAGCTTCTTCGCCACCCTGCGCGAGGGCGACGTGCTGGTGCACCACCCCTACGACTCGTTCGCCACCAGCGTGCAGCGCTTCATCGAGCAGGCCGCCGCCGACCCGCACGTGCTGGCGATCAAGCAGACGCTGTACCGCACCTCGGGCGACTCCCCCATCGTGCAGGCGCTCATCGAGGCCGCCGAGGCCGGCAAGCAGGTCGTCGTCCTGGTCGAGATCAAGGCCCGCTTCGACGAGGAGGCCAACATCAGCTGGGCCAAGACGCTCGAGCGGGCGGGCTGCCACGTCGTCTACGGCCTCGTCGGCCTGAAGACGCACTGCAAGACCGCGCTGGTGGTGCGGCGCGAGAACGGCGTCCTGCGGCGGTACTGCCACATCGGCACCGGCAACTACAACCCCAAGACCGCGCGCATCTACGAGGACCTCGGCATCCTGACCGCCGACCCACGGGTGGGCGCCGACCTGACCGACCTGTTCAACACCCTCACCGGCTACTCGCGGCAGACCACCTACCGCTCGCTGCTGGTGGCCCCGCACGGCATCCGCGCCGGGCTGCTGGAGAAGATCCGCCGCGAGGCCCGGCACGCCGCCGAGGGCCGCCCCGCCGGCATCCGCATCAAGGTCAACTCGCTGGTCGACGAACAGCTCATCGACGCCCTCTACGAGGCCTCGGCGGCGGGCGTGCCGGTGGAGCTGTGGATCCGCGGCATCTGCGCGCTGCGGCCCCAGGTGCCCGGGCTGAGCGAGAACATCCGGGTGCGGTCCATCGTGGGCCGCTTCCTCGAGCACTCGCGGGTCTGCCACTTCGCCAACGACGGTTCGCCCGAGTGGTGGTTGGGCAGCGCAGACCTCATGCACCGCAACCTCGACCGTCGCGTGGAGGTGCTGCTGCGCATCAGCGACCAGCACGCCCAGGACCAGCTCCAGCGCATGTTCGACGGCGCCATGGCCGACGACGTCCGCAGCTTCTCCCTCGGCGCCGACGGCGGCTGGACGCAGACCGGCCAGCACGACTTCCAGGCGCGGGTGATGGCCGGTGAGCTCGCTGGCTGAGCGGCTGCAGCCGGCCGCCGGCGGCGCGGTGTGGCGGACCGGTGCCGGCGGCGTCCTGGAGACCGCCGTCGTGCACCGGCCCAAGTACGACGACTGGTCGCTGCCCAAGGGCAAGCTGGACGCCGGGGAGCACCCGCTGCAGGCCGCCGTCCGCGAGGTGGGCGAGGAGACCGGCCTGGACGTCGCCGTCGGACGGCGCAGCGTGCAGACCCGCTACACCCACCGGCACGGCCCCAAGCGCGTCGACTACTGGACGATGCAGCACGTCGGCGGCGAGTTCGTCGCCAACGACGAGGTCGACGAGCTGCGCTGGCTGCCCGTGCCCGCGGCGTCGTCGCTGGTGACCCACCCGCACGACGCGGCGGTGCTGGCCGACCTGGCGCGCACCGACGTCCCCCGCACCCCGACCCTGGTGCTCGTGCGGCACGCCAGCGCCGGGGAGCGGGCCGACTTCGACGGCCCGGACGACCTGCGCCCGCTCGACGGCCGCGGCCGGTCCCAGGCGCGGCGGTTGGCCGAGGTGCTCACCGCGTTCGCCCCGACCGAGGTGCTCGCCGCTCCGCCGGTGCGCTGCCGGCAGACCGTGGCCCCGCTCGCCGAGCAGCTGGGCCTCCCGGTCGGTGAGGTGCCCGAGCTGGGCGAGGAGGGTTTCGGCGACGACCCCCAGGCCGGGGTCGACCTGGTCGAGAGCTGGCTCGAGCCCCGACCGTCACCCGGGGTCACCCTCGTGTGCAGCCAGGGCGGGGCGATCCCGTCGATCCTGATGGCCCTGGGGGTCCGGTACCCGGGGACGACGGGCTCGCTGTGGCCGCCCTCGGCCAAGGGCAGCGCCTGGGTGCTCGGCGGCCGCCCCGGTGCGCTGCTGGCCGACTACTACCGCGACTTCCCGGCCGACCCCGACGCCCCCTCCTGAGCCGGCCAGCAGGCCGGGCCGGCGGGCACCGCCGGGTCCCGGGGACGACGGAGGCCGCCGTCCCCGGGTGGGACGACGGCCTCCGGTGCCGCCGACGGCGTCAGGCCAGCGTGCGGGGCTTCCAGCTGGGCCGGGCGGCCTCGAAGGCGTCGACGTCGTCGAGGTGCCGCTCGGTGAGACCGATGTCGTCGAGCCCCTCCAGCAGCCGCCAGCGGGTGTAGTCGTCGATCTCGAACCCGACGGTGCGGTCGGCCCAACGGACCTCCCGCTGGACCAGGTCGACGGTCACCGGCAGCGCGGGGTCGGCCTCGCAGGCGTCCTGCAGCGCCTCGACGTCGGCGGCCGGCAGCACCACGGTGAGCAGGCCGGACTTGGTCGAGTTGTTGCGGAAGATGTCGGCGAAGCGCGGGCTGATGACGACCTTGAACCCGCCGTCGAGCAGCGCCCAGTTGGCGTGCTCGCGCGAGGACCCGGTGCCGAAGTCGGGCCCGGCGACCAGGATCGAGGCGTCGGCGTACTCGGGCTTGTTGAGCACGAAGTCGGGCTCGTTGGTGCGCCACGCGACGAACAGGCCGTCCTCGAACCCGGTGCGGGTGATCCGCTTGAGGTACTCGGCCGGGATGATCTGGTCGGTGTCGACGTTGCTGCGCCGCAGCGGGGCGGCGGTGCCGGTGTGGGTGGTGAAGGCGTCCATCAGACAGCTGCTCCCTGCAGATCGGCCGGGGCGGTCAGCTTCCCGGTGAGGGCGGTGGCCGCGGCGACGGCGGGCGACACCAGGTGGGTGCGGCCGCCCTTGCCCTGTCGGCCCTGGAAGTTGCGGTTGGACGTCGACGCCGACCGCTCGCCCGGGGACAGCTGGTCGGGGTTCATGCCCAGGCACATCGAGCACCCCGCCCCGCGCCACTCGGCCCCGGCGGCGGTGAAGACGGCGTCCAGGCCTTCCTCCTCGGCCTGCTGCTTGACCGCCACCGACCCGGGGACGACGAGCATGCGGGTGCCCTCGGCGACGTGCTGGCCGCGCAGCAGCTCGGCGGCGACCCGGAGGTCCTCGATGCGGCCGTTGGTGCACGAGCCGAGGAAGACGGTGTCGACGCCGATCTCGCGCAGCGGGGTGCCGGCGGTCAGGCCCATGTAGGCCAGTGCCGACTCGGCGGCGTCGCGCTCGGACTCGTCGGTGAACGAGGCCGGGTCGGGCACCGAGGCACCGATCGGCAGGCCCTGCCCGGGGTTGGTGCCCCAGGTGACGTAGGGGGTGAGCGACGCGGCGTCGATGACGACCTCGCGGTCGAAGACGGCGTCGTCGTCGGTGCGCAGCTCGCGCCAGGCGGCGACGGCGGCGTCCCAGTCGTCACCGGTCGGGGCGTGGTCGCGGCCGGCCAGGTAGGCGAAGGTCGTCTCGTCGGGGGCGATCAGCCCGGCGCGGGCACCGGCCTCGATCGACATGTTGCAGATCGTCATCCGCGACTCCATCGACAGCGCCTCGATCGCGCTGCCGCGGTACTCGATGACGTGCCCCTGGCCACCGCCGGTGCCGATCTCGGCGATGACGGCCAGGATGATGTCCTTCGAGGTCACGCCGACCGGCAGCTGGCCGTCGACGCGCACCGACATCTGCTTGGCGGGGCGCTGCGGCAGCGTCTGGGTGGCCAGCACGTGCTCGACCTCGCTGGTGCCGATGCCGAAGGCCAGCGCGCCGAAGGCGCCGTGCGTGGAGGTGTGGCTGTCGCCGCACACGATGGTCATGCCGGGCTGGGTGAGCCCCAGCTGCGGACTGATGACGTGCACGATGCCCTGGTCGCGGGTGCCCATCGGCGCCTGCCGGATGCCGAACTCGGCGGTGTTCTGCCGCAGCGCCTCGACCTGGGCCCGGCTGACCGGGTCGGCGATGGGGGCGAGCAGGTCGGTCGTCGGGACGTTGTGGTCCTCGGTCGACATCGTCAGGTCCGGACGGCGCACGGTGCGCCCGGCCGCGCGCAACCCGTCGAAGGCCTGCGGGCTGGTGACCTCGTGCACCAGGTGCAGGTCGATGTAGAGAAGGTCGGGCTCGCCCTCGGTGCGCCGCACCACGTGCTGCTCGTAGACCTTCTGCGCCAGGGTCCGTCCCACGGCTGCGCCTCCTCCGGCTCGGTTTGCCTTCCCATTGTGTGGGATGCAAGTATCAGCTCGTGGGACAGCCTAACCCCGTCGGCGTGCTGGACAAAGCGGTGTCGATCCTGCACGCCGTGGCGTCCGAGCCGGCCACCCTCGCCGAGCTGGTCGAGCGCACCGGCCTGCCCCGCGCGACCGCCCACCGGTTGGCCGTCGCGCTCGAGGGCCACCGCCTGGTGCGCCGCCTCCCCGACGGGTCCTGGGCCCCGGGCGCAGCCCTGGCCGAGCTGGGTCGCGGCGGCGCCGGCCTGGCCGACCGGCTGGCCGACGCCGCCACCCGGCACCTGGTGACCCTGCGCGACGCCAGCGGCGAGAGCGCCCAGTTCTACGTCCGCGACGGCGCGGTCCGGGTGTGCGTCGCCGCCGCCGAGCGGCTGACCGGCCTGCGCGACACCGTCCCGGTCGGCGCCCGCCTGCCCATGACCGCGGGCTCCGCCGCGCACGCCCTGCTCGCCTTCGCCCCCGCCGACGAGGTCACCCCGCTGCTGCCCGCGTCCTCGTTCACCGCGCGCACGTTGCTCGACGTCCGTCGGCGCGGCTGGGCGCACAGCGTCGCCGAACGGGAGCCGGGCGTGGCGTCGCTGTCCGCCCCGGTGCGCGACGCCACCGGCGGGGTGCTGGGCGCGGTGTCGGTGTCCGGCCCGGTGGAGCGCCTGGGTCGCCGTCCGAGCCCCGAGGTGGTCGGCGCGGTGCTCGACGCCGCCGTCGCCATCGGCCGCGCCGTCCGCTGAGACGCGCGGGCGGTCCTAGCCCTCCCCGTCAGTCGGCTCGGACGGCGGGTCGACGACGACCGGGCGCAGCCGGGCCCACAGCGCGAAGGCGGCCGCGAAAGCGACCATCGCGATGCCGGCCCACAGGTTGGCGGCCAGGCCGCCGGTGCGCTCGGACTCCTCGGCGGTGTCGTGGAACAGGCCCATGAGGACCAGGACGACGCCGTAGGCACCGATCAGCGCGGCGATGACGTTGCGGACGTCGAAGGCACCGGCGGTGTGCTTCTGCTGCTCGCTCACGACGGGCCTCTCAGTCGAAGATCACGTTGAGGACGACGACCATGACCAGCGCGATGCCGGCCAGCTTCGTCGGGGACTGGTACCAGGGCAGGCGGTGCGCGTCGGGGTCGGTGCGCACCTCCTTGGGCGTCTCGGAGTAGACCAGGCCGGCCAGCTCGGACACCGGCTTGGGCGCGGTGACCATCGTGACGGCGACGCTGACCACGATGTCCACGACGAACGCCGTCCCGGCGGCGACGAAGGCCGCGCCCTGCCCGGGGAGGGTGAACACCCCGACCTCGTTGGCGACGAACACCGCCACCGCCGACACGGTGCCGGCGACCAGGCCGACCCACCCGGCGGTCGGGGTCATGCGCTTCCAGAACATGCCGAGGATGAACGTGGCGAACAGCGGCGCGTTGAAGAACCCGAACAGCGTCTGCAGGTAGTCCATGAGGTTGGAGAACCCGCTGGCGATGAGCGCGGTGCCGATCGCGACGACCGTGGCCCCGACGGTGGCCCACCTGCCCACGGCCAGGTAGTAGCCGTCGGGCCGGTCCTTCTTGACGTAGGTCTGCCACAGGTCGTAGCTGAAGACGGTGTTGAAGGCCGAGATGTTGGCCGCCATGCCGGCCATGAACGAGGCCAGCAGACCAGCGATCGCGACGCCGAGCAGACCGTTGGGCAGCACGTCGCGGATGAGCAGCAGGATCGCGTCGTTGTACTCGACCCCGGCGTCCTCCCCGGCCTTGAGCGCCACGACCTCCGACACCGCGACCCCGGCGATCATCCCCGGGATGACCACCACGAACGGGATGAACATCTTCGGGAACGACGCGATGATCGGCGTGCTGCGCGCCGCCGACATCGACTTGGTCGCCATCGCCCGCTGCACCTCGACGAAGTTCGTCGTCCAGTAGCCGAAGGACTGCACGAACCCGAGACCGAAGACGATCCCGACGATCGACCAGATGGGCGAGGAGAAGCCCGACAGCTCCTCCCCCGGCCAGCTGTCGAGCTGCTCGGCGCCGCCGGAGGCGGTGATCCGGTCGACCAGGCCGCTCCACCCGCCCACCTTGGACAACCCGATCCAGGTCAACGGCACCAGCGCCGCGACGATGACGAAGAACTGCAGCACCTCGTTGTAGATCGCCGCCGACAGCCCGCCCAGGGTGATGTAGCTGAGCACGATCGCCGCGGCCGCCACCAGCGACACCCACAGGGGCCAGCCCAGCAGCACGTTGACCACGGTGGCCAGCAGGAACAGGTTGATCCCGGCGATGAGCACCTGGGCGACGGCGAAGCTGATCGCGTTGACCAGGTGCGCCCCGGTGCCGAACCGGCGGCGCATGAACTCCGGGACGCTGCGCACCTTCGACCCGTAGTAGAAGGGCATCATCACCACGCCCAGGAAGAGCATGGCCGGCACGGCGCCGATCCAGAAGTAGTGCATCGAGGGCAGGCCGTACTGCGCACCGTTGGCCGACATGCCGATGATCTCGACCGCGCCCAGGTTGGCCGACACGAACGCCAACCCCGTCACCCACGCCGGCAGCGACCGCCCGGACAGGAAGAAGTCGATCGAGTCGCTGACCCGGCGGCGGGCGGCGAACCCGATCGCGATGACGACCGCGAAGTACATCGCGACCAGCAGGTAGTCGACCAGGTTGGCGTCCAGGCGGAACGTGTCGTCCGCGGCGGTGAGGAGCACCTCGTGATCATGGAGGGGACGGTTGCGTTCCGCACCTCGGAGCCGCCGACCAACTGCCTTACGTCGTAGGAAAGATGTTTCGCGATCGGGTTGTCGGGCACCGGATGCCCCGCACCCCGGGTCGGCCGGGGGCCCATTCCGGCAGCCCCGGCGTGGTGTGCACCCCGTCGAGGAGAGCTCATGAACGACATCGGACAGTCCACCCGCGACGCCCTGGACACCGTCCTGCAGTTCCTGCCGCGCCTGCTGCTGTTCGTCGTCATCCTGGCCATCGGCTACTTCGTGGCCAAGGCGCTCGAGAAGGTCCTCGTGAAGGCCCTGGAGCGGGTCGGGTTCGAGCGCGCCGTCGAGCGCGGGGGCATCAAGCGCCTGCTGGCCCGCTCGCAGTACGACGCCGCCGAGATCCTGGCCCGCATCGTCTTCTACGCCGTGATGCTGTTCGTGCTGTCGACCGCCTTCGGGGTCTTCGGCCAGAACCCGATCAGCGACTACCTGTCCGCGGTCATCGGCTACTTGCCGCGTGTGTTCGTCGCCATCCTCATCCTGGTCATCGGGTCGGCCATCGCCGCCGGCGCCAAGCTGCTGGTGCAGAACGCCCTCGGCTCGCTCTCCTACGCCCGGGTGCTGGCCAACGCCGCGTCCGTGGTCATCCTGGCGCTGGCCGTCATCGCCGCCCTCGACCAGCTGCAGATCGCCCAGAACGTGGTCAACGCCGTCCTCTACGCCACGCTCGCCGCCGTCGTGGGCGTCGTCGTCGTGGCCGTGGGTGGTGGCGGCATCGTCCCGATGCGCGCCCGCTGGGAGAAGGTCCTGGACAAGGTCGAGGCCGAGGCCCCGGCTGACCGCCGCGAGGTCGAGGACACCCCCGACGCCGCGACCGCCGTCCGCGACGAGGCGCAGCAGTACCGCAGCTGATCGCCCCGGTTCGACGGCGGGCGTCCCGGGTGGCCCAGCGCCCACCCGGGACGTCCGCCGTCCCGTGCCGGTCCCCGTGGTGCTGGTTGGACTCGTGCTCGATGGGTTGGTGCTCGACGGTGGCGCTAGGCGACCCGGTGCGCCCCGGGTGACGGGACGGCGACGAACGTGCGGTAGCTGCCACCCGCGGGCTGGACGGCGGCCGCCACCCGGTCGACGTCCGCGGCGTCCACCAGCACGACCGCGCTGCCGCCGAACCCGCCGCCCACCATCCGCGCCCCGTGCGCACCGTGCGCGAGCGCGGTCCCCACGACCGCGTCGAGTTCCGGCGTGGAGATCTCGAAGTCGTCGCGCAGGGAGACGTGCCCCGCGGTCAGCACGGGCCCGACGGCCCGCGGGTCGCCCCCACCGGTGAGCAGGCCGACCACCTCGAGCACGCGGGCGTTCTCGGTGACGATGTGCCGGGCGCGGCGACGCAGCACGTCGTCGGCCAGGCCCTCGACCGCGTCGGGCGTGGCGTCGCGCAGCGCCGGGACGCCCAGGGCGGCCGCGGCCGCCTCGCACTCGCGGCGCCGGTCCCCGTACCCGCCGTCGGCGTGGGAGTGGGCGTGCCCGGTGTCGACCACGAGCATGGCCAGGCCGGCCGCGGCCAGGTCCAGTGGCACCTGCCGCCGGCTGCGGTCGCGGGTGTCCAGGAACAGCGCGTGGCCGGCCTCGCACAGCAGCGAGGCCGACTGGTCGAGGATGCCGGTGGGCGCGCCCACGAAGTCGTTCTCCGCCCGCCGGGCGACGTCGACGAGCGCGTCGACCGGGAGGTCGGGGCGCAGCAGGTCGCGCAGGGCGAGGGCCACCGAGCAGGTCACCGCGGCCGACGAGGACAACCCGGCACCGGCGGGGACGTCGCCGTCGACGAGCACCGACAGCCCGCCCGGCAGGTCGAACTGCTCGGCGACGCCGGCGACGTACCCGGCCCAGCCGGCCGGGTGACCGGCCCGGACCTCGCTCATCGGCAGCTCGACGACCGAACCCGGCTGCTGCACGGACGCGATGCGGAGCAGGCCGTCGGTCCGCCGGGCCACCGACGCGAGCACGCGGTGCGGGAGGGCCATCGGCAGCACGAAGCCGTCGTTGTAGTCGGTGTGCTCGCCGATCACGTTGGCCCGGCCCGGGGCCAGCCACACGCCCTCGGGGGCGGTGTCGAAGACGTCCGCGAAACCGGTCACGGCAGGACCACCGCGCGCAGCGCCTCCGCGGCCCCCTCGGGCGAGGTGTCGGACACGAAGGCACCCATGCCCGACTCCGAGCCGGCGAGGTACTTCAGCTTGCCCGGCGCCCGGCGGAAGCTGAACAGCTGCAGGTGCAACCACCACTCGTCGCGGCCGTCGTGCACCGGGGCCTGGTTCCAGGACGAGATGTAGTTCATCGGCTCGTCGAAGCGGTGCGCGAAGCGGCCCAGCACGTCGAGGTAGATCTCGACGAACGCGTCGCGCTCGGCGTCGGTGAGCGCCGCGACGTCGGGCACCCGGCGGTGCGGGAACAGCTGCAGCTCGTAGGGCCAGCGTGCGGCGGCCGGCACGAACGCCGTCCAGTGCTCGTTGGCGCGGACCACCCGCGGACCCGAGCGCTCGGCGGCCAGGACGTCGGCGAAGAGGTCGCCCTCGTACGCGCCGACCTGGCCGAGGATCTTCTGCACGCGTGGGGCCAGGAACGGGTAGGCGTACACCTGCCCGTGCGGGTGCGACAGCGTCACCCCGATCTCCTCGCCGTGGTTCTCGAACAGGAACACCTGCTCCACGCCCGGGAGCGCCGACAACGCCTCGGTGCGGTGGGCCCACGCGTCGACGACCAGCCGGGCACGTCCACGCCCGAGGTCGGCGAAGGACCGGTGGTGGTCGCTGGTGAACACGATGACCTCGCAGCGCCCCTCGCCCGGGCGCAGCGCGACCAGCGGGTTGCCCTCGGCGTGCGCGGGGACGGCGCGGTCGACCTCGGTGGACAGCGACGGGAAGCGGTTCTCGAAGGCCGCGACCTCGTAGTCGGCCTCGGGGAGCTCGGTGGCCCGCTCGGGCGTCGACGGGCACAGCGGGCACTGGTCGGCCGGTGGCAGGAAGGTGCGGGTCTGCCGGTGCGCGGCGATGACCACCCACTCGCCCAGCAGCGGGTCGAAGCGGACCTGCGAGGCGGTCGCCACCGGTGGGAGATCCCGCGGGTCGACCGCCTCCCGCGCGGTGGGGACGCTGTCGAAGTAGACGACCTCGCGGCCGTCGGCGAGGTGACGCGTGGTGCTGATCACGATTGTGAACGTTAACAAATCCGTGGGTGGGCGACGGCACCCCGGCGCGCCGCGACGCCGGGGTGCCGCCGGCCCGCTCAGATGGTCTGCACGCTGCCGCTGTCGACGCGGTAGTTGCTGCCGTTGACGAAGCTGGCGCGCTCGGAGCAGAGGAACGCGATCACCGCGGCGACCTCCTCCACCCGGCCGCGTCGGCCCAGCTCCATGCCCGGCCGCTCCTCCTCCAGGAACGACTCGACCGCCTCGTCGAAGCTGGTGCCGTTCTCGTCGGCGCGCTTCTCCATCATCGTGTCGGTCATGGGCGAGGCGATGAACGCCGGCGACACCGCGTTCACCAGCACGCCGTCCGAGCCGTAGGTCTTGGACAGCCCCTTGACCAGGCTCAGGACGGCGGCCTTGGCGGCGCAGTAGGGCAGCTCGTCGACGTAGGGCTGGACGGCGTCCTCGCTGGCCAGCAGGACCAGCCGGCCCCACCCGGCCGAGCGCATGCCGTCGACGAAGGTGCGCACCACGCGCACGGCGGCGAAGAAGTCGATCTCGAGGGTGTCCCGCCAGCCCTGCTCGTCGATCTCGTGGAACAGGCCCTGCGCGCCGGTGACGCCGGCGGCGTGCACCACGATGGCCGGGTCGCCGATCGCCTCGGTGACCGCAGCACGGAGCCGTTCGACGTCGGCGGCGTCGGTCAGGTCGGCGGCTACCGCGGTGACGTCACCGGTCAGGCCCGCCGCGGCCTCGTCGAGGGGTCCCTGCTCCTGGTCGGTGATCACCACCCGGACGCCCTCGGCCAGCAGCAGCCGGGCGGTCTCCAGTCCGATGCCGGAGTCGGCTCCGGTGACGAGGGCGGTGCGTCCGGCGATGCCGAGGTCCATGCGTGCTCCTAGCGTCGGAGCACCCGGGGTTGGATGCGTCCGGGGGACGTGGTCCCCCGGACGCCGGGAGCTCAACCCCCGATCTCACCTCGTGGCCGCGACCTCCTGCTGGTACCGCTCGGTCATCGTGGCCACGGCCTCCAGCTGCTGGGCGGCGTAGTCCTCGCGCTTGCCGGCCGCCCGCTCCTTCGCGTCGAGGGTGGCCTGCGCGTGGGTGACCTGGCCGCCCTGGAAGTGCGGGAAGACGTGCTGGGCGATGAGCTCGTACGAGCGCTTCGTGGCCTCCGGGTTGGCCCACTCGTGCGCCAGCAGCAGCATGGCGCCGAAGCCGCCGGACTGGTCCCACAGCTTCTGCACCTGCCTGCGGGCGTCCTCCACGGTCCCGATGGCGCCGATGCCGGCGTCGTTGATGAAGTCGATCATCTCCTTGACGTCGCCGCCCTCGACCGCCATCTGCGGGAACGCGGCGGTCTTCTGGAAGTAGCGGAACCACTGCTCGATGCCGTGCTGCACGTCGGCGTAGGCCTGCTCGCGGGTCTCGGCGACGTGCATGAGCCCGACCAGCCGCCAGTCGGCCCGGGAGACGCTCTGTCCGTGGGCGGCGGCGCGCTCCTCGACGACGCCCCAGTGGTGGGCGAGGGCGTCGAAGCCGTCGGGGCTCAACGTGGCCCCGATCGACAGCAGACCGATGCCGTGCGTGCCGGCCTGGCGCGGCCCGGTGGGTGAGGCGACCGCGGCGACCGCGACGTCGAAGAGCGGCTCGCTGTAGGGCCGCAGGTGCAACCGGGCGTCGACGAGCGTGTGCGTGCGGGTGGTCGCGGTGACCGTCTCCCCGTGCAGCAGCCGCATGATGATGTCGAGGTTCTCGGCCAGCAGCTCGCGGGTGGCCGTGGGGTCCAGGCCCAGCATCATCGAGTCGGTGGGCAGCGAGCCCGGGCCGCACCCCAGCATCACCCGCCCACGGGTGAGGTGGTCCAGCAGCACCATGCGCTCGGCCACCCAGAGCGGGTTGTGGTAGCTGATCGAGGTGACCCCGGTGCCCAGCTTGATGCGCCGCGTGCGCTCGGCGGCGGCCGCGATGAAGATCTCGGGCGAGGCGATGATCTCGCTGCCGGCCGAGTGGTGCTCGCCGATCCAGGCCTCGTCGTAGTCGAGCCGGTCGAGGTGCGCGACCAGCTCGAGGTCGCGCTGCAGTGCGGTGGTGGGGTTCTCCCCTGCCGGGTGGAACGGGGCCAGGAAGATACCGAACCGGAGCCTGCTCATGGACGCCTCCGCGCTGAGGTGGGATGAGACCCCGATCACATCCCACCTGGAGCCCCCGGTCAACGCCCCCAGAACGCCGAGAGCCCCCCATCTGTGCAGGTGGGGGGCTCTCGAGGTGTAGCCCCGAAGGGATTCGAACCCTCGCTACCGCCGTGAGAGGGCGGCGTCCTGGGCCGCTAGACGACGGGGCCAGAACTTCAGTGCAGATCGTACAGGAGGAGGTGGAGCGTTCCTCGCTGGGGTACCAGGACTCGAACCTAGACTAACGGAACCAGAAACCGTCGGGCTGCCAATTACCCCATACCCCATGGGCTGTGCTGTTGTGCGGGCCTTGCGGCGCCGTCGAAGACAGTACCTGATGCCCCGGAGCCGTTCACGCACCCCCCTCGCGCGACCACCGCGCGTCGGGCTCCGGCGGGGCGGGGCGGGCGGTCACCGGTGGGAGCGGCGGAGCCGGCACCCAGGTGGGCGCCCAGGTCGGGGCATGCGTGAGGGCCTGCGTCGGCGCCGAGGACGGGGCCGAGACAGGCGGCCCGACCGGCCGCCGCAGGTCCACCGCCGGGCTGACCAGCTCTGGCCGCAGGCGCCGACGGGCGTGGGCGACGACCGCCACGTAGAGACCCATGACCAGCACGTCGAGCAGCGTCACGAACCACTGGATGCCCAGGACGGGGGTGGTGGTGGCCACGTCGCCGCCCAGCGCGCCGGCGAGGACGAACACCACCACGTTGTTGACCGCGTGCAGGACGATCGCCGCCTCGAGCCCGCCGGTGAGCCGGGTGACCCAGGAGGCGGCCAGGCCGAAGACGAAGCGGTCGAGGAAGGTGAGGACGTCGGGCGGGGCGTGCGCGGCGGAGAACAGCGCCGCGGTCAGCACGGCCGCGACCACTGCCCCGGTGCGCTCGGTGCGGAACCACGCGGCGACCGTCTGGCTGAGGTACCCGCGGAACACGAACTCCTCGGCGGCCGACTGCAGCGGGGTCGTGAGCAGCACGACGAGCAGCAGCCACACGTAGCTGCCGTCGGGCCCGGTGAGGCGGACCGGGCCGTCGGTGAGCGAGATTCCGATGGTGACGACGACGCCCACGCCGACGGTGGCCAGCGCCCGCCAGGTGAGGGGCACCAGCAGCCGGCGGCGCAGCTTCCCGGTCACCGAGGACGACCACCCCCGCCCCAGCCCGTGGGCGACCGCCCACGCGGCCCACACGATCGGGATGGCCACGATGAGCGACAGGTTGGTCATCAGCAGCACACCGGGGTCGGTCAGCTCGAGCAGGTCGGCAACGGGGACCACGCCGGTGAACGCGACCGCGACCACCACGACGACGGCGGCCACCGCGTACAGCACGGTGAACAGCAGCAGGCCCAGCAGCGGACGCCACCAGACCCAGTCGCGGGCCCGCATCAGCCAGGCGTAGGGCCGGGGCTCGTCGAAGGGCGGCACCCCGGGCGGGGTAACCGGGCGCCCGGCCGGCGGGCCCGCCACGGCCTGCGCGGACCACGGCGGACCGGTCTGTGACGGGCCGGGCAGCGGGAGCCCGGGCGGCGGGAGGCCGTGCAGCGGAGGTCCGGGCAGCGGAGGTCCGGGCAGCGGAGGTCCGGGCAGCGGCGGGCCGTGCAGCGGCGGGCCGGGTGCCGGCACCCAGGCACGCGGGACCAGGTCGCCCGAGCCCCACCGCCCGGTCGCCGGCGGACCCGCGTAGGCACCGACGCCGTCCCCGTCCGGGGCCCCGTCGGGTGCCCCGTCGACGCCCCCGTCGACGGACCCGTCGTGGACCCCTCCGCCCCGGGTCACGCGCCCGCGACCTGCCGGGCCCGGGCCAGCCGGGCCAGCGACGCCTCGCGCCCGAGCAGCTCCATGGACTCGTACAGCGGGGGGCTGACGGTGCGGCCGCTGATGGCCACCCGCACCGGGCCGAAGGCCTGGCGGGGCTTGCGGCCCAGCTCGTCGACCAGGGCCTGCCGCAGGGCGGCCTCGAGCGCCTCGGTCGTCCACTCCGGCAGCGCGGTGAGCGCCGCGGTGGCGGCGTCGAGCACCTCGACCGCGTCGGGGCCCGAGAGCTGCTTGGCGACCGCCACCTCGTCGAAGGCCACCTCGTCGACGAACAGGAAGCCCAGCAGTCCGACCGCCTCCGACAGGACGACCATGCGCTCCTGGGCCAGCGGCGCGATCGCGTCGAGGACCCGCTGCTGCTCCGGCGTCGGGGTGGCCTCGACCAGCCCGGCGTCGGCCAGGTAGGGCGTCACCCGGGTGACGAACTCCTCGACCGGCAGCGCACGCAGGTGGGTGGCGTTGATCGCCTCGGCCTTCTTCAGGTCGAAGCGGGCCGCATTCGGGCTGACCCGCCGGACGTCGAAGGCCTCGACCATCTCGGCGGGCGAGAACACGTCGCGGTCCTCGGCGATCGCCCAGCCCAGCAGCGCCAGGTAGTTGACCAGGCCCTCGGGCAGGAAGCCTCGCTCGCGGTAGAGGTCCAGGTTGGACGTCGGGTCGCGCTTGGACAGCTTCTTGTTGCCCTCCCCCATGACCAGCGGCAGGTGCCCGAAGCGGGGGGCGCCCTGCGCGAGGCCGACGTCGGTGAGCGCGGTGTAGAGCGCGAGCTGCCGAGGGGTGGAGGAGAGCAGGTCCTCCCCGCGCAGCACGTCGGTGATGCCCATGAGGGCGTCGTCGACCGGGTTGACCAGGGTGTACAGCGGCTGTCCACCGGCCCGGGCGAGCACGAAGTCGGGGACGGCGCCGGCGGCGAAGCTGACCTCACCGCGCACCAGGTCGTCCCAGGAGAGGTCGGTGTCGGGCATGCGCAGCCGCAGCACCGGCTGGCGGCCCTCGGCGCGGAACGCGGCCTTCTGTGCGTCGGTGGTCTCGCGGTCGGCGCCGTCGTACCCCTGCTTGGGGTCCTGCCCGGCAGCCACGCGACGGGCAGCGACCTCCTCGGGCGTGGAGAACGACTCGTAGGCGTGCCCGCCCTCGACGAGCTTGGCGAGCACGTCGCGGTAGATCTCCCCCCGCTCGGACTGCCGGTAGGGACCGTGCGGGCCGCCGACCTCGGGCCCCTCGTCCCACTCCAGGCCCAGCCAACGCAGGCTGTCGAGCAGGTGCCGGTAGGACTCCTCGGTGTTGCGCGCCTCGTCGGTGTCCTCGATGCGGAAGACGAACTGGCCACCGGTGTGCTTGGCGTAGGCCCAGTTGAACAGCGCGGCGCGCATGACGCCGACGTGCACCGTGCCCGTGGGCGAGGGGCAGAAGCGCGTGCGGACCGCGCCCGGGGTCACGGCGCTCATCGGGCGGTGGACGTCGTGTCCGCACCCGTGACGGAGTTGGTGAGCTCGCCCAGCCCCTCGATGGCGACGGTCACCGACCCCCCGGCACGCAGCGGGCCGACGCCGGCCGGGGTGCCGGTGAGCACGACGTCGCCGGGCAGCAGCGTCATCACCTGCGAGATGTAGGAGATCAGCGTCGGGATGCCGAACAGCAGCTGGCTGGTGCGCCCGTCCTGGCGCAGCTCGCCGTCGACGGTGCAGGTCACGCCGAGGTCGGAGGGGTCCTTGCCGATGCCGGGCAGGTCGGTCTCGATCCAGGGGCCGATCGGGCAGAAGGAGTCGAAGCCCTTCGCCCGGGTCCACTGGTTGTCGGCCCGCTGCATGTCGCGCTCGGTGACGTCGTTGCCGATCGTGTAGCCGAAGATGCTGGCCGCCGCCTGCTCCTCGGTGACGTGCCGGGCCCCACGGGCGCCGATCACGACGGCCAGCTCGGCCTCGTGGTGCACGTTGGTGCTGCCCGGCGGGATGCGGATCGCGTCACCGGGGCCGATCACCGAGGTGGAGGGCTTCAGGAAGATCAGCGGTTGCTCCGGCGCGTCACCCGTCTTCATCTCGGCGACGTGGTCGGCGTAGTTCTTGCCGACGCAGACCACCTTGCTGGGCAGGATGGGCGAGAGCAGCCGGACGTCGGCCGCGGCGTGCCGCTGACCGGTGAAGCTGATCTGGCCGAAGGGGTGGCCCTCGATCTGGGCGACCTGGCCGTCGCCGTCGAGGACGCCGAAGGACATGCCGGTGGGTGAGGCGTAACGGACGATGCGCACGGGTCGAGGCTACTGATGTGCGACCGGGCACGCGGCGGGCCATGATCGGGCGGCATGGCAGCCCGGATCACGTCGGTCGTCGTCAACTGCTCCGACCCCGCCGCGCTGGCCGGGTTCTGGGCCCGGGTGCTCGGCTGGGAGGTGCAGGACGCCGACGACGACCTCGTCACTTCGGCCCCGGCGTAGGGGCCCGCGGCGCGCGGAGCGTGTCGTGGGGGGCGCCGTGCACGCCGACGTCGGCCAGGGACCGATCACCGAGGACATGACCTGGTACGTGCTCGCCGACCCCGAGGGCAACGAGTTCTGCCTGCTGCGGTCGCGGGTCGACCCGCTCAGCGGCAGCTGACCGCGTAGGTGAGGGCGTCGACGAGGGCCAGCCACGAGGCCTCGACCACGTTCTCGTGCACCCCGACGGTGGTCCACTCCCCCGCCTTGTCCGCGGTGTCCACCAGCACCCGGGTGGTCGCAGACGTACCCCCGGTCCAGCCCAGGATGCGCACCTTGTAGTCGCTGAGGGCGACCTCGGCCAGCTGCGGCCACCGCCCCACCAGGGCGGCGCGCAGCGCGTTGTCCAGCGCGTTCACCGGGCCGTTGCCCTCCCCCACCGCCACGACCCGCTCGGTGCCGCCGTCGACGTCGGGCAGGGCCACCCGGACCACCGCCTCGCTGACCACCTCGCCGTCGGCGCGGTGCTCGACGGTGGTCCGCCAGCTCTCCAGCTCGAAGAGCGGGGCCGGGGCGGCCGGCAGCTCGCTGCGCAGCAGCAGCTCGAACGAGGCGTCGGCGGCCTCGTAGGACCAGCCCCGGGCCTCGCGCTCCTTGACCGCGGTCACCACGCGGCCGACGGCCTCGCCCTGCCCGGCGAGGTCGACGCCCAGCTCGCGGCCCTTGAGCTCGACCGAGGCCCGGCCGGCCATCTCGGTGACCAGGATGCGCATGTCGTTGCCGACGGCCGCGGGGTCGAGGTGGTTGTACAGCTCGGGGCTGACCTTGATGGCGCTGGCGTGCAGGCCGGCCTTGTGCGCGAACGCCGAGGCGCCGACGAAGGGCTGGTGGTCGTCGGGGGTCAGGTTGGCCAGCTCGGCGATCGCGTGGCTGACCCGGGTGAGCTCGGGCAGGCACTCCTCGGGCACGACGGGCAGGCCCATCTTGGTCACCAGGTTGCCGATCAGCGTGAAGGTGTTGGCGTTGCCGGCGCGCTCGCCGTAGCCGTTCGCCGTCCCCTGCACCTGGGTGACCCCGGCGTCGACCGCGGCGAGGGAGTTGGCGACCGCGCAGCCGGTGTCGTCCTGGCAGTGGATGCCCAGCTGCCCGCGCACCCGGGCGCGGACCTCGGTGACCACCCGGGTGATGCCCGCGGGCAGCATGCCGCCGTTGGTGTCGCACAGGACACCGACCTCGGCGCCGGCGTCGAACGCGGCCTGCAGGACGGCCACGCCGTGGTCGGGGTCGGCGGCGTAGCCGTCGAAGAAGTGCTCGCAGTCGACGAACACCCGCCGGCCGTGGCCGACCAGGAAGGCGACGGTGTCGGCGACCATCGCCCGGTTCTCCTCGGGCGTGGTGCGCAGGGCGTCGCGCACGTGCCGGGGGTCGCTCTTGGCCACCAGGCACACCACCGGGGCCTCCGACTCCAGCAGGGCGCGCACCTGGGCGTCGTCCTCGACCCGGGTGCCGGCCTTGCGGGTGGCACCGAAGGCGACCAGGACGGCGTGCCGCAGCTGCAGCTCGGTTCGGGCGCGGGCGAAGAACTCGGTGTCCTTGGGCAGGGCG
The DNA here is from genome assembly GCF_037083825.1 of Klenkia sesuvii. NCBI lineage: Bacteria > Bacillati > Actinomycetota > Actinomycetes > Geodermatophilales > Geodermatophilaceae > Klenkia > Klenkia sesuvii. Next base: position 108,419 of record NZ_JBAPLU010000013.1, read on the forward strand.
CCCGGCCAGCCGCCCTCGATGTAGGAGACCCCGACGGAGTCCAGCAGCCGGGCGACGGCGAGCTTGTCGGCCACCGAGTAGGTGATGCCCTCGCGCTGGGCGCCGTCGCGCAGCGTGGTGTCGAAGACCTCTACACGGGTGGGGTTCACGGGGTGCTCCTCGCAGGACGGGTCCGGGCACAAAAAAACCTCCCGGGGTGCGGGAGGTCAGCGCGCAGTCGGGGACGACTGCGCGCTAGGTGATGATGATCGTGCCGGTGGTGTGCATCGCCGCCGATGATCGCACCCCGGCGCGGCGCCGGGCAAGCCACCCGCCGTCCGCGGGCTGCCGTCCCGGCGCTGCCCTTCCCAGCACTGCCCGTCCCGGCGCTGCCCGTTCCGGGCGCACCGCGACGCGCGTTGCGCGCGCAGGCGGTCGACCGCTCCGGGTGAGTCGCGTGGGCGCGCACCGGGGCGGCGGGTGCGCGAACCTGCGGCGGGCCGGGGCTGGACAGCAGCGTGGGCGCGCACCCGGGAGACGGGTGCGCGCCCACACGGCCGCTGCGCCGACCCCCGCGAGGCCGGCCGGCGGATCAGCCGCCGGCGAGGGCGGCCAGGCGGTCGCCCACCTCGGCGGTGCGCACCGGCTGCGCCGCGTCCCGGGTGGACAGGTCGAAGGCGACCGCGGCGTTGACCTTGCGGGCCTGCTCGGTACGACCCAGGTGGTCCAGCAGCAGACCGACCGACAGCACGGTGGCGGTGGGGTCGGCCTTGCCCTGGCCCGCGATGTCGGGCGCCGAGCCGTGCACCGGCTCGAACATCGAGGGGTTCGTGCCCGAGGCGTCGATGTTGCCGCTGGCGGCCAGGCCGATGCCCCCGGTGACGGCGGCGGCGATGTCGCTGATGATGTCGCCGAACAGGTTGTCGGTGACGATCACGTCGTAGCGGCCGGGGTCGGTGACGAAGAACATCGACGCCGCGTCGACGTGCTGGTAGGCCACGCTGATCTCGGGGAACTCGGTGGAGACCTCCTCGACCGTGCGCGACCAGAGCGAGCCGGCGTGGGTGAGCACGTTGGTCTTGTGCACCAGGGTGAGGTGCTTGCGCGGGCGGGTCACGGCCTTCTCGAAGGCGTAGCGCACGACCCGCTCGACGCCGAAGGCGGTGTTCAGGCTGACCTCGGTGGCCAGCTCGTGCGGGGTGTCGCGGCGCAGCACTCCCCCGTTGCCCACGTAGGGCCCCTCGGTGCCCTCGCGCACGCACACCATGTCCACCTCGCCGGGGGCGGCCAGCGGGCCGGTGACGCCGTCGTAGAGCTTGGCCGGGCGCAGGTTGACGTGGTGGTCGAGCTCGAAGCGCAGCTTGAGGAGCAGGCCGCGCTCGAGGATGCCGGAGGGCACCCCGGGGTCGCCGACCGCGCCGAGCAGGATCGCGTCGTGCCCGCGCAGCTCGTCGAGCACGCTGTCGGGCAGCAGCTCGCCGGTGCGCTGCCAGCGGGCCGCGCCCAGGTCGTAGTGGGTGGCCGCCACGTCGGGGGCGACCTCGCCCAGGACCTTGAGGCCCTCGGCGACCACCTCGGGGCCGATGCCGTCTCCAGGGATCACTGCCAGGCGCATGGGACGAGAGGTTAGTGCCCCGCCCCCGGCCCACCGGCACCCGGACGCACCGGCACCCCCCGCAGGTGGTGCGTCGCGGGGGGTGCCGGCGTGCCGTGCGGTGATCAGCCCGCGGGTGCCCCCTCAGGGGCGTCCGAGGCCGGGGGTGCCGGGGGCTCGGTCACCTGCTGGTCCGGCGGCGTCGTCGGCTCCACCGGGGTGGTGTCCGCCGGCGGCGCCGTCGTCCCGGTCGAGGTCGCGTCGGCCCCGGCGCCGGGGGCGACCGGCACCGACTGGTACCGGCCGGCCGCGCCCGAGTTCTGGTGCAGCACGACCATCGCACCCTTGTCGCCGCCGACCGCGGTGTCCGCGGCGTAGGAGGCCGCGTCCTGGGTGACGGCCAGCTGCGTGCCGTCGGTCGCCGGCACCACCAGCGCGGTCTCGCCGTCGCTGGTGAACGACAGGCCCGGCGCGGTCGGGTCGAAGCTCATCGCCTGTTGCGCGAGCTCCACCTGACCGGTGGCCGAGGTGACCGTGCCGACGTCGTCGACGGTGCCGGTGTAGCTGGTCGACTGGACGCCGAACGTGATGCGTCCGGTGACCTCGGGCAGGGCCGACAGCGGCACGCCGAACACCTTGACGTCGGAGTCGAACACGTTGGTGTCGACCAGGCCGTCGTAGAGGTTCAGCGGGGCCACGTAGGGCTCACCACCGGGTCCGACCAGGTTGCCGTCGCGGTCGGCGACGACCACCAGCGGCAGGTCGTAGTCGGTGATGCTGGTCGTGGTGACCAGGTAGTCCCAGACGCCGTCCCCGGTCGCGTCCAGCACGATGCTGGTCGAGATCGGCGCGAGCGGCGTGGTCTCCGTGCCGTGCGAGGCGACCGCGAAGTACAGCCCGGCGTCGCGGTACTGCCGGGCGTCGGAGGCCACACCCACCGCGGCCAGGTCGACCGAGCGCTCGAGCTCGCTCTTGTAGCAGGTGCTGGCCGGCTCACCCGCGCACTTCGGCATCTCGGGGCTGGTGCCCAGCTGCTCGAACCCGCTCACCAGGGAGGTGTAGCTCGTGGGGTCGAACAGGTCGCCGTTGGCCACGCCCTCGCCGGTGAGGGTGAGGGTGAGGGTGGACCCGTCCTCGGACGGCGACGCCTGCAGGGTCGACGCCGGTTTCGGGTTGGCGTGCACCGGCACCCGCAGCACCTCGCCCCGGTTGTTGGTCGGGGCGAGGACGACGCGGCCGCTGGCCTCGCCGAGGAACTGCCGGCCGTCGTCGGTGACCACGGTCGGGTCGGCCACCTTGAGCAGCTGGTCCTGGGTGGCGGTCATCGTGACGGTGACCGTGCGGCTCTGGCCCGGGGGCACGGTGAGCCGCTGCGCGGACAGCGCGTACTGCACACCGGGCTGGTCGACCAGGGCGTCGTAGCTGACCCGGTAGACCGCGGCGCGGCCGCCCTTGTTGGCGACGGTGATGGTCTTGGTCGCGCTGACCTGCTCCTGGTCGACCTCGACGACGCCGAAGGACGCCGTCACCACGCCCGAGCCGGCCTCGGCGTAGGCGAGCACCTCGTTGCGCAGCGCGGCAGCCGCGTCGATGCGGCCGGCCCCGACCCGGTTGGGCCCGTACCGGTCACCGGTCTGCCCCGGCCCGGTGTAGAGGTCGTGGGTCGCGGTGTTCATGAGGTCGGCCTTGACCTCCTCGGTGGTCCACTCCGGGTGCGCCGCGCGGACCAGCGCGGTGACGCCGGCGGTCACCGGGGTGGCCATCGAGGTGCCCGACAGGCTCGCGCCGCCGGAACCCTGCCCGACACCGGCCGAGAACAGCGTGACACCGGGGGCGGTGACGTCGGGCTTGGCGCCGTCCTCCTGGCGCACGCCCCGCGAGGAGAACGAGGCCAGCAGGTCGACCTGCTCGGGGTCGGTGTAGGTCGAGGCGTCCTTCAGGCTCGGCCCGAAGGTGACGGTGACGGACTGCCCGCCGGCGACGGCGTCGCGCAGGGCGGCCCCGTCGGTGGCCGGCACGAGGATGCCCGGGATGGCCGCGACACCGGTGATGCCGGTCTCGAGCAGGTCGTCGTCACCGATGATGAGGAAGCCGGTCGCGCCGGCGTCCGTGGCGTTGGTGCCCTTCGCCACCGAGCCGCAGGTGAACCCGTCGGCCTCGATCAACAGGATGCGCCCGTCGGCGTACCCGGCCGGGAGCGGCGCGCAGGCCGACTCGTTGCCAGCCGGCGGGAGCAGCAGGTCGCCGGTGACGTCGGGCTCGGTGGCCCCGGCCTCGTCGACGTCGCTGTAGGCGATCGACCGCAGGCCCGGCCGGGTGCCGTCGACCAGGCCGGCGGGCGCGGTCACCTGCCAGCCGTCGAAGACGCCGTAGCCGTCGTTGCTGGCCGCGACGCCGATGCCGCGCGGGGCGTTGCCCGGCGAGCCGCCGATGTCGTAGCTGTCCCCGGCGTTGCCCGCGGCCAGGACGGTGAGCATGCCCAGCTGCATCGCCCGGTCGATGGCCAGGGAGTCGGCGTCGTCGGCCAGGCCGTAGTCCGAGCCCAGCGACAGGTTGACCACGTCGAGGTGGTCGCTGGGGTCGCCGTCGGAGTTGGGGTCCAGCGCCCACTCGATGGCCTGCATGGTGACGTCGGTCGAGCCGTCGCAGCCGAAGACCTTGAGCGCGTAGAGGTCGGCCTCGGGCGCCATGCCGGGCCCGATGCGCAGGTCGCCCGGCACGCCGTCGGTGTAGCCGCCTCGGTAGGTGCTGCCGTCGGCGTTCACCCCGTAGCCGGCCGAGGTGCCCGCGACGTGGGTGCCGTGGCCGTTGCAGTCCAGCGGGTTGGGGTCGGGCATGGCGACCGGCTGGTAGCTCGGGCTGGTGGGGTCGGCGTCGTAGCTGTCGCCGACGAAGTCGTAGCCGCCGACCACCTTGGCGTTCGGGAAGACGCCGGCGGGGGCGGGCTGGGCCTCGTAGGACTGCAGCGTGTCGAACTGGTCGACGCTGCCGCTGCCGCCGAAGTCGGTGTGGGTGTAGTCGATGCCGGTGTCGATGATGCCGATCGAGACGCCGGCGCCGGTGTTGCCGAGGTCCTGCCATGCCTGCACGGCCTGCACGACCGACGCGGCGCCGGTGTTGCTCACCTGCTTGGGGGTGATGGGGTGCACGGCCACGACGTCGGGCAGCGCGACGAGCGCGTCGTAGTCGGCGGCGTCGGCCCGGACGGCCACCCCCGAGAGCACCGTGGACGTCGTGTAGAGCACCTCGGCGGCCGGCACCGCGGCCGGGACCTCGGCGGCGACCTGTGCGGCGGCGGCCTCCGCGGCCGGTTGGGCCTGGGCGGCCGCAGCCCCGGCAGCGGCCTCCCCGCCGGGCAGCGCCTGCGTGTAGACCTCCGAGGTCGACGGGGTCGCCGTCTCCACGAAGAAGGACGCCGGCCCGCTCGCCGGCAGGCCCGCCGGACGGTCGCCCGCCAGCCGAGCGGACACCTGGTCCTGCACCTGGCGGAGCTGGTCGGGGCTGAGCGAGACCGGGTCCTGGCCGGCTCGTGCCGCGACGTCGGCCGGGGCGGCCGACGCGAGGCCGGCACCCCCGGTCATGGTCAGGGCCGCCGCGACCGCGACGATCCCGCCCCGGGCGAGGACGCGGTGGCGTCCCTGCCCGGGGGTGGTGGTGGTCCTGGAGAGCACGTGCACCCCTGTTCGACGTTGCCTGCTGGGAGGGACTTCTCGGGCGGACCGGTGCCGGGTCCCCGCCTGCACGACCAGCACCGGAGGGGTTCCACGGTGGTCGTGAGCCAGGCTCAGGAGAATGACCCGTTCGGCCGTACGTCGACGGTCCGCCCGGCGCGAGTGGACGCAGGCGTGACCCGGGGTTACACGAAAAACCTCGGTCGGCGCCGTCCGGCCCGGCCGGTGAGCCGAACGGCCGAGTGCCGCAGGGCCGGACGCCGAGTGCAGCAGCGTTCAACGACCTCACCTGGCGACGAGCTGACCGCCCCCGAGGAACCCACTGGGCCCCGACGACGACGCGGCGCCCCCCCCCCCGGGGGGGTCGGCGCCCCGGC